>NZ_DATJYB010000299.1:0-14327 GCF_035499775.1 Mycobacterium sp. | reverse complement strand
CATTGTCGATTGGTGTGCATTTTCCTGTTTATGTTACGGTTAGTCGTGGATGTATCTTGATTACATCCAAGTGAAGGAGAAAGAAATTAGTAGGGTACAGGGCACCGTGAAATGGTTCAACGGGGAGAAGGGTTTTGGCTTTATCACCCCGGACGGCGGCGCAAAAGATGTGTTCGTTCACTATTCTGAAATCCAAGGGAGCGGCTTTCGCTCGCTTGAGGAGAATCAACGAGTAGAGTTCGAAATCACCCAGGGAGCGAAAGGCCCTCAGGCGGCTGGAGTGACCGCCGTCTAGCGATTCGTTACGAAAACCTCTAGGACTGATCGGGCATGGTCCGTCAACCCCAGAGATTTTTGACACAAGAAATTGTGCTGTTCAACTCTGGTCGAAACCCAGGAACTGCCCGGTACGAGAGGTGCTCTTCCGCGTATATTGGCTAGATTTTGGGCGTAGTCCTCCATGAACGACGTGGCAGGAGACTTTTGACCATCGTGGTTGTGGCGCTTTTTGTTGTCGGAGGATATTCAGCTGCCCGACACGAAAATGCGTGTCGAAACCGTCGGATTCGGCCGCAACGGGCAGTGCCACCAAACAACTCATTTACGGTGTAAGATATATACCGTCGAGCGCTTTCCTTTGAGCGAATAACAGTCGGCGCAATAGAAAGAACCCATGATGTCTGAGTCAACACTTATCTCGCCTTATGAAAAGCGCTTAAGACTCGTACGGGACGCCTTGACGACGTACTCTCCGCTTGACGACGCCGCCGCGGGCGAGCTTGCGGTACATGTACTTCACGCACTGAACTCGATCCCTGAGAAGATGCGCTGAGCCGCTGAACGATTTCGTTCGCTGAGGTTGGCGCTGCCAGACGACGGCGACGTGTGTCTGCTTCCGGCGGCGATCTTCGTCTTGTCCGCGGGTCGCCGAACGGCACTCGGCGACAAGCCTTTTCGAAGCCTGGGCGATCACCAAGCCGACGGGCCTCCTCGGTCCGGGTTACCTGGCCGACCAAGCCAAGCGGCGCCTCACGGGTGAGGGTGCCGTGCCGACGCCGGTATCCGTCGGCGTGCGCATCCTGGCCACGCGCAATATGCCGTAGCCGCTCATTGGGTGTAGCGTCCCGCCGCCGAACTCGTCGCCTTCGACCCCGCGCATCGGGCCGCGCTCGCACTTCTCATCGATTACGCCGACACAGTGGCCAAACCGAACGGCGACGCCGCCTGGCCATGGCCTGAGTCGCGACTCACGTACGCGAATGCGGTTCTGCCCGAGGCGATGATCGCCGCCGGCGTTGCGCTTGACGATTGGGCACTGCGGCAACAGGGCTTGGATCTGCTGGGTTGGCTGATCGAATACGAAACGGCCGGGGATCACCTCTCGCCCACTCCGGCAGGGGGCAGAGCGCCGGACGACGTTCGGCCCGCGTTCGATCTGCAGCCGATCGAGGTGTCCACCCTCGCCGACGCGTGCGCGCGTGCCGCTACCATTGACCCCGCTTCGATCTGGCCCAACGGAGTCCGCGCCGCTGCGGCCTGGTTCATGGGCGCCAACGACGCGCGACAGCTGATGTGGGACCCCCAGCCGGCGGTGGATTCGACGGCCTGCACGCCGATGGGGTCAACCGCAACCAGGGCGCGGAGTCGACTCTGGCAGTGCTCTCGACGATGCAACACGCTCGACGATTCTCGACTGTGCGGCAATGACTTCCGTGCAGAGTGCGCTCCTTACACGCAGCCCCCAACGGCTCTCGGCCAACCCTTCGCGGGTCATCACCCCGACTCTTCGTGCCAGGCCAGGAAGGTTTCGAGCGACAGGAGCCCCGAGCGGGAGCGGTGCTGGCGCGGATCCTGGCCCTGGACGAAGCGCGGGTACGGTCTTCGCTAGACGATGTCGTCATACGCTTCGACGAGCGTCACCGCGATCTTGCTGGCACCTTCCGTCGGCATGCCCAGGAGCTCGCCGATCGGCCGGATCCCGGCAGGGAACTCTCCGAGGCGCGAAAGTTGTTGCTGGGCGCGGCGTTCACCAGCGAATACGCCATTGAAGGTGCGGCGTTGTGCAACCCCAGCATCTGCTCGATCTCGACGATCCGACAAGGATTCTTGGCCAGCTGCCGCAACCGCTACTGAGCCCCGCTACCGATGAGCAGGACGGCTACGTGCCCAATGTTGTCTACAGCTGCGGCGCACTGGTCCACGCCGACACGCTGGTGCTGCCGTACGGCATCGCTGACGCCGCCATCGGTATCGCCACCGTGGCCTTACCCGAACTCCTCGCAGTTCTGAGCCGCTGAGACCCAAGACATTTCAAACGGCGCCACCGTGCTTACGCCGTTGGTCAACGATGTTGACATACTACCGTGAAGGGCGTTTACTGGAGGTCTGCCGGAAATCAGCCATCGCCGGAGTTCATCTGTAATTGCTGATGGATCAATGTGTTTCCTTCTGTTCCCGGGAAATCAATTCGACCACCGCACAACGACGACACGCGTGGAGAAAACCCCGAGTGCCTGCGTGCGAACCCTGTTTAGGAGAACGACCACGATGACATCTGACAACGAACAACGAGATACTTTCGGCGAGCACGTGCTTCACGTCGGTGCGGGTTTCAAAGAAAAGGAGCGCCAGCACGTCCTGGAGACGTTGTCTACACTCGGCCCGCACCTGCTGGGACGATGGGATCCGCGGGACATTGATGTGGAAATCTCGTTGCAGGACCGCGACGGCAAGGAGCAGCGCGTTACTTTGCGGACGAGCCTGCCCGGCCATCCGCCGCTGATAGCGGTTGCTGAGAACCCGGACATCACTCGCGCCATCTGCGAAGCAAAGCGCGAGCTGATCCGCCAACTTGAACACCAGAAGTCGGCGCGGGACCCCATGAGCAGCCGCCGGCGCAGCAGCTCGACGATTCGCCATTAGGGTCACCTCCGCGCCGTGGCGATCGCCCGATTTTGTAAGAGAGACAACAACAACAGCTACCAGCTCGGTTATGCGGGCAGACAGAGAGACGAGCATGACGCACATCACCGAACCGCGGGTTATCGGCAACCATGCCGCCATGGGCAGATCGACGCCGGCGGTCATCGACAGGCCGTACCTGACACTCCACCAAGTACTCCGCGCAGGTGTACGCCGCGCCGCGGTACGCAAAGATGCGGCCGCGGCACAGTCGACGTGGGATTCCGAAGGTGGGGCAAACGACGCGGGGGAGTAGTGACAAGTCTGTGCGCGGCCTCTGGTGTTGCGGGGTCATCAGAGACCGCGCATCACCGCGTGCTAGGTCGGGCCGTCTAGGGCATGAATCATGTTGCGGCGCATAGACGCTGTATGTCGCGATGAGGCTTGCCCCGGAATCGGTGGCGGTGGCCGTCATTGAGGCCCCGCGGCGATTCGGCGGCGCCCTGTTGCGTTTTGCGCCGGTTGTTGCGGTTGCGGTCGTGATGGCCCAATCCGGGTTTTGCGGAGCAGAGCCCGGGTGTGTGCCGATTTTTCGGCCTTCCACCAGCGATGCCGACGACGGTTACCGGGCGCTTAGCCCCCGGTGCCGTGTGTTGGGTGTGCAGGGGTGACAGTCCCATGGGGACGCGTCTGCATAGTGAACTCCCTATCGGGGGATCACCGGGGTGCCCGGTTGCGAGCGATTGTTCTCACGCTGTCCCCCCGGGGGGCAGGGTGTTCCGGGCCGGCTGGACCATCAACCGTCACCGACTCTACCTGTGGGCATCGGACTCGGGATCGTGAGAGGTGGGCCGCGACAGTCAACCATTGTCGTGAACCGGGTTGGGGTAGCTCGCAGCGTTGGGCGACCGCGTTATCGCCCACGATCTGATTGGTTAGTCGTAGTTGCGGCGTCGGCTGCCAGCGCGCGCTGCTGCCGGTTGCCGACCGTAAGACCAGCGACCGAGGAGCGAACCCCTCTTCCTCCTCGGTCGGGTCGTAGCGGATTCCGAGTTCACCGTTGAGCCGGTGGTCTCGTCGACAGGCTGGCGCTCGAAGTCGTGGTCTCGGTTCACAAACGCCGCTTCGCGCTGGGACCTCTTGAGTTCACGGCGAGCGTCGCGGCCGCGACCCGCGGTGCGCCGCGCACCGGCCAGCAGCACGCTCATACCTAGCATCGCCAGCGCGCCGATCACGATCCCGAAGAGGAACAGAGTGCCGGTCGACCCGGTGACGTGGTAGCCCAAAACCGAGAAGTTCTCGCTCAGCAGATGAGCGGCTCCGGCATTCTCCATCACACCGATAACCCCGACGAAGACGGCAAAGAGCAGAACAACTAATCCAACTATGACAAGCATTTCGAGGTCTCCGATTGCGGTGCTAGGTACCAATTACACGCGTTCGACGAGGGGATGTCAACACCGTTAACAATTGGTGTTTATCAGCAATGTTGACTAAGGGTGCTAAATTAGGATCGGTAGCCGCTCGATGATGCGGCAGAACGGGAGCGCTGTGGCCATGACGAGACAATCGACAGGCCTCGACGCGGACGCTGACGACGAGGACCCGTTGGCCGCCGGTGCAGCCAACGGTCAACTCAACCGGTCGATGATCCTGCAGACCGCGCTACAGATCGTGGACCGCAACGGTGCGGATGGACTGTCGATGCGTCGGCTCAGCGAAGCGGTGGGCCGAGATCCGGTGGTCCTCTACCGGCACGTCCCCAACAAGGCCGCGCTGCTCGACGGTGTCGTCGAGATGGTGCTCGCACAGCTGTCGGTGGACAGTTCCGACCCGGACTGGGCCGGCCAACTGCGTACCGTCGCCCGCGATTTCCGGCAATTGGCCCTGACACATCCGAACGTGGTGCCGTTGCTGGTCACTCGACCGTTGGCCACGCCACTCGGGCAGCGGCCGCCGGGAATGCTACGGCCATTAGAGGACGTCCTCGCACTGCTCACCGCTGCCGGCTTCACCGGCGAGGAAGCTCTACACATCTACCGGGTGCTGTTCGGCTACCTGTACGGCCACATCCTGAATGAGTTGCAGGAGGTTATCGAGCGACCCGAGGAAACCGACGATGTGCTCCGGCTCGGTCTTCACCGATTCGCGATCACCGAATTCCCTCACCTGCGCGCGCTGGCACCCGTCCTAGCCTCTTACGACGGCGCCGCCGAACTGGACAGCTTCCTCGAACTGCTGCTCCCTGGCATGACCTCGATCCTCGCGGGCCGCGACGCACAACCCGCAACCGTCTGAGATGCATCCGCCGTTGGTCAGCTCACCGACTGAGCTCGACCCCGTCGGACTCGTGTTGCAGATTGACGTGCACATCGAATCCTGCAGCCGCGCGCGTTGCTCCGAGAACCTCCCGGTTCCTGGGTGCGGCGAAGGGAAGCCGATCGGTGCGGCGGTGCAGGATCGCGTCGGCCCAGCGGCGTAATATCGTCCCTACCACCATCTCGTGACGGTTTCGACACGGCTAGGGACTGGGCTTCGGTGTCGATTCCCAGCTCTGCCAAGACTATTGAGCGCAGGTATGACGGGGTTCACCGAGGATGCCGACGAGTTTCCGTTGGGGTCGCTGAGCGCGAAACAGGCTAGCGCCGACGCCGCCGACTTGCGGGCCGGGATCGACGAGTTGGCGGGCTTGGTGGCCGGCAGTCTGGGGTTGCCTGCGTTGCTGGCTGAGGTGTCGACGTTCGCAGTGCAAGCGATACCGGGCGCCGAGGGTGCCGGGGTGACTTTGTTGCGGGTCGACCGAGCGGACAACATGGTCGAGGCGTTGGCCGCAAGTGCACCGTTTGTCGCCGAGATCGACGAGATTCAGTACGTGACCCTCAAAGAGGGGCCCTGCATCACCGCGGCGCTGCAGCGGCGCACAGTGCGGTCCGGGTCGTTGGGTGGGGAGAAGATGTGGCCTCGGTTTGGTCCGCGGGTGGGCCGATTGGGCGTACACAGTGCGCTGTCGCTGCCGCTGCTGGTGTTGGATCAGGTGATCGGGGCGATCAATGTGTACGCGCACGACAAAGACGTCTTCGATGAGCACGCCGCCGAACTGGGGGAACTGTTCGCCAAACCCGCGGCGGTGGCGGTGCATAACGCCCAGATCCTTTCGCACGCGTTGGCGCTGACCGCGCAGTTGCAGACGGCGCTGTCGACGCGTCCGGTGATCGACCAGGCGATCGGCCTGATCCGGGGACGCAGTGGGCGCAGCGCCGAGGAGGCGTTCAACCAGTTGCGGGCGATCAGCCAAGCCGAACACCGCAAATTGGTTGAGGTGGCCCAACACATCGTCGATGAAGCCGTCCGCCGCGCCCGCGCCCGACACAACCCGACCTGAGCCCGAACCGCGAGTTCGAGTCACGGCCGAATTGTCGCTGCAATGGTGTGACGCGCGTAGGTTGGAGGGCGGGGAAACAGTCAACGCGACCAGTCCTGGCTTGCGTCGCGTGTTCCCCACCGTGCAGGCGGCTCGCCTGTTCGGCACCGGCAGGCTCGATCCGCGCTCGGGAGCGCCCAGCGGAGCAACCCGCTCATGAAGATCCGTGCGGCACTGGCCGCCGATTTGGGCATCCTCACCGCCGCCCTGGATGAGTCCGACGCCGACATGCTGCAGAATTTGCACCAATTGGGCGTTAACGCCCAAGCGGCGCTGTCCACCTATCTCGGTCTGAGCGTGACCGTCGACGGCGGTGATGATCCGCCTTTCACCTTCACTACCCTTGACGACGGCGCGGCCGACGACGTTCGCGCCTCGCTTCGGCTGACGCTGCCCGGCGTCGGTGCGGGCCGGGCAGCGCCGATGGTTGCCCTCCTCCTCTATGCGGGCACGCCGGGAGCGTTTGTCGACCTCGCCGCGGACCTGGCGTGGCTAACCGGCCGCCCGCTCGACGATTTCGCGCTCGATCAGCATCTCAGCGTCCCTGGCAAGCCGGACACCGGGACATATCTGGGAACGGCGTCGGTCATCAATCAGGCCATCGGTGTCCTCATCGGCCGCGGCTGCACGCCGGGGCAAGCTCATCGGGAACTGGACATCCAAGCTGATGGCGGCGCTGATCGGCACACCGCCGCCCAGTTCATCCTTGAGACGCTCACCGCCGCGGACCCGGCCGACGACGAGCGCACCGATCAGGAGCCCAACATCAGCTGAGCGGGTAAACGCGAATATATCCCCGCTGCGATGGCGCCGCCACCGTCGCTGACCGTCGTGGCGCGTCCCCGAAGAGGCGTTTCGCTGTCGGACTGTTTGCGGTGAGCCGGTTGAGTCGCGCGTTCAGCGCCACGCGCGTCACGGCGCCGACCCTCCCGCCCAGCAGCCAGGTGCCGTTGCCGAACACCCCGGCAGCGAGTACACCGTGATCGTGCGGATGACCTTCTCGGCCAACGTAATGCCACATGTGAACAGCGTCGTCTCCGGCCGGCGAGAACCGAATTGTGCTGGTGCCAAGCCAACCAAGACCACGCTGCGAAATCGAGCAGCGGTGTGTGACCGTCCCCATTGGCACCCAGGCCGACCGGACCATCGGTTGGCCGGCCACTGCGCCGACACTGGATCATCCGGCGCCGCCGGAGCTCCCAGAAGTCCCCACCCTGGTGAGGCCCGAAGCGGCGAGGCCGAACCCAACCCCGCAAGGGGAACCCACATGAGTGTGCGACGCAAATACACTCGACGGCAAAGGCTTGTCGAGCAGCTCGTGGGCGGCGAGCCGACTCGTGCCGCTCGGTGGTGCGGCCAATTACCCCCGCCGAGGAAGGTGGGCAGGTCACAATGATCACGGGTCGGTGATACGCCGATGAGAGGGAGCTGAATGATCGACAAAGAGCAAGCGCAGCACATGACTGATGTTGCCAGCGAGTGCAACCGGCTCAACGAGGTATCGCAGCCGCTGGGGTATGCGGTCAGCGCGACGACGAGTGTGGAGGATCAATCCACGCAGCAATTTACGCTTCATCGGCTGGACCAGCTCGTCGCCAGCGGCCCAAAGTTCGCAACGACCGAGCAGGTTCGTGCTCACCTCGAGGCAATCGCGAAGCTACCGCTCTGGCGACTCGATCTCGTCAACAACAGCGCGATCGTCTTCGATCCAGCTCAGCTTGAGGTCACCGATGCCACCACCGGTGAGAGCTTCAGCTTCAGGGGTTGGGGCTTGGGAGTAGCACAACTGGCGGCAAGCGGTCACAGCCCAGGCGCTCAGGAGGGCGCTACCAATCTCACTGTCCGTTCTGAGGATCCCCCAACTATCGGGAATTGGTACAAACCGGACGTTCGGTGATGGTGCGCTGCCCGCGAAATGGATATCGACCCGCTTCAGCACCGCGGCCACGCCGCACTGGGCGGGCAACTGGCTGCGGGTCCACCCAGAGGGGTAGTGTTGTTGTTGCTGAGTCCTTCAGCCAGTCCGGAAGCTAGTTTGGCTGTACGCCGCTGAACTTGATGAGCGTTCGCTCGCGCCGCACATTCGAATGTCTACCGATTGCGGTCGAGAGAGCATGCAGATTCGCTCATTCCTTTGTTAGCCCGGAATTCGGAAGACTTCCAACTCCGCGTTCACCCGACCCGTGCTAGTCGGTTTGTCGATCACTTGATCGGCGACGAAGCGGGAAACAGCCGTGTCGGTGCCGGGAATACCCGGCCGCGTACCTATGGACGCGCCGATCAGGTTGGCGCAACGTCAAACCGGCCGGGGGCCAAGCAAAATGAGCCCTTCGAATACTGACCCGGCCAATCCTCCGTTCATACATCCAAGAGAAATCAGACAGCTGTCATGATCCGGAATCGTGCTCATCGTTCTGGGGCTTCTGCTCCCGAGCCTTGTCCCTACCTTCGCCCATCTTATTTTGGTGGTCGGGGTCATCCTGCTCGTCGTCGGCGTCATATTGGCGGTGGTGGGAGCGATGGGCCGCGGTGTCGGCGGGCGCCACCATTACTACTAACAAGCCAGATCTACTCAACGGGTAGCCGGTTCGGGCTGCCGAAGCCGATGTCAACGCGGCATAAGCCGGCGGTCTGCAACAAACAAGGCGCCGATTATCGCCGTGGGGGCAGCGACCTCCCGCGATGAACTCAACCAATTGTTTGAGCGCGCAGACAAATTGGGTCTGCTCGCACAGACATCGGCAACAGCTGAGCGCGCAACTACCCGGAACATCTGAGTCCGCGACTCGCGAGGAACCGCAGAGCCGTAACCAGCTGCGTAGTTCGGCGTTCTTCGTTGCCGAAGAACGCCGGGAACCCACATAGAAGCCCGACTTAAGGGAGGAAAAGATGGCGATCATTGACATTCCGGCCTTCGCTCACCTGTCCGAAGCCGACATCGAGAATCTCGCCGTTGAGCTGGACGCGATCCGGCTGGACATCGAGGATTCCCGCGGCGAGCGCGACGCGCGCTACATCCACCGCACCATCGCCGCGCAACGCGCCCTCGACGTAGCCGGCCGGCTCATGCTGGCCGGCAGCTCGAGACGCTCGGCATGGTGGGCGGGAACGGCGGCACTTGCTCTGGCCAAGATCATCGAGAACATGGAGATCGGCCACAACGTCATGCACGGCCAGTGGAACTGGATGAACGATCCCGAGATCCACTCCACGACATGGGAGTGGGACATGACCGGGACATCACAACACTGGCGCTTCAACCACAACTTCCAGCACCACAAGTACACCAACATCCTGGGCATGGATGACGACGTAGGCTACACGGTCCTTCGAGTTACCCGTGACCAGCCCTGGGAGCCCTTCAACATCGGCAACCTGCTGGTCAACACCATCCTCGCGCTGGGATTTGAGTGGGGAATTGGCTTTCAGGCCATCGAGTTCCGCAAGATCTTCCAGGCCGGCCCGGACCGCGCAATCAACGTCCGGCACTTGCGCGAGCTCTTGGCCAAGGCGGGAAGGCAGGTGGTCAAGGACTACGTTGCGTTCCCGGCGCTGACCTCGTTGTCACCGGCGGCAACCTACAAATCGACGCTGAAGGCCAACGTGGTGGCCAACGTGATCCGCAATGTCTGGGCCAACGCGGTCATCTTCTGTGGGCATTTCCCCGACGGCGCAGAGAAATTCAAGGAAACCGACATGATCGGCGAAACCCCGGGTCAATGGTATCTGCGTCAGATGTTGGGCAGCGCCAACTTTCACGCCGGTCCAGCGATGCGGTTCATGAGCGGCAACCTGTGCTACCAGATCGAGCATCACCTTTATCCCGATCTGCCCAGCAACCGGCTGCACGAGATCTCGGTACGGGTCAGGCAGGTCTGCGACAAGTACGACCTGCCGTACACCACAGGCTCCTTCCTGATGCAGTACGGCCAGACGTGGCGCACCATCGCTAAATTGTCGCTGCCGGACCGCTATTTGCGCGATACCGCCGACGACGCTCCGGAGACCCGCAGCGAGCGGATGTTCACCGAACTGGAGCCCGGTTTCGCCGGGACCGACCTAGCGACAGGGCGCCGCCGCGGGCTCAAGACGGCGATCGTGGCGGTCCGCCAACGGCGGCGGCGCGACTCGGGCCTCGGCGGGAGACATCGACCGGGGCGGCGTTGATTAGGCCTGGGTCGTCAGATGGCGGTGATTTACTGGCTCGGTAACCTACGGAACCGTAGGTTGGGTTATCCTCGACGAGGGAGCCGCGGGAACAATTGTCTGTGACGACGTGCCGACATGCCGCAACACGATTGGATGGAGTCCGGGTTCAGTTGAGTGAGATGAAATATCTCGATCTGCATGGTGAGCGTGTTGCCTATCGGGACGAGGGGGCCGGCGAGTCGCTGTTGTTGATTCATGGCATGGCGGGAAGTTCGGCGACTTGGCGGGCGCTTATCCCTCAGTTGTCGAAGAAGTATCGGGTGTTGGCACCGGACCTGTTGGGGCATGGTGAATCCGCCAAGCCGCGGGGTGACTATTCGTTGGGTGCGTTCGCGGTGTCGCTGCGTGATTTGCTCGATGAACTGGGCATCAGCCAGGCGACCGTGGTCGGTCAGTCGCTCGGCGGCGGTGTGGCCATGCAGTTCACCTATCAGCATCGCGCGTATTGCCAGCGGCTGGTTCTCATCAGCAGCGGTGGGCTGGGTCCCGACCTGAGCTGGATACTGCGGCTCTTGTCGGCGCCCGGCGCTGAGCTGGTGTTGCCGCTGGTCGCGCCGCAGCCGGTGCTGAACGTCGGCAACAAGCTGGGGTCGTGGCTCAGGTCGGCAGGAATCCAATCGCCGCGCTCGGGCGAGATGTGGAAGGCCTACTCGTCATTGTCGGATAGCGGGACACGGCAAGCGTTCCTGCGCACGCTGCGCTCGGTGGTGGATTACCGCGGCCAGGCGGTTAGTGCGCTCGGCAAGCTGCATCTAAGTTATGGACTACCCACCCTGCTGATTTGGGGTGAGCAGGATCGGATCATTCCTGTCGCCCACGGCTACGCCGCTCACGACGCCGTGCCGAGTAGTCGACTTGAAGTGCTCGCCGGTGTCGGACATTTTCCGCATGTCGAGTCCCCGACCGAAGTGGTGGACCTCCTTGACGATTTCATCGCCACCACAGCGCGGGATGCCGACCTGGCGAATCAAAGATCATGATCAGCACCCGCGCTGCGGCGAGCGCTTCGCGTCTCTGTCTGGTGTGTTGCAAGCAGCTCTGGCTCGCCTGACCGGCGACTTCGGACACTTTCGACGTCGCAGCGCTCCGGCGAGAATGCCGCATCCTGTCGGCTGCAAGTCGAATCAGCTTGGAGCACTTACATTTTGGTGTATCGGGCCATGGCGAAGCTATACAAGCCGTGGGTGATGATTCCCAGGCCGGCGGCCATCACGAGTCCCGCTCCGTAAGGTTGGGCCCCGAGTGTCTTGAGAGCCCCGTCGAGTCCGGTGGCCTTGTTCGGCTCAGAACGACTCGCCGCGACGATCACCAACATCCCGGCACCGCTGATCACCAAGACTTTACC
The DNA here is from genome assembly GCF_035499775.1 of Mycobacterium sp. Lineage (GTDB taxonomy): Bacteria > Actinomycetota > Actinomycetes > Mycobacteriales > Mycobacteriaceae > Mycobacterium. The sequence goes on along the minus strand of NZ_DATJYB010000299.1, from coordinate 2,451 downwards.
GATGTAGCCCACAATGCCCAGTCGCCGCACCAGGTCGCCGGAATTGCCCTTGAGGTCGTCGAGAAAGTTGCGGCTGGCTCCCTTGTAGACGTGATATCCGCCCCCCGCGCCGATGATCACGCCGCCGGTGATGAGTGCGATAGTGCCGGCGCCGGTCTCCATCAGGCGTGCGCTCATCGCCGAATTCTCGCTGCCGGTGGACTTACCGGCGCCCCGGGCGAATCCGAACGCAGAGTATGCGATGGCGAAATAGACCACTGCTAACGCGAAGGCCTTCGCCCGGTCCAATATTTCCGATGCTGTGCCTTGAGATTTCGGGTCGGTCGACCGACCAAGGGCTGTTTCGACGAGGCGCCACAGCGCCATCACCACAAGCGCGACCGCGGCGACCCACAGCGCGACGAAGCCACCGGGTTTGGCTGCCAATGCCGCTAGGGCCCCGGATTGGTCAGCGGTGCCGGCGCCTTTCTCGAGAGCAATACGGATCGCGAGGTAGCCGATGGCCAGGTGCAGCAGGCCGCTCACGACGTACCCGGCGCGGGCGAATCGTTCGAACACACTGTTTTGGGCGATCTGTGTCGCGGTCGTCGGATCACCCACCGTGTAGCGGCGGCTACGCCAGCGACAACGCATACGGTCAAGTGTTCCACTAAGGATGAGCAGAGCGGTCCGATGCTGCTGGTGTTGGTGGTCTCGTACGGCAGGTGATAGGGGTCCACACCCGAACGCCGGCGGAGCCTACGCGGTCGCCAAAAAGGACCTCGGCCGGACGGTGAGCCTGTTGGCTGCGGCCAGCCTGGTCGTCGGCTACGTGCTGACAGTTGCGGTCAGTCTGGCGGCCGGGGCAGCCAGTCTGGGGAGCGTCTTTCCGGTGATGTCGCATCCCTTGCTGGCCATGATGCTGGCCGGGCTTGGACTGAGCCCTCCCCACTCACTCCGAAGACTGGGGCCTTACTCCGGCAATTCGGGATTATGTTGGGCGCGTAGCCCTTTCAGCGAGAATGTGCGGCACCCTAATAGCAAAGGCTCTGATGGCCTGACCCGATTTAGCCGTTCGCGATCCCAGCAACTGGCACGACCCCGGTCTTCATCATTCCGGCGAGGCGGGCGAGTCAGCGACACGCGCGGTGGCAGGGCGAGTATCCGGTAGAGGCGCGGGCCAGGGCAGCAACACGATTTTGCCGCCGAGTCCGCCGGCGTCGATGCGGGTGTGGACTTCGCGGGCGGCCGCCAGGGGTAGGCGATCGATGACGACGGGATGGATGGCGCCGTCGCGCAGCAGGCCGAACAGTGTGGCCATGTCGGCCTTGAACTCTTCCGGTTGCTTCCTTCGTCGCGAGGTGATGCTGTACCACACCGCGCTACGGCCGCTGAACAGGAGCTTGAACGCGCCCCAGAGGTGGAGCCTGGCCAGGCCAAGTCCGGCGGAGAGCAGGCCTTCGCGCCCGTCGGCCATGGTCTGCGACCCGTAGCCGACTAGCAGCCCACCGGATGCCAGACAGGCGAACGAGCGAGTGAAATGGGCGCCGCCGATCGCGTCGAAGGCGGCATCCACGCCAGCGCGGCCTTTGTGACCGTTGGGTTGTGCGGCGGTGAGCTTGCGCACTGCTTCGACGAAGTCGCCGTCGCGATAGTCGATTGCCTTGGCGCCAAAGCTTTCGACCACGGCCATGTTCCCCGCAGAGCAGGTACCGATGGCGTTCAGGCCAAAATGCCGCGCCAGATCGAGCAGCGCCGTGCCGACCGTGCCCGAGGCCCCGATCGCGAGAATCGTTGCACCCGGCGACAAGTGGCGGTAGCGGGTGAGCATCTGGAAGGCGGTTAGGTAGGCCAGCGGGATACACACCGCCTCGGCCGGATCGACGCCATCGGGGACGGGCACCAGGAACCGCGCCGGCCGGATTGCGTACTGCGTGTAGCCGCCGACGACGCACAAATCGGCCACCATCTGGCCCTCGTGCAGACCGGCCACACCGGGACCGAGCTTGTCGACGATTCCGACGATGTCGTATCCGGGAGTGAACGGCACCGGCCCCTTGTAGTCCGGATAGCGGCCGCGCCGAATGAAGATGTCCGTGAAGCCGGTGCCGGCGGCCAAGACCTTGATGCGAACCTCGTCGGGACCGGGGTCGGGGATAGTCGTTTGCTCCGTCAGTTCCATCACCTCAGGGCCGCCGAACCGCGAGATAGAAATATTTTGCCAGGTCATCCTCTTACCGTAAACCTAAAACGTTACGACGAGGATTTTTGTGGCTATGTCACTGATCGCCGAGTTTGCTGGCAGGGCGGACGCGCAGCATGTTCAAACAGCGTCCCCCGCGTGCTGCGGACGGGCCACAAAGCGACCCAGGACTACGCGCACTTCGCGGTTGCTGAGGCCAGGCGTCATGGCGTGCTCCCGACGATGGCCGGTTGTCGATAGCGGCCGTCAGCGAAGTTGTGGTACCAGAT
>NZ_DATJYB010000298.1:0-4314 GCF_035499775.1 Mycobacterium sp. | reverse complement strand
GATGCGAACATCGCCAAGATGGCAGCGAGGGTGGCCGGCAAGGTGGTGCTGCGGCCACACGCGAAGACCCATAAGAGTGCGTGGATCGCCGGTAAGCAGGTCGCGGCCGGGGCGGTAGGCGTTTGCTGCGCGAAACTTGGTGAGGCTGAAGTGCTTTCAGCGGCAGGCGTGCGCGGCATTCTGCTCACCTCCCCGGTAGTCGATGCCACAGCGCCTAATCGGTTGTGCGACGTGGCGGCCACCGATCCCGGATTCATTTGCGCGGTAGACCATCCCGATCCGGTCGCCGCGCTGGCGCAGGAGGCGAGCCGAAGGGGCGCTTCGGTCAACGTCGTGATCGACGTCAACGTGGGCCTGATGCGCACGGGCGTACCGGGGACCGCCGAAGCGCTCGCGCTAGCCGGGCGTATCGAGCGGCACCGGTCGCTGAAGTTGGTAGGCGTCCAGGGTTACGGGGGCCACTGGCAGCACATCTCGGGGCTCGAGGCGCGCCGCGCGGCGGTGCATGCCGGGATGGATGTTCTCTCGGGTGTCGTCGGAGCGTTGCGCGACGCGGGGTATCGGATCGACCTCGTCACAGGCGGCGGCACCGGAACTGTGCAGACGGATTTGGAGTCGGGGGTTCTCAACGAAATCCAGCCCGGATCCTATGTTTTCATGGATGCGCAATACCTCGATGCCCTGGGCGACGACGAGGACGGGGCGTTCCAACCCAGCCTGCGGGTCTCGACTCAATTGGTGAGCATCAATGCCGGCCCGATCGTGACCGTCGACGCGGGCCTGAAGGCCTTCGCGACCGACGGTCCCGCCCCGCTCCCGGTCACCGACGGCTTCGCCGACTCCACCTATGTCTTCTACGGCGACGAGCATGGGGCATTGACCCGTCCCGCCGGTCGCGCGGTCAGCCTGGGCGAGCGTGTCGAACTCGTGACGCCGCACTGCGACCCGACGGTCGACCGGTACGACGTCTACCACGTCGTGCACGGCGACCGGCTTTGCGCGATAGTCCCGATCGACGCCGCACGCGCGAGCCAGTGACGCCCTACTTGGCGTTGAAGCCCGCGTCGACGGACAGCGCGCGTTCTGTTCCTCAGAGAACTACGCCTACACGGCATCACCTACCAGGATCCCAACGCCACGGCGGGTCTGGGCACGACTGTCTGCCGGGATTTCGACAACGGCCGAAGCTACGCCGGGGTGCGCCAAGACATCGCCGGGCAGCCCGCGGCCGGCGGATACAGTGCCGACGACGTCGTCGTTGTCATCCGGGCCGCGATCGACACCATGTGCCAGCAATTCGCTGACCGACCGCCCGGCTGACCGCGGTTTCGCGCCCTGCGCCGAACGTGCAACCAGTGCGAAAGAGCGCGCTCAAAATCGCACTGAGTGCACGCTCGGCGAAAGACCCTCGGGTGGCGATCGCCACCAGCTTGGACTAGCTGCGGGGAGATCCCGCCGGCGATGCGAGAAATTCGTCCAGGTACCCCGGCGGTCTCAAGTTGAGCAGTCGCTCGCGGTCGGCGACCAGATCCGCGTAGTCCAGCGCCTCGACCTCGGCCTCCGTGTAGGACAATCACGAATCCGGCACGCCCTCACGCACGATCCCAACACCGAAATCGCAGTTCAGCACCGCGACACGTAGGTCGTCGTGGGTGCTGCGTAGGTGGACGATCGCCTTCCAGACGTCGCCGCTCCAGAGCCATTCCCACCAACGGGCATGCGCACGAAAGTCGTCCAAGTGCTCCGCAGGGCGGCCGATGTGTTCGAAGACGGGGTTGCAGTCGTGCAAGACAATGACGCCGTCATCGCGCAGGTACCGCAGGATGCTCTCGTGGACGCTGACCTGGACATCCTCGTTACCGCACTGTACGTCACCGCTGATGATTTCCTAATCGACAATCCGCAGCACCGGCCGTGGCGTCCCAAAGTGGGGTTCACCCCGTGTCTGGATGACGCGGAACTGGTCACCCTGGTCGTAGCCCAGGCACTGCTCGGGTTTACCTCTGAGGCCCGGCTGCGCTACGCACGTCGCCATCCACACGGGTTGTTCCCTTATTTGCCAACGCAATCGGGCTACAACAAACGGGTCCGGGCAGCGGTCGGGGTGTTGCGTGCGGTCATTGCGCACCTGGTAGCGGATACATCGCGCTGTGCCGATGACGTGTGGGTCGTGGACTCGACCCCCATCGAATGCGCCCGCTCGCGAGAGACCGCCACACGTTCCGATCTGGCCGGATGGGCCGAATACGGTTCTGCGCGTCGCACTCACGCTATTTCTGGGGACTGCGCCTGCATCTGCTGTGCACCTTGTCAGGACTGCCGGTGGCGTTCGCGCTGACCGGCGCCAAGGCCGACGAACGCGACACTCTGCTCGGGATGTTCGACGCCGACCCTAACCTGCTGGCCACCCATCCCGCCCAGACGCTGATGGCCGACAAAAACTACTACGGCCGCCAATTCGAAGCCGCCCTCACCGATGCCGGTATCGAACTGCTACGTCCGACTCGACAGGGCGAGAAGCCCCGCGCCGGAACCCGCTACTTCAAACCGTTACGGCAGGTCATCGAGTCGATCAACAACACCTTCAAGGCACAACTGGACCTCGAACGCCACGGCGGACGCACCATCGCCGGCGTCGCAGCCCGCGTCCTGCAACGCATCTTGGCCCTCACCGCAGCAATATGGCACAACGACCAACAAGGCCAACCAATCCTGCGATCATTGACCGCCTACGACCACTAACACGGTCTCGGCAAAGTCCGTTTCACCTGGTCAGGAGTAGTTTGACGGGCCTGTGAGGGTTTCTGGCGTGGTGGCGCAGGGCTTTTGCGATGTTGTCGTGGCCGTCGAGGCGGAGCAGTCCGATTGCGGCGTTGCGAAGGGCGGCCATGACGTGGGGGCCGTTGCCGGTGCGGACTTGGGAGTGGTCTTCGGCGTAGGTGACGTCACGCACCCAGTGCAGTTTGTTTTCGATGGCCCAATGGCCGCGTAGCCAGCCAGCTACCTGGGCGGCTGTGGCGTCGGTGATCGTCAAGGAGGTGACCGCGTAGACGACTTCGGTGTGCGTGTTGTTCGTCTTGTGGTCGGTGACGGTTCGGGTAAGTCGCAGCACTTGGGCGGCGAGCGGGAACAGTATCCCTGAGGCGATCGCGGTGGCTTTCAGGATGCGTTTGGCGGTTCGACCGTGGCCATGCTCGATACTGGTGTCAAGTATCGGGATCTGTTTCCACGGAAGCTCTTTGAGTTGTTTTCGCAGCTTGGGCTGGTTTGCCTTGACGGTGAAGATGTAGTGGCCGCCGGCGCCGACGATCGCCTCGGCGGTGTCGCGCTGGCAGTGCAGCGCATCGGCGGTGATGACGGCTCCGGTGATATCGATGCTGCCCAGAAGCGTTCGCAGCATGGGTATCTCGTTGGTTTTGGCGCCGACCGCGATTTGGGTCAGTACGGTGCCGGTGGTCTGGCACAGCCCGGCCAGCAGGTGCACCAGGTTGCCGGCCCCATCACGGGCACCGCGTAACGTTTTGCCGTCGAAGGCGATCACGCGGCGTCCGTCGATCGTGGTGGTGCGCAGCCACATCCACGCCCCGATCAGCTTGTCCAGTTCGTCGGGAGCGAGTCGTTGCAGGCAGCGGCGGATCGTCGACTCACACGGCACCGTGCCGGTGACGCCGAGGAGCGTCAGCACGCCCGGTGCGGCGTCGGCGGCCCATTCGGCAATCGCGACAAACGAGCGTGCACCCGCGAGTGTGGCCGCCAGCGCGATCGCAAGCACGCCCGCCAGCCCGTGCCGTTTCCCGCGTGGTTTGCGCGGGTCGGGCACCTTCGCGATCAGCTCCAGCAAACCGTCGGGTGCGGCGGGGACGTCGGCCAACTCGCCCAGTAGCGGGTCGGAGTCATCGACAACGGACAAAGTGGGCGATGATGGCACAGCGGGCACGGCAGAGCTTCCTGGGATGTGACTGGTGTGAGAACTGTGATCATCCCGTGCTCTGCCGTGACCGCCCTGTAACCACACCGCTCCCGCGTGTCACACCCACAACATTGCAGGTCAACCGCTCACTTCACGACTTTGCCGAGGCCGTGGGGCGGCCCCCCGGGCGCCATCTGCAAGACCGACCCCTGGGGCTTCCTGGGCTCCCAGCGCCGCACCCTGTGCGACGGCCCGATCGCCGCCGACGGCAGCTGGATGCGGGAACGCACCATCTGGGTGCCCGCGCACCAGACGATGTACAGCTGCTATGGCGACTCCGACCGCTCCTACTCCCGCACCTGCACGGGCGGGTACTGGATCAACGAGCGCCTGGTCAGCAACGA
>NZ_DATJYB010000297.1:0-4064 GCF_035499775.1 Mycobacterium sp. | reverse complement strand
CTGCTGCCGTCGAAAAACCGGTCCTCGGTGGCCGCTGCCAGCTGCGCGGTGGTGAGCCGGTAGCGCCGGTGCAGGTTGACCACCGCACGGGCCAGGGTGGGATGAGCGCTGACCATCTCGGCGACTTCGGTCGGGTCTATGTCGATGTCCAGGTCGCGGTCCATCGTCACCTCGCGCAACTCGGCGACCAGCCGGGTGTCGTCCTGCGGGGCAAAAAACGTCGCGTCCACCCCGAACACCTCGCTGATCCGCAGCAATACCGCCACCGTCAGGGGGCGGACGTCGTGCTCGATCTGGTTGAGATAACTCGGCGAGATCTCCAGCGTCTGGGCCAGTGCGACCTGACTGAAACCCCGCTCGTTGCGCAGCTGGCGCACCCGGGAGCCGACGAACGTCTTGGACACTCGACACAGCGTACCCGGCGCTGTTAAGCCAGGCTTCGCAGAGTTGGCAGGTGCGCGATTGGTGTTTGTCGGAAGGCGTTGGCATGATTCGCTACGGGGATCCCAGGGCGATGGACGGGAGGGCGGCCGTGAGCCTGGACAAAAGAATGATGCCGGTGCCCGACGGCCACCCCGACGTGTTCGACCGCGAATGGCCACTGCGCATGGGCGACATCGACCGCACCGGCCGGCTGCGGCTGGACGCGGCCGCCCGCCACATCCAGGACATCGGCCAGGACCAGCTGCGTGAGATGGGCTTCGAGGAGACCCACCCGCTGTGGATCGTCCGGCGCACCATGGTCGACTTCATCGCTCCGATCGAATTCCACGACATGCTGCGGATGCGGCGCTGGTGTTCGGGCACCTCCAACCGGTGGTGTGAGATGCGGGTTCGCATCGACGGTCGCAAGGGTGGCCTGATCGAATCCGAGGCGTTCTGGATCCATGTGAACCGGGAAACCGAGATGCCGTCGCGCATGTCCGACGACTTCCTGGAGGGTCTGTCCCGGACCACTTCCGTCGATCGGCTGCGGTGGAAGGGCTATGTGAAGCCCGGCAGCCGGGACGACGCGACGGAAATCCACGAGTTCCCGGTCCGGTTCACCGACATCGACCTGTTCGACCATGTGAACAACTCGGTGTACTGGAGCGTGATCGAGGACTACCTGGGGTCCCATCCCGACCTGCTGGCGGCACCGCTGCGAGTGAACATCGAACACGAGGCCCCCGTCGCCCTCGGCGACAAGCTGGAGATCATCTCGCACGTCCACCCGGCCGGATCAACGGAGAAATTCGGTGCCGGGCTGGCCGACCGCACTGTTACAACGCTCACATACGCCGTCGGCGACGAGACGAAAGCCGTCGCGGCGCTCTTCTCGCTCTAATCGGACAAGCGTCCCGGTAAATCGCGGTTGACCTGCGGATTTTAGTTACTGACGGGTAGCTTCTGAAACGGTTCAGTAAATCGGGGCATTCGCAAGATTAGCAAAATGACCAGAAGTCATGGCCGAAATTTGCAAGTGAAATGGGTGGACCTGCAGGAATGGGTTATGCCATGGTCGTGTTAGCAGATCAGTGAAGTTGCCGCCCGAGGGCGGCTCATGTCGTTCAAAGAAGACCGTTAAGGAGCAGTCCCGATGACTAACGTGTCCAACGTTGGCACCCCGAAGAGCGCTGAGCAGATCCAGCACGACTGGGACACCAATCCGCGCTGGAAGGACGTCAGCCGCACCTACACGCCGGCCGACGTCGTCGCTCTGCAGGGCACCGTGGTCGAGGAGCACACCTTGGCCCGCCGCGGCGCGGAGGTGTTGTGGCACCAGTTGCACGACCTCGAGTTCGTCAACGCGCTCGGCGCCCTGACCGGCAACATGGCGGTCCAGCAGGTCCGCGCCGGCTTGAAGGCCATCTACCTGTCGGGTTGGCAGGTCGCCGGTGACGCGAACCTGTCCGGCCACACCTACCCCGACCAGAGCCTGTACCCGGCCAACTCGGTGCCGCAGGTGGTGCGTCGTATCAACAACGCACTGCTTCGCGCGGACGAGATCGCCAAGGTCGAGGGCGACCACTCGGTGGAGAACTGGTTGGCACCGATCGTCGCCGACGGCGAGGCCGGCTTCGGCGGCGCGCTCAATGTCTACGAGCTGCAGAAGGCCATGATCGCCGCCGGGGTCGCCGGTTCGCACTGGGAGGACCAGCTGGCGTCGGAGAAGAAGTGCGGCCACCTCGGTGGCAAGGTGCTGATCCCGACCCAGCAGCACATCCGCACCCTGACGTCTGCCCGCTTGGCCGCCGACGTCGCTGATGTTCCCACGGTCGTCATCGCCCGGACCGACGCCGAGGCCGCCACGCTGATCACCTCCGACGTCGACGAGCGCGACCGCCCGTTCATCACCGGCGAGCGCACCGCCGAGGGCTTCTACCGGGTGCAGAACGGCCTGGAGCCGTGCATCGCCCGCGCCAAGGCCTATGCGCCGTACTCCGACCTGATCTGGATGGAGACCGGCACGCCGGACCTGGACCTGGCCCGCAAGTTCGCCGAGGGTGTCAAGAGCGAGTTCCCCGACCAGATGCTGGCCTACAACTGCTCGCCTTCGTTCAACTGGCGCAAGCACCTCGATGATTCGACCATCGCGAGGTTCCAGAAGGAGCTGGGCGCGATGGGCTTCAAGTTCCAGTTCATCACGCTGGCCGGCTTCCACGCGCTGAACTACTCGATGTTCGACCTGGCCTACGGCTACGCCCGCAACCAGATGAGCGCCTACGTCGAGTTGCAGGAGCGGGAGTTCGCCGCCGAGGAGCGCGGCTACACCGCGACCAAGCACCAGCGCGAGGTCGGCGCCGGTTACTTCGACCGGATCGCCACCACGGTGGACCCGAAGTCGTCGACCACCGCTCTGACCGGCTCCACCGAAGAGGGTCAGTTCCACTGAGTTAGGTTGAGTTAGTCTGCCGAGCAGACGCAGAATCGCACTCTTGCAGCCCAATTGATGCGATTCTGCGTCTGCTCGCGCGTATGGGAGGAGTGGTTTCCGTGGCAATCGAACGGGTTGGGGTTGTCGGTGCGGGGCAGATGGGCTCCGGCATCACCGAGGTGTCGGTACGCGCCGGCGTCGACGTGACGGTGTTCGAGACCACCGAGGCGCTGATCACCGCGGGGCGAAACCGCATCGTCAAGTCGTTGGAGCGGGGTGTCAGCGCGGGCAAGGTGACCGAGCGCGAGCGCGACGGAGCACTGGACAGGCTGACCTTCACCACCGACCTGGCAGACCTGGCCGACCGCCAGCTGGTGATCGAGGCCGTGATCGAGGACGAGACGGTCAAGTCGCAGATCTTCGCCGAACTCGACCGGGTGGTCACCGATCCCGACGCGGTCCTGGCGTCCAACACGTCCAGCATCCCGATCATGAAGATCGCCGCGGCGACCAAGAACCCGCAGCGCGTGCTGGGCCTGCACTTCTTCAATCCCGTGCCGGTGTTGCCGCTGGTCGAGCTGGTCAGCACGCTGGTCACCGACGAGGCCGCCGCCGCTCGCACCGAAGAGTTTGCCAGCGTGGTGCTGGGCAAACAGGTAGTCCGCTGCGCCGACCGATGCGGCTTTGTGGTGAACGCGCTGCTGGTGCCCTACCTGCTTGCGGCGATCCGGATGGTCGAGGGTGGCTCCGCCTCCATCGAAGACGTCGACAAGGCCATCGTTGCCGGACTGTCGCACCCGATGGGCCCGCTGCGACTTTCCGACCTGATCGGCCTGGACACCCTCAAGCTGATTGCCGACTCGATGTTCGAGGAATTCAAGGAGCCGCTCTACGCTCCGCCGTCGCTGCTGCTGCGGATGGCCGAGGCGGGCCTGCTGGGCAAGAAATCCGGCCGGGGTTTCTATACGTACTAGGGTCGCGTTTTGGCGATTCGATTGCATTTAACTTCTTGACCATTCACCAAGGCCGCCTAATTTCCGGTGGAGATGGCGCAGGGCGGTAATCCGTCTGCTATATCTGACCCATGAAGCTAAGGCGCAGGATAGCCCCGGCCGCCATGCTCGTCGGCTTAGCTGTCGGCACAGCTAGTACAGCTTGGGCCGCACCAACGATGAGCGGGCACTATGTCTGGACTACGACAACCCCG
>NZ_DATJYB010000296.1:0-4015 GCF_035499775.1 Mycobacterium sp. | reverse complement strand
AGGAAGTAACTCAGTGCTCATTGGGCGTCCCTTCATGATTGGCGAGCAGTTCGAGCAGCGGCGCGGCGGCGCGGCGCAGGGTTTCCAGCGGGGGCAGTGCCTTTTGGGGCCCTTGGAAGTCGGAGCCGTCGATCAGCAACGTGACACTGTCGGATAGCCGGATGCCCCGCAGGTCACTGACCGCCGGCGGTGCGGCAGCCGGAGCCGGTGGCATGTCGATCTCCGGCGCGGTCTGCCAGAACCGGCCGGCCGCGCGCGACGGGGCCGGGGCGGGCTCGGGATCGCCCAGGCCGGCGGGCATGGCGCTGGGCGGGATTGCGGCCAGCGACTCCAGCTCGGCCTGCGTCATCCCCTCCAGGCGGTCGGCAATCTCGTCGAGCGAAAGCCCCTGGCCTTGCAGCCGTTTGACGGCGACCAAGTGGATCAGGTGCGTCCGCCCGTAGGTGAGCGCGCGCCCCCGCGTCCCCGGACGGGGCAGCAGGCCGCGGGCGGTGTAGTAGCGGACCATGCGCTCGGCCGGGACCGGCTTGGCCTGGCGGTTGTCGGGCACCGCTCCGGACGCCTTCACCGCGTTGGCGGCGACGGCGGCGAATTCGGGCAGGGTGAGCAGGTTCATCAATTGACAGTGTCATATAGCTTTTCGACACTGTCAACCGGGGATTTGCTCTTGCGCCGCCCCATGGCGGTCGCGGCCGCTCTTCGTCACGGCGACTCATCGAGCCGGATCGGGTTGTCAACGACCGTCCGCACCGGCGAAAAACGTCCAGCGCGATCATGCCGCCGACGCCCGCACCGACGAGTCACAGGCGATCTGATCTGCAACTTCCGTCTCACCAGCCACAGCGCGCCATTCTGCAATGCGACGGCCGATCACCTACGCTGCCAAACGATGCTCTATTTACGCCCCTTCTCGCGCGGCGCGTCCAGCCTGGCCGCCGCGCTTTTCTTGACCGTCGCGCCGGCCGGTCTGGGCCTGCCGGTGGCGCTCGCCGAACCCGACCCCGGACCCCACGCCGTTCCGGCAGGTTGCCCGTACAAGGTGTCCACGCCACCCGCGGTGGACTCGTCCGAGGTTCCGCAGGCCGGCGAGGCGCCGCTGCCGCTGCCGGTGCCGGCGAAACCGGTCGGCGGCGATGCTCTGGGCGGCTGTGGCATCGTCGCGGCGCCCAACACCGGGCCGATGCCGGGCGACGTGTCCGCGGAGGCCTGGCTGGTGGCGGATCTGGACAGCGGCGCCGTGATCGCTGCCCGTGACCCGCACGGCCGGCACCGCCCGGCCAGCATCATCAAGGTGCTGGTGGCGATGGCGTCCATCAACGCGTTCAACCCGAACAAGTCGGTCCCCGGCACCGCCGACGACGCCGAGGCCGAGGGCACCAAGGTCGGCGTCGACGCCGACGGCACGTACACCATCAGCCAGCTCCTGCACGGGCTGCTGATGCATTCCGGCAACGACGCCGCGCACGCGCTCGCCATGCAGCTCGGCGGCATGCAGCAGGCGCTGGAGAAGATCAACGTGCTCGCCGCCAAGCTGGGCGGCCAGGACACCCGGGTGGCCACGCCGTCGGGACTGGACGGGCCGGGCATGAGTAGCTCGGCCTATGACATCGGCCTGTTCTACCGCTACGCCTGGCGGAACCCCACCTTCGCCGACATCGTCGCGACCCGGAGCTTCGACTTCCCCGGCCATGGCGACCACCCGGGCTACCAGCTGGAAAACGACAACAAGCTGCTCTACAACTATCCCGGCGCGCTGGGCGGCAAGACCGGATACACCGACGACGCCGGCCAGACCTTCGTCGGTGCAGCCAACCGCAACGGCCGACGGCTGGTGGCGGTGCTGATGCACGGGACCCGGCAGCCGATCGCGCCATGGGAACAGGCCGCGCATTTGCTGGACTACGGGTTCGCCACCCCGGGGGGCACCCAGGTCGGCACGCTGATCGAACCCGACCCCGCGTTGGCGAGCGCCGGGCAGCCCGGCGAGCACCACCCCGACGCGCAGGCCGCGGGCCCCTCGTCGTCGGGCGACGCGTTGCCGGTGCGGGTGGGAGTGGCCATCATCGGCGCGCTCGTCGTGTTCGGGTTGATCATGGTCGCACGCTCGATGAACCGCGGCCCACAACACTAGACTTCTCGGGATGACTGCCCTTTACGAGGACGCGGGCCTGATGCTGGACGAGCACGGCATCACCATCAGGCGCTACTACTTCCCCTTTGCTACGCCAAAGCGGATCGCCTACAGCGACATCCAGGGCATCGACGCTCGGCCGATGGGCTGGGCATCCGGCAAGGGCCGCTTATGGGGCGCCTCCGACCCGCGCTACTGGTTCCCGCTGGACCCGCAGCGCGGCAAAAAGCCGACACTGCTGATTCTCGACCTCGGTCGCCGCGTGCGGCCGTGCATCACCCCCGAGGACCCCGACAAGGTGATCGGGTTGCTGAAGACCCGGGTTAAGGCCTGATCGGTCCGTGCGTCGAGGACTGCTGGTTGGGCTCACCGCGGCCAGCGTCGGAGTCATCTACGGGTACGACCTGTCCTGCATCGCGGGCGCACTGCTGTTCATCGCCGACCAATTCGGCCTGAGCACACAGCAGCAAGAGCTGCTGACGGCGACGGTGGTGATCGGCCAGATCGCCGGAGCGCTCGGAGGCGGCGTGCTCGCCAACGCGATCGGGCGAAAGAAGTCGATGGTCCTGATCACCTTGGGCTACGCGGTGTTCGCGCTGCTGGGCGCGCTCTCGGTGTCAATGCCGATGCTGTTGGCGGCACGGTTGCTGCTCGGCGTGACGATTGGCATTTCGGTGGTGGTCGTACCGGTGTACGTGGCCGAGTCGGCGCCGGCAGCCGTGCGCGGATCGCTATCGGCCGCCTATCAGCTGACAACGGTCACCGGCGTCATCCTCGGCTACCTGTCCGGTTACTTTTTGGCGAGCACGCACAGCTGGCGGTGGATCCTGGGGATTGCCGCCATCCCGGCCACGCTGCTGCTGCCGTTGTTGCTGCGCATGCCCGACACCGCACGGTGGTATCTGTTCAAAGGTCGCGTCGACGACGCCCGGCGCGCGTTACGACGGGTGGCACCCGGCGCGTCGGAGGCCCAGGTCGATGCCGAACTGGCCGAGATCGCCAGCGCGGTAAGCGAAGAGAGCGGCGGCGGGGTGAGCCAAATGCTGCGACGGCCCTATTTGCGGGCCACTGTCTTCGTGGTCGCCCTTGGCTTTCTGATGCAGATCACCGGGATCAACGCGATCATCTATTACAGCCCAAGGCTGTTCAACGCCATGGGCTATACCGGAGATTTCGCGTTGCTGTTGCTGCCCGCGCTCGTCCAGGTCGGCGGTTTGGCTGCAGTCGGTGTCGCGCTGTTTCTCGTCGACCGGGTGGGTCGGCGGCCAATCCTGTTGTGCGGCATCGCCATGATGATCGCCGCCAACATCGTCATCGTCGTGGTGTTCAACCAGGGTCTCGGCGGTGGTGGGCTGGTCTTCGGGTTCATCGGCGTACTGTTGTTCGTTGTCGGCTTCGACCTGGGATTCGGTTCGCTGGTCTGGGTGTATGCGGGCGAGGCGTTCCCGGCTCACCTGCGCTCGCTCGGGTCCAGCACCATGCTGACCGCCAACCTGGTGACCAACACAATCGTCGCCGCAGGGTTCCTGACGATGTTGCATTCCCTTGGCGGCGCGGGAGTTTTCGCGGTGTTCGGCGCGCTGGCGGTGGTCGCCTTCGCCGTCGTGTACCGGTACGCGCCGGAGACCAAGGGACGTCAACTCGAGGAGATCCGCCACTTCTGGGAAAACGGTGGCCGATGGTCGTGATCACTGGGGCTGCCGTCGTAGTCGACGGGCAGGTCTGCCGGCCGGGATGGCTGGAGACGTCCGGTCCGCGGATCGCTGCCTGCGGGTCCGGTCCGCCTCCCCGGCCGGCCGACGCCGAGTTCCCTGATTCCGTTGTGGTACCTGGCTTTATCGACATACACGTGCACGGCGGCGGCGGGGCCTCTTACACGGTTGG
>NZ_DATJYB010000295.1:0-4620 GCF_035499775.1 Mycobacterium sp. | reverse complement strand
TGCCGGCGCCATGTTCCTGCTTAGCGCGATCCGCTTCTTCACGAATCTGTTCTTCTTCCAGACGTTTTCGCTCGTCGCTCGTTCCCCGGCGGAGAATCACCTGGGGGCCTGGGTCATCCTGGTGCCGGCAATCGGCGGGCTGATCGTCGGCCTGATGGCGCGGTTTGGAAGCGAAAAGATCCGCGGTCACGGCATCCCGGAGGCGATCGAGGCCATCCTGTTCGGCAAGAGCCGGATGTCACCGAAGGTTGCCATGCTCAAGCCCCTGTCGTCCGGCATCGTGATCGGCAGCGGCGGGCCGTTCGGCGCCGAAGGCCCGATCATCATGACCGGCGGTGCCGCGGCGTCCCTGCTCGCACAGGCCTTTCATTTGACCGCCGCCGAGCGCAAAGCGCTGCTGGTCGCCGGTGCCTGTGCCGGCATGACAGCCGTTTTCGGCACGCCGCTCGCGGCGATCTTGCTCGCGGTCGAACTGTTGCTTTTCGAACTGCGTCCACGCAGCCTGCTGCCGGTCGCTCTGAGCTGCGCCGTTGCCGGCTTTCTGCGTCCACTATGGGCGGGTGCGGGACCGTTGTTTCCAGGGGCGACGCCGCCCGCAACGTGGACGGCACTGGTGTCCTGCTGCGTGGCAGGGCTCGCAAGCGGCGTCGTCTCGGCGGCGATGACGTTGCTGCTTTACAGAATCGAGGACCTGTTCGGACGCCTTCCGGTCCACTGGATGTGGTGGCCGGCACTTGGGGGGCTGGTCGTCGGCATCGGTGGCCTGATCGCACCGCGCGCGCTCGGTGTCGGCTATGACGTGATCGGAGATCTGCTCGCAAACCACCTGGTTGCCTCGGCGGTTCTGGCTCTCCTGGTCGTCAAACTGGTGATCTGGGCGGTGGCCCTCGGGTCGGGCACGTCCGGCGGCGTGCTGGCACCGCTCCTGATGATGGGCGCGGGGCTTGGCTCGTTGCTGAGTCGCTGGCTACCGGGCGGAAGTCCCGAGCTCTGGGCGCTCGTCTGCATGGCGGCGATCCTGGGTGGAACGATGCGCGCGCCGCTGACTGCCGTCGTGTTCGCCTTCGGCCTGACACACGACAGCAACGCTTTCCTGCCGACGATCCTCGCCTGCGCGGTCGCCTACGGCTTCACCGTCATCGTGATGCCGCGTTCGATTCTCACGGAGAAGATCGCGCGACGCGGCCGCCATGTGTTTCGTGAGTACGGTGTCGACGTCCTTGAGCGCCATTCTGTCGAGGAGGTGATGACCCGCACGGTGATAGAGGTACCGGCAACGCTCTGCGTCGCCGACGTGCACACGCGGTTTTTCGGAGCGGGCCAACGCCATCGCGCCTATCCTCTGACTACCGAGGGCCGCCTTGTGGGGATGGTCGATCGGCCCACCATCGTCGCCCTCGGGCCCGAGTCGGCCGCGCAGCCAATCGGCCGGGTGCTCGACACCGGCGTGTCACCCGAGTTCGCGCTGCCCACGGAGACCTGCCGTTCGATCGCCCACCGACTTGCGGCACTCGGCCGCGAGCGGCTCCCGGTGGTCGATGACCCGGCGGAACTGCGCCTGGTCGGCATCGTCAGCCGCAGCGACCTGCTGAAGCCCATGCGCACGCAGCACGAGGAAGAATCGGTCCGCGAGCGCATTCTGCACCTCGGGCGCCGGGCCACCGGAGACGGTTAAGCGCGAACACTTGATGCGCGCGGTCACCGCAACTTCCCATTTTGCGTCTTCGGCGAAGGACGCGTGACCACACCCCGCCCGGAGCCATCTGCGCGACTGCGTACGCTAGCGTGCCTCACCGTTTTGTCGGCCGTCGAGCAGCGCTGGGCGTCGCCGGCGGCTTGGCCGTCGCCGCGAATTTCTCGGCCGTGCGGTTCCGATTACTACACTGCCGGGGCCAAATCGTCGGCGCGGGACGGGTCGAGACGCGGACCGACGACCGCGACTACCGAAACAGGGGCGTGCGGGGTGACACAGCTCGCGCCATGCCCGCATCAGCCTAACGCCGTATCCGACCTGGTGGGATCTAGGCGAACCATTCGGTCTGTCCGTATCGCACGACGCGCAGCTGACGGGATATGGTGACGCAACCCTCGGCCACGCGGCCGAGGGCGGAGAGCGCATCGCAATCCGAAGTTCACGCCGAGCATGAGTCGCCGCCTTCCGGAGTATCCCGCGCACCCCGAACGCATCTGTTGGGGCTGCAACAGGTATTGCGCCGCCGACGACTTGCGATGCGGAAACGGGACGGACCGTACGCAGCATCCGATTGAGATCTTTGGTCCGGACTGGCTTGAGTACGCGCTGCCGGTCGACACCGAGGCGCCGAAGGAACCGGGCTAGCTGGCTCCGCGCTCGACCAGCCCGTAAGCACATTCCACGCTGAGCCATATGCATCACCACATGCTATAAGCACCGCTGGTTCGGCACCGGGTGCACTCGTACGTGATCACTCGAAAAGAACTCGTTGCCCTGTCGGAGTTTCGCCACCAACTCGCGCGGTTTCAGCGCTTCAGCGTCGCTGCGTCGCGTGAAGCGGGGCTGACGCAGACGCAATACCTGCTGCTCCTGCACATCGCCGGGCAGACATCTCGCGACTGGGCGCCGGTTGGGTCGCTCGCCAAGCGCCTGCAGGCGAGTCCGCATGCGACGACCGCACTGATCAAGAGGAGCGTTGCGCGCGGGCTCGTCCGCAAGCAACAGAGCACGGACGACGCGCGCCGGGTCGAGGTCCGACTGACGGCCCGCGGTGCGGCACTCGTGCGTCGCGTTGCGACCAGACACCGTCGGGAACTGGCAACCCTTCGCCACATCCTGCGCATCACGCACGTGACGGACTGACGACCAAACGCCGGGCTGCCGGCGGCACCCGGTGCTCGGAGCGGTTCCCACGGCGTTGGCAATCCCTCATCGTCACGTCGCCACGCGCGGCCGGCTGCAACCGACTCAGTCGATGGAAGGCCCGGCCCGACAGCGGGGGCCTCTGGGCGTGCGCCGCGGAGGTTCGAGAAGGGCGCCCGATTCAGCGCCTGGCGAAATCGGGAAGTAGGCGCGTTTCGACAGCGCCGACGGTCTGCAAGGCTGCGAAGAAGTCAAGGAATTGCTGGCAGACAATTCCGAAGCGGCACGCGAGGTCGTCCCGATACTGGCACCTGAGCTGGATCCGGAATCACCGATGTCGTCACCTACTCACGCTCCTCGGCCTGCTGCCGCAGGCGGATCCCCGTTCCCACCTGCGTCGGGATCGCGACCAGTGCATCCTCGTCGTCATACCGGAATCGCTGTTCCTCGGGACTCTCGATGTAGAGAACCCCAATCAGTTGCCCGCAAGACATGATCGCTACGGCCAGCCGACCGCCGCTGCGTTCGAGGCCAGCGAAAGGGATCTGGGTCGTCAGGGACTCCGCAAGTCCATCCGCCTCGGCACGCTCGCGCACCGTCCGTCCGTAGGAGTACTCGGCGGCCGCGTGGGTCAGCCGGATCGGGGTGCAGGCCCGCGCCGCAACGCCGATCACGCCGTCGCCAAATGCCATTTCCGAACCGATGCCCGACCGCTCGTAGCCCCGGCGCGCGTCCGTATAGAGCTGCTGACCACGAGTGTCGGTCAGCAACACCATCGCGTTTCGCACGTTCAGCATCGACTCGAGCGCGGACACGAGCTCATCGAGGAGAGACGAAAGATCCGCGCAGCGGGATCAGCGCGTCCCTGCGCTTCCGTGGTCGAAACCGATGAAATACGCGGGCGAACCGACCGGAGCAGCCTGCCGCGCCGTCACGAGGGTCGGAAGGCGCCGACCAGGTTCGTTCGCTTGAGGGAGACGGCCAGGCGTCGCTCGGCCGACTTCTTAGAGAGCCGCCGGTCGTCCCGCCGTTCCGAGGCCACCGGGGGCATCAAGTGCGTCTCGCGACGTGAACGAGGCACAATTCAAGGTGGAACCGCCCACAGCCACCGGAACCCCTCCATGCATGTCACCCACGACGGTCTCGCACCGCCGGCACCGATCATTGAGTTCGACAGCTTCCTGGCGGTCGATATTCGCGTCGGAACGATCGTGTCGGCTGAACCCTTTCCTGAGGCCCGCAAGCCTGCCTATCGTCTGACCATCGACTTCGGGCCGACGATCGGCCAGAAGCGCTCCAGTGCGCAGATTACCGAGCACTACACACTTGATAGCCTCGTCGGGCGCCAGGTCGCCGCCGTCGTCAATTTTCGACCGCGCCAGATCGGGCCGTTCAAATCCGAGGTCCTCACGTTGGGATTTCCGGATGAACGCGGCGCCGTCGTTCTCTTCGCGCCGGACCGTGCGGTTCCCAACGGCGGGCGCTTGTACTAATGCCCGAAGAAATGCGACTTCCCGCCGCGACTCGAACCGGCGCGCCGGGAACTCTTATCTCCTCGGAGCGAGCTTCTGTACCTCGTCCAGAGCCGCCTCGACGTTCTTCGTTGGCGCGACGCCGCCGACCGTGGCGGAGATCTTGCCGTCGCGGCCCACTATGAACGTCGTGCGCTCGACGTAGCCGTGGTCGATTTCGACTCCACGCGTGTCTTTGTAGCCAGGCTGTCCGGCGTCGATCTTGAGCTGGTAGGACTTGGCGATGGTGCCATTCGCATCGGATGCGACCGG
>NZ_DATJYB010000294.1:0-5745 GCF_035499775.1 Mycobacterium sp. | reverse complement strand
CGGTGATCGAGCAGCCCGCCTCGTTACCTGCGCAGCGCCAAGAGTTTGGCTTCGGCGATGCGATAAATACCGTCAAGGGACGCGTCGTCCTCGACGCCGACGTACTCGCAGATCACCTCCCGCGGCACGCCGGCGTCGCGTAGGCGCAGCGCCAGCGAATACGTCAACGGCAGTTTGCGCAGCGCGTCCTCACGCTCGCTCAGATCATCGGCCACCGGATCAGGATGCAGTGGCGGGAACAGTCCCGACTAAGTACCGCGGTACTCAATTTTGTCGGGATGCGGCACATCGGCCCAGCTTCGCGTCGCAAGAAAATCGCAAGAATCTCGCAAGAATCCTTTAAGCGGTCGGCGACAGGCTCCGACAAAACAGACAGCAAAGACGAACCGAGCCACTGGTCGGAAGGTGAACCGACATGACCGAAGCCCCAGCATGGAGAACAGATTCGACGGCGACGGCCGTCCGGCCATGACGCCGCACGCGTACCCGGCACCGCACCAATTGCCCTACGGATATCGCCCGGGGGCGAACAGCCACGCCAGCGGGTTAGGCGTCGCCTCGGTGCTGGTGGGCGCATTGGCGCTGTTCACCAGCTGGCTGCTGGTCGGGATTTGCTTCGGCCTGGTGGCGGTTGCGCTTGGGTTCACCGCCCTCGCGCGAGCCACGCCGGGAGTCAGAATGCCCTTGACTGGCGCGATTGGCATCGCCCTGGGCGTGGTCGCGATGGTTGTCGGGGTCGGCTTCCTTGTCGTGCTCTGGCCGGATCTGCAACAGGTGGTCAACGGCGACCCGTGTCGTCCGGTGAAGCAGCACGCCGCCTGCTACTGATCTGCCCCGCGACCTGGGGCAAGCGGCGAACCGACACGAGGGGCGGTGCCGTCGGGATCGACGTAGCCGAACTCCCGCAAACCGTACGGCCGGTCGTGCGGTGCGATGAACCGACCGTCGAGATCGCCGAGTGCCGTCCACTCCGCATAAAGGGCGTCGGCGTCGCTGACATAGAGGTAGACACTGGCGGCGGTGCGCAGCGGATCGTGGTCGGCCCACTCGGTCAGGTGCATCGACACCGAGCCGCGGTCGACAAAGCCGTACCGCTCCGGGCCCTCGTAGGCGCGCGCGTCAAAGCCGAGTCGGCGATAGCGGTCCAGCGCGATATCCAGATTCCGGACCGGCACGATCGGGGCTACCGAGTTGAATTCAACTACTGTCACACCACAGTCTGGCAGCCCCGCGGCCGCACGACACAATGGAGCCCATGACCACACCACTAGTTGAGCGGGACGCCGGCCAGACCGCCGCGCACCGAACCGCGGCGCTGTTGCTCACCGTCGGCACCGTCCACTTCCTGGCACCCAAGCCGTTCGACGACATCATCCCCGCCGAGCTGCCCGGAAGCCCGCGGTTTTATACGTACGCATCGGGCGTGGCCGAACTGGTCGTCGGAGCACTGCTGCTGCCGCGGCGCACTCGGCGCGCCGCCGCGACCGCGGCCGCGGCCCTGTTCGTCGCGGTCTTCCCGGGGAACGTCAACATGGTCCGGCTGTGGTGGGACAAGCCCTGGCCGATGCGCATCGCGGCCCTGGCCCGGCTGCCGCTGCAGATTCCAATGATCACCACGGCGCTCAAGATCAGACGCAACAGTTAGCACCCGGACGCGCGAGCAGACGCAAAAGCACCCGCATGCCCGGCGTGTCAGGTGCTGTTGCGTCTGCTCGGCAATGGGCGTTGCTTAGGCCACAAGGGTCACGTTGCATAAATAGCCATGACCGTAGGCATAGCCGGCCCCGGCGGCGACGACCTCTCCGTCGCCGATCGCGAGCGCCAAGTCGCTTCGCTGCGCCAGAGTTTGGGTGACCGGCATCCCTCCACGCTGGCCGCGCTGCGTGCTCTGACGGAGGCGCATCGCGCGGCCGGCGATTTCGCCGGCGCGCTGGTGGCCGCCGAGGAGTTGCTGGCCGCGAGCCGACAGACATCGGGGCCGCACCACCGCGACAGCTTGTCGCTGGCCGCCCTAGTCGCCAACTTTCGCCGGAATACCGGTGATTCCGCCACCGCCGCAACCGAATTGGAACAGCTCATTCCGCTGCTCGAGGAGCACTTGGGCGGCGATCATGTCGACACCGTGCTGGCCCGGCACACGATGGCGAGCTGTCTCGGGCAAGATGCCGATCCGCTCGCGGCACTGACCACGTGGATAGGGTTGTTCGCCGACGAACAGCGCGTGCTCGGCGCCGAACATGCCCACACGCTGACCGCGCGGCACAATTTCGCCTTCTGGCGCCGGCAACTCGGCGACTCCGTGGGCGCGGTGGACGAGATCTCCCGGGTGGTGGCGATCCGCCGGCGGTCGCTGGGCGAGGACCATCCCGACACCCTGTCCAGCCGACTGGCGCTGGAGACGTGGCGTGGTGAAGCCGGCGACACCGGCGGAGCCGTCGCCGAAGTCGTGGCGCTGCTTCCCCTGCTCCGCAATGTTTTCGGCTACGACCACGAGCAGACACTGAGCGCGCGGCACGTATGCGCGCTGTGGGGGCAAGATACCGGGAAGCGGCCAATAGACGCGGTCGCGGACTGGACTGTCCTTGTTGACGACGAGAAGCGGGTACTGGGTGCCGACCATCCGCTGACCGTTGCCGGTCGGGCGACGTTGGCAGCGCGGCGCGCCGAGTGGGAGGCCTGGCTCGACGACTGCCAGGAACTCGCCAGGGACATCTGCCAAGACATGGAGATCCAGGAAAGCGGTAGCGACGAACTGACCTTGGAGATCGCGACGTTGGCCGCCGAGCAGGCCGCCGACTACCGCGAGCGGGCGATCGCCCTGATGGACCGCGTCATCGCGGCGAAGAAGCAGATCGCCAGGTGTGAAAGGGATTTCGGCGAAGACTCAGAGCAGGCGCTGCGCGCTCGTTATCACCTGGCCTACGCGCTGTGGGAGGGCCAGGAGTACGACGCTGCCACCGACCACAGTGAACACCTGGTCGACGACTGTGTGCGCGTTCTCGGTGAGCAGCACGAGTTCACGGTATCGGTGCGGCATCTGCTCGCAGCCGGCAAGCGCTACGAGAGCCGATTCCAGGCTCAACCCGCAGAGACCGAGGAGGCGAACCGCCAATCCGACAACGAACTCGACGAGGCTTATCCGGGCATGACGGTTGCCGAGATGAAGGACATTCGACGATATGCGGTCGAAGCGCTGGCGCAGGACGGGATCGACGTCGTCGTCAACGCCGACGGCACTGCGCTGCAACGCTCCGACGGCTACAGCTACGGACTGGACAACCTGGTGGCCTCCTGCCGCAACAACCCGGCCGAAGAGTGGCGGGGCGTGGTGACCAAGCACTTCACCCAACTTGCGGCGGCCACGAAATCGCTTGCTGCCGCTGATGAAATGGACTGGCCCGAGCTGGCCAGGCGGGTCCGGTCGCGGGTGGTGTCCAGCGCTCAGGTCGAAGAGACAAGCGGCATGCTGTCCTATGCTTGGCCACTGGCTGAGGGGCTCTACGAAGTGCTGTGCATCGACTTCCCGGACGTGGTCAAATTCATGAACAGCAGTCAGGTCGCCGCGTACGACGTTCAACGACTACGGGAAACGGCTCGCCGCAACACCATTGGCGAGCCGATCGAAGGCGTGGAAGTGCAAGAGGCGGCGGGCGCCGAAGTCCATGTGCTGCACGGCGCGTCCTCGTTCGTCGCGTCGAAGGTCCTCGACATCGAGGCGCTGGTACCCACCTATCTTCGCGACACGTCTCACGGAGTCGTCGTCGGCGTGCCGTCCCGCAACTTCTTGGTGCTTCATCAGGTCGAGACCGCTGGGAAGCTGTTCGCCGCGATCAACGCGATGTCCGGGATCTGCCCGGGCCTCAGCCAACGTTATCCGGGGCCCGTCACCGCAGACATGTATTTCTGGAAAAACGGCAAGATGCAATGCATCTCGCGGGTGGAGGCCGGCACCGGAAACATCTGCGTCGATGTCAGCGGAGAGCTGGCCGCCACACTCGGAGAACTGGCCGAGTAGCCTCAGGACGGCCGCGCGACGATCACGGGTGTACGGACCGCGTGTACCACGGCGTTGCTGACCGAACCCAGCAGCATCGCGGCCAACTTGCCGCGACCGTGGCTGCCCACCACGACCAGCTGAGCCGATTCCGACTCCTCGATCAGCCCTCGGCTCGGGTGCGCGTACGTCACGACTCGGTCCACTTCGACATCGGGATAGCGCTCTTGCCAGCCCGCCAAGTATTCGGCCAGCACCCGCTGCGCCTCCGACTCCCAGTCCTGCCAAGCACGTTCGAACGCGGCAACGTCGCCCCACGCGTGCAACGCCGTCAGCCTCACGCCGCGACCGGACGCCTCCTCGAATGCGACAGCCACCGCCAGCTCTGAGGCCGGCGAGCAATCCACACCGAGGAGAACCGGAGCCCGCTCGGGGTCAGCCAGCTGCGGGGCCTCGTCGCGAATGACCGCGACCGGGCATTTCGCGCTGCGTACCACGCCCGAGCTGACCGAACCGACCACGACGCGGTTGACGGCGCCGCGCCCATTGCTGCCCACGACGATCATCTCCGCCTCTTCGGACAGGTCGACCAGTGTCGGCACCGGGGGTGAAGTCTTCAGCTCACTTGTTATCGCGATCTGCCGATCTGGCTTCACGGCGTCCTGGGCGATCTTGACCGCCTGCTCGAGTACCTGCCGACCGTCATCTTCCTGCCACAACGCAACTCCACTGGGTAACGGTATCTGCGGAAACGTCGGCACGATCGTGTTGAGCATATGAACCAGCGTGAGCGGGACATCGCGCATCGCTGCCTCGCGCGCTGCCCAACTGACGGCGGCATTCGACGCGGCCGATCCATCGACTCCTGCGATGATGCCGTGTTGCTTGGTTGTTGACATTGGTTTCTCCTCCTGGTCAACCAAAACGCTATTGGGCGAACGCTGATCGGTCGTGGGGCTTTAGTCCTCAATTAGATGAACAGGGACCGTTCAACCAAGTGAACGGGAGCCGTTCAACCAGATGAACAGGAGCCTTCGTTGCTGTCGGCTCGGCCCGGGTGCGGACGTCCGCCAGAACTGACACAGTTCGCCTCCCGCCACGCGTGCGACGAACACAGCCTATGCCTGGATCGGTCACCAAACATTGTGGGTTCCGTTTGCTTTGACCGTCGCACAGCGCTCGTCGCGCTATTACCGTCGGTGGCGCGTCGGACTCCAGTTTGAAAGCCCCCAAATCAGGAAGTGCGCGATGGCGGATCACGTGAAAGTCAATCCTGCTGAGGTGTTGACCGGTGCACGGCATGCCGGATATGCGGCCGCGGATGCGGGCCGGCAATTCGCCGTCCACGAAACCGCGATCGTCACAGCGGTGGCCGGCTGGGCCGGGTGGCGCCAGCCATGTCGCCATCAACCTAGTCAGTGCCAACGGATTTCACGGCCTCTCCGCCGCCGGCGACAGCCTCGGTGCCGGTCTGCTACAGCTTTCAGATCGTTCCATTGGTCGGCTCGACAAGCCTTCCGCCTACTGGCACTGTATTCGTCACCGCCGCGATCGGGTTGCGTAACCCCAGCACTAAACCCGACGATCTCGCCGACCCCAGCCTGTGGGACTGAGCTCGATCAAGAGCATCCGGCAGACGATTACCTGCCTGACTGACTGAGTCCCCGCCGTCGGATGAGGCCGGTCTTGGGGCTCATGCGCGGTCAGGCTGACGGTATAGGGCGGCACCGGCGGTCACGCCCGCGCCGGCG
>NZ_DATJYB010000293.1:0-2037 GCF_035499775.1 Mycobacterium sp. | reverse complement strand
GAGGTTCCGGGCTATTGAGAAGCGGGCCCCAGTATCACCCCACGTCAGCCGACATGTCTCAAGCGCGCGAAGTCTTCCAGGAGATCGGCGACCTTGGCAACGCTTTCGGCGGGTTTGGTCGTCTGGGTGGCGACCTCGCGGGCCCGGGCGGCATATTGCGGGGCGAGGATGGTCCGCAGGTCCGCGACCAGCGACTCGGGGGCAGTGGCCGAAAAGCGCCGTGCGGTACCCACTTTCAGTCGCTTGACCCGAGCTCCCCAGATCGCCTGGTCGGGCGCCGTCCACAGGATCAACGTGGGGACTCCGGCCCGCAGGCTCGCGGCGGTGGTGCCCATGCCACCGTGGTGCACGACCGCGCGGCAGGTTGGAAAGACGGCCGCGTAATTCATCGTGTCTACCACCTTGACGTGGTCCGAATGTGACACTTGGCTGAAGTCACTCCAGCCGGAGCAGACCAGCGCCCGCTCGTCCAACTGCGCGCACACCGCGCCGATCATGGCGAGTGTGTCGGCGGGAGATTTGACCAGCGTGCTGCCAAAGCCGAAGAAAATCGGCGGGGTTCCCGCGGCAATCCAGGAGGCAACCTCGTCATCGGCATCCGTCGTCAACTCCATGGTCAGCGCACCGACAAAAGGTCGTTGGCCGGCGAATTTCGCCCATTCGGTGGCCAGGCCGGGGAAGCAAACCTCTTCGTAGGCCTGGATTTCCAGTGATCCACGCTCGGTGATCCGGCGCGGCGCTGAGCGCGTCGCCTTTGGCAGGCCCAGTTCCCGGCGTTGCGCGTCATCGAACTTCTTCACCCCGCGCCAACTGACCCACTCGTACGCCTGCACTGCGTAACGGCCCAATGACGACGGCAGGAACGGCAGGAGCTGGCTGTTGGCGCGCACTGGGGCGATATGCAGGGTGGCCAACGGAATGTCGTAATATTCTGCGACATTTGCAGCGGGCTGCTCGAAATTCAGAAAGGTGACTAGCAGGTCGGCCCCGTCGGCAAGCGACCGCAGCTTCGTGGTGATCTCCTCCCAGTAGTGGATGACGGACTCCCCAATTTCGCGCCACAACCTGATCAGATCGCGGATCTGCCAGAAGTTGCGGAATACCCGCGTCCAGAAGTCGCGGTGCGCGCCCCACCACTCCCGCGTATCCGGCCCGTAGGCCACCGCTGTGAGCTCGGCCGACTCGGCGAAGCCAACCAGGTCAGGCGGGACGGCCATGCGGACGTCGTGCCCGCGGCGCATTAGTTCACGGGCAACCGCCACGCAGGGTTCTACATCGCCACGCGATCCGTAACTTGCCAGCACATACTTCATCGCGGATCCCTCGGCATGGAATCTCCCTCTGACTACAGCGAACTGCGCTGCATCTCGTGGTGCTGAGTCGCGGCGAATTGTGACAAAAAGTAATGCTAACCTAACCTAACAGTAGTGAACCTCGACAGCCGCACCCGCCCAGGCAGCCTATCTCGTAGCGGGGCAGTTTCTGCGTGGGCCGCCCGGATCACCAGAAACGCGACGGTGAGACGGACCGGGGTTGGCGGAAATCGCTTCGAGGACATTCGGTCGGAAGTACGGTACGACCATGGACAATGTGCTCGACCCGCTCGACCAGCTCACGTTTGACGCCGAGCGGGCGACGGGAGTCGCGTCGATCCCACATCCTTTCTGGGTGTACAACCGCCCGGTCGACATCGACGGTCTGCGGAAGTTCCATCATCATCTTCAGCAGGGCTGGTTACGCCGTCGCATCGAACCGTCACCATTGCGGTTCGGCCGGCACCGCTGGACATCAACCGACGGTCCATCCGAGATGGAGATCGTCGAGACGCCGCGCCCGCGTGCAGAATTCGACGCCTGGCTCGAGGAGCAGGCCACCACTCCCATCGATGCCGAGTACGGACCCGGGTGGCACCTTGCGGTGCAGCCCTTCACCGACGGCGGCGGCGGGGTGAGTTTGGCCGTCTCACACAACCTCGCAGACGGTGTCGGGCTGTTGGATGCGATGGCTGATGCGGCGGATGGCCGCGATGCCCCGATC
>NZ_DATJYB010000292.1:0-4240 GCF_035499775.1 Mycobacterium sp. | reverse complement strand
CCAGTACGGCCTGCATGACACCGACACCGGGTCCCCCGAAGCGCAGATCGCGCTGCTGACCAAGCGGATCGCCGACCTGACCGAGCATCTCAAGGTGCACAAGCATGACCACCACTCGCGGCGCGGGTTGCTGCTGCTGGTCGGTCGGCGGCGCCGGCTGATCAAGTACATCTCCCAGATCGACGTGGAGCGCTACCGCTCGCTGATCGAGCGGCTGGGTCTGCGCCGCTGACGCGGGCGTTGCCCCGGAGGCCTGCTAGACCTGCGGGTTAGCCCGTGTAGAGTGGGGTCGTTTGGACCGTCTAGGTCCGGGCAAACGGTGCGGTTCGCGCAGATCCGCGTGTGCCGTTCCAGCGTTGTCACTGTGGGAGCAGCCCGGTCTGCATCGGGCGGTCTTCGGTAGTGGCTGCCGGGCTCCCCGGATCTGGGGCAGGTCGGCCGCTTCGATCGATGGCCGTAGCCGCATTCAGACTCTTTGCCAGCTTCGCGTGATGCCGCGAAAAAGATCAATAACGCAGAGAGGCCATACGGACACCTATGTCTGTAGCTGAAATTGAAGAGGGCGTGTTCGAGGCGACCGCCACCATCGACAACGGGAGCTTCGGCACCCGCACCATCCGTTTCGAGACGGGCCGTCTGGCCCTGCAGGCCGCCGGCTCTGTGGTCGCCTACTTGGACGACGAGAACATGCTGCTGTCGGCGACCACCGCCAGCAAGAACCCTAAAGAGCACTTCGACTTCTTCCCGCTGACGGTCGACGTCGAGGAGCGGATGTACGCGGCCGGGCGCATCCCCGGCTCGTTCTTCCGCCGCGAGGGCCGTCCGTCCACCGACGCGATCCTGACCTGCCGGCTTATCGACCGCCCGCTGCGCCCGTCGTTCGTCGACGGCCTGCGCAACGAGATCCAGATCGTGGTCACGATCCTGAGTCTGGACCCCAACGACCTTTACGACGTGCTGGCGATCAACGCCGCGTCGACCTCCACCCAGCTGAGCGGCCTGCCGTTCTCCGGCCCCATCGGGGGCGTGCGGGTGGCGCTCATCGACGGCACCTGGGTGGCTTTCCCCACCGTCGAGCAGATCGAGCGGGCCGTGTTCGACATGGTCGTGGCGGGCCGGATCGTCGACAGCGGTGACCAAAAAGACGTGGCGATCATGATGGTCGAGGCCGAGGCGACCGACAGGGTCATCGAGCTCGTCGAGGGCGGCGCCCAGGCGCCGACGGAAACCGTTGTGGCCGAAGGCCTGGAGGCGGCCAAGCCGTTCATCGCCGCGCTGTGCACCGCACAGCAGGAGCTGGCCGACGCGGCCGCCAAACCCGTCAGCGAGTACCCGACGTTCCCGGACTACCAGGAAGACGTGTACTACTCGGTCGCCTCGGTGGCCACCGAGGAGTTGGCCAAGGCGCTGACCATCAGCGGCAAGGCCGAGCGCGACGCGCGTACCGACGAGCTCAAGGCG
Source organism: Mycobacterium sp. (assembly GCF_035499775.1). Lineage (GTDB taxonomy): Bacteria > Actinomycetota > Actinomycetes > Mycobacteriales > Mycobacteriaceae > Mycobacterium. Next base: position 2,779 of record NZ_DATJYB010000292.1, on the reverse strand, counting down.
CAGGTCCTCGAGCGGCTCGCCGACACCTATGAGGGCAGGGAGAAAGAGGTCAGCGCCGCGTTCCGCTCGCTGACCAAGAAGCTGGTCCGCCAGCGCATCCTCACCGACCACTTCCGCATCGACGGCCGCGGCATCACCGACATCCGCGCGTTGTCCGCCGAGGTCGCGGTAGTGCCGCGGGCGCACGGCAGCGCGCTGTTCGAGCGGGGCGAGACCCAGATCCTGGGTGTCACGACGCTCGACATGGTCAAGATGGCCCAGCAGATCGACTCGCTGGGGCCCGAAACCTCCAAGCGGTACATGCACCACTACAATTTCCCGCCGTTCTCCACCGGTGAGACCGGCCGGGTCGGCTCGCCCAAGCGGCGCGAGATCGGGCACGGCGCGCTGGCCGAGCGGGCCCTGATCCCGGTGTTGCCGAGCGTTGAGGAATTCCCCTACGCGATCCGTCAGGTCTCCGAAGCGCTGGGCTCCAACGGATCTACGTCGATGGGGTCGGTCTGCGCGTCCACGCTGGCGCTGCTCAACGCCGGGGTGCCGCTCAAGGCGCCGGTGGCCGGCATCGCGATGGGCCTGGTGTCCGACGAGGTCGACGGTGAGACCCGCTTCGTCACCCTGACCGACATCCTGGGCGCCGAGGACGCGTTCGGCGACATGGACTTCAAGTGCGCTGGCACCAAGGACTTCGTCACCGCGCTGCAGTTGGACACCAAGCTCGACGGCATCCCGTCCAAGGTGCTCGCGGGTGCGCTCGCGCAGGCCAAGGATGCGCGCCTGACGATTCTCGATGTCATGGCCGAGGCCATCGACAAGCCGGACGAGATGAGCCCGTACGCGCCGCGGGTGACGACCATCAAGGTCCCGGTGGACAAGATCGGCGAGGTGATCGGCCCCAAGGGCAAGGTCATCAACGCCATCACCGAGGAGACGGGTGCGCAGATCTCGATCGAGGACGACGGCACCGTGTTCGTCGGGGCCACCGACGGGCCGTCGGCGCAGGCCGCGATCGACCGGATCAACGCGATCGCCAACCCGCAGCTGCCCACGGTCGGCGAGCGGTTCCTCGGAACTGTGGTCAAGACAACGGATTTCGGTGCGTTCGTGTCGCTGCTGCCCGGCCGCGACGGTTTGGTGCACATCTCCAAACTGGGCAAGGGCAAGCGTATCGCCAAGGTCGAGGACGTCGTCAACGTCGGCGACAAGCTGCGGGTGGAGATCGCCGACATCGACAAGCGCGGCAAGATCTCGCTGGTCTTAGTGGCCGAAGAAGACAGCGCGGACGCAGCTCCTGCCGCTGCAGCCCCTTCGGAGACCGCGCCGGCCGATGCCGCCACGGCGAGCAACTGATCCCGCGACGGCCGGGGCGCGCTCCGGCCGTGGCAGCGCCCTGCGGCGGGGCCGGCAACATGCAGAGCCGCCGGTCAAGCCGTCTCCGGGACTGTGCCGCACCACACTGCCCGGCGGCCTGCGCGTGGTCACCGAACACCTGCCCGCGGTCCGCTCCGCGTCCATCGGCGTCTGGGTGGCGGTGGGATCGCGCGACGAGGGCGCCACGGTGGCCGGGGCGGCCCACTTCCTCGAGCACCTGCTGTTCAAGTCGACGCCGACGCGCACCGCTGTCGATATCGCCCGGGCCATGGACGCTGTCGGCGGGGAACTGAACGCGTTCACGTCCAAAGAGCACACCTGTTACTACGCGCATGTGCTCGACAGCGACCTGGCGCTCGCGGTCGACCTGGTCGCCGACGTGGTGCTCAACGGTTGTTGTGCCGCCGACGATGTCGAGCTGGAACGCGCGGTGGTCCTCGAGGAAATCGCGATGCGCGACGACGACCCCGAGGACGCGCTGTCGGACATGTTCCTGACGGCGCTGTTCGGTGACCACCCGGTCGGGCGTCCGGTGATCGGCACATCGCAATCCGTGTCGGGCATGACGCGAGCCCAGCTGAACTCATTTCATCTGCGCCGCTACACACCGGAGCGGATGGTGGTCGCGGTGGCCGGCAATGTCGACCACGACCAGGTGGTCGCGCTGGTGCGGGAGCACTTCGGGTCGCGTCTGGTCCGCGGGCGGCATCCCGTCGCGCCCCGCAAGGGCGCCGGTCGGGTGAACGGCGGCCCGCAATTGACGCTGGGCAAGCGGGACGCCGAGCAGACCCACGTGTCGTTGGGCGTGCGCACGCCCGGGCGCGGCTGGGAGCATCGCTGGGCGCTGTCGGTGCTGCACACGGCGCTGGGCGGCGGGCTGAGTTCGCGGCTGTTCCAGGAGGTTCGGGAGTCCCGCGGACTGGCCTACTCGGTGTACTCCGCGCTGGACATGTTCGCCGACACCGGCGCGCTGTCGGTGTCTGCCGCATGCCTGCCCGAGCGTTTTCCCGAGGTCATGCGGGTGACCGGCGACGTGCTCGAAGCGGTGGCGCGCGACGGCATCACCGAGTCGGAATGCCGGATCGCCAAGGGCTCGTTGCGCGGCGGGCTGGTCCTCGGCCTGGAGGACTCCGGCTCCCGGATGAGCCGGATCGGCCGCAGTGAATTGAACTACGGCATGCACCGCAGCATCGAGCACACCCTGCGGCAAATCGACGCGGTCACCGTCGAGGAGGTCAACGCGGTGGCCCGCCGGCTGCTGAGCAAGCGGTACGGCGGGGCCGTTCTCGGCCCGTATAGCTCGAAACGATCGCTGCCACAACAACTTCGGGCGATGGTAGGGTAGCCTCAAATGTCCGCCTCCTCACTCGCGCCGTGCCGGCGCTCGCCGTCGGCGGACTAGCCCGATGGT
>NZ_DATJYB010000291.1:0-2777 GCF_035499775.1 Mycobacterium sp. | reverse complement strand
TCCGCCGTCCAGCACCCCCCACCCACCGACAACGCCGCCGCCGCCAGGCGGACGGACCTGCACCTGCGACCACGTCCAGGGATGCTCCTGCAACAAGGTCTGTACCTGCAATAAGGTTTGCAGCTGCGTCCCGGTCTGCCAGGCGCATCGGCTGCTCGACCCCGACCCCACGATCAGGCAGATGGCCGAGACCGTCATCATCGCGATGGGCACCGACCAGCTTCCCTATCTGCAGTGGGCGGCGGCTACGGCACCAATCCCGTTGCACGACCGCATCAACGAACTCATCGCCCAAGTGTGCAGCGGGCGCACCCTCGCCACCGACGATCTGGACGATCCCGGCTGCGAGGGCCACCTCGGCGCTGACGACCCCGTCGTCGCCATGATGGCCGCACAAGTCCTCACGCTGCGGGCACTGCGGCTCGGCACCGGACTCAGCGGTCCTACTGCGAAAAGTGCGGCCGCGGCGCTCACCGCCGGTCACGCTCTTCATCTCACGCGGGCATCGGCCTGGACGGGCTAGGGGCACAGGTCCGCCAGCGTCCGGGCAAAGTGGCACGACGGCATCGCTTTTCAGTTCCGAGCCGGAAAGAGCGATTGGACGACCGCGATCAGGTCACCGGCAGACACAGCGAATAGCGATGCAACGACCGGCTTTGTGCCATTGCTCGTGACGCTGCCCATCCGGGTTCTATACGATCTCAACGGTGAGTCAGCCACACCCGCCACTACGCAGCGCAATCATCGGCGCGGGCATGGTCGGCTCGGTGCATGCGCACGCCGTACGTCGAGCCGGCGGACAGCTCACCGCAATCTGCGGCAGTACATCTCAAAGCAGCGAACGCTCCGCGCGACGGCTCGGGGCAACGCGCGCAGCCGCCGCCGAGGAAATCTTCGCCGCTGCGGACATCGATGTCGTGCACATCTGCACGCCCAACAACATGCACCTCGGTCAGACCGCCGCCGCGCTGGCGGCGGGTAAGCATGTCATTTGCGAAAAGCCCTTGGCAACAACCGTTTCTGATGCTGCCGCACTCGTCGAGGCCGCCAAGAGGGCGCACACGGTGGCAGCTGTGTCGTTCATCTACCGGTTCTACCCGATGGTGCGCGAAGCTCGATGCCGCATCGCGGACTCGGCGGTGTGGCTGATGCATGGCGGCTACCTGCAAGACCATATGGCCAAAGCTGATCCGGCCGGATGGCGATCCGACCCGGCGCAATCCGGTGCCTCGATGACTTTCGCCGACATCGGCTCGCACTGGTGCGATTTGATGGAATTCGTCACCGGCCATCGCATCAGCGCTGTCTTCGCGACCGAAGCCGCCGCGCCGCGGCAAGGTGTCCGCCAGGACGACGGGGCTGTGGTCGCGTTCCGCACCGACCGCGGCGCAATCGGAAGTCTCGTCGTCAGTCAGGCTTCGCCAGGCCGGAAGAACCAGCTGTCCTTCTCCTTCGACGGCCGTGAGACCGCGGTGCGGTTCAACCAGGAGCGTCCCGACGAGCTGATCATCGGTGGACTGCAGGCCAACACGGTGTTGTCGCGCGACCGGGATGGGCTCGACCCACGCAGCGCGCGCTATTCGCTGTTGCCCGCCGGTCATCCGCAGGGATACCAGGACTGCTTCAACCTGTTGGTCGCCGACGTCTACGAGGCCATCCGCACCGGCATCGCGCCTAATGGGCTGCCGGTGTTCGCTGACGGTTTACGGGCGGCAATGATTCACGCCGCAGTGGCCGCTTCGGTTTCCAGCGGCGCGTGGACCGACGTAGGCCTGCAGTGAGCACCGCGCCGGTGCGGCTCGCCCTGATCGGGCTGGGCAATATGGGTACGGCGCACCTGGAGATCTTCGCCGGCCTGCAACCGCAGGCACAGATCAGCGCAGTTGCCGATGGCCATGCTCCGTTCGCCGACCGCGCCGCTTCAAAGGTGCCGGCCGCCCTCGTTTTCCATGACCCGCTGGACTGCGTGAAGAATGCCGACGTCGACGCGGCAGTGGTGGCGACTGCTGACCGGACCCACCACGAGATCGTGCGGGCATGTATCGCGCGCGGTCTGTTCGTGCTCTGCGAGAAGCCATTCACCACATCAGCGGACCTGTCGCGCCAGTTGGTCAACGCCGAACGGGCCGCCGGTCGGCGGCTGGTGCAAGTGGGCTACATGCGCCGCTTCGACGCCGACTACCAGCACATGCACCGTACACTGCAGTCCGGCGGCATCGGTGAACCGGTCCTGATCAGCCAGCGCCACCATAATCCGTTGGCGTTCATCGAGTTTGACGAGCGGGAGCTGATCACGAGCTCTGCATCCCACGACATCGACATCTTCCGCTGGCTCTGCGGTGAGGACATCAGCGAAATATCCGCCGTATCCAAGAGGACCCAGGACGGATCCACGGTGACCGTCGTGCTCACGCTGACCTCGCAGTCCGGCGTTCTGGGCGTGGTGGAGCTTGGCCGTGGGCCGGTAATGAATTACGACATCGGCTGCGAAATCGTCGGCAGTAACGGTGTGCTCACCCTCGCCTCGCCCGCACGGACTGACCTCGCAGCGGCCGATGGCGTTGCCGCACAACCTAAGCCGGGCGCCTGGATGGAGCGCTTTCACTCTGCCTATCGATCCCAGGACGCCGCGTGGCTGGCCGCGGTGGCCGCCGAGTCCATCACCGGAGCGTCGGCCTACGACGGATATGCCACCAACGCCGTCATCGATGCGGGCCTGGCCTCGCTGGCCAGCGGTCGCGCACAGGCCGTGTTGCAGGAGACGGAAAGCGCTTAGC
>NZ_DATJYB010000290.1:0-10899 GCF_035499775.1 Mycobacterium sp. | reverse complement strand
ACCGAGCACTGCGATAACACGCCTGCCACGGGCTGATGTGATCGGCGATACCGGCAATGACGTAAGTGTCCACGGTGACCTTCGACAGGTCGACCGCGGTATCCAGCATTGTGGCACCTCCCGGCTCGGTGAGCGCGTTGGTGAGCCCGGTCTGCACCATGTCTCGATGCAGCGCGGCCGACATCCGCGTGGTGTCGGCGTTCCAGAACAGCACATCGAAGGGCGTCGGCTTCCGGCCCTGAATGTAGTTGTTCACCCAGTAGCGCCAGATCAGGTCGTTGGGCCGCAGCCAGGCGAACACTTCCGCCAGCGCGCGACCGTCGAGATAACCGCGTGCCGCCGAGGACCGGATCGCCCGGTTGACGACCGACTCGTCGGCCAAGGCCACGGCAACGCCGGCTTTGGTCTGGTCGAGCACGGTGACCCCCAACGCGAGACCCGCGATCCGATTCGCCTGGCCGATAGCGGTCAAGTGTGCGACGACCATCGACGCCAACGTCCCGCCCGAGCAGGTGCCGAACAGGTGTGTGCGATCACAACCGGTGATCGACTCGGCCGCGGCGATCGCATCGAGAATGGCCGATCCGTAAGTGTCGAAGCCCCAGTCGCGGTGTCGCGCCTTGGGATTGCGCCACGAGATGACAAAGACCTGTTGACCCTGCTCCACGAAGTACTCGATCAGGCTACGGCCCGGCGCAATGTCGACTATGTAGAACTTGTTGATCACCGGTGGCACGATCAGCAACGGCGCGGAGCGGACCGTGGGTGTGCGCGGAGCGTACTGGATCAGCTCGAATACGCGCGACTGGAAGACCACCGACCCGGCTGTGGTCGCAACGGTCCCACCGACGGTGAACGCATGGGATTCAACCATCGACGGAACGCGCGGCTTGGTCGTGAGATCCCTGACGAAGCGGAATACTCCCCGGCTCACGCTGGCACCACCGGTATCGATGGCCTCCTTGTAACCGAGGGGGCTCAGCAGCGGATTGTTCGACGGTGACAACGCGTCGACGAGGTTCTCGATTACGAAATTCATCCGCTCTTGGTCACGCCACTCCAGATCGGCGCCGGATAGCACGCCGTAGGCGGCATCGGCCGTTGCGAGGTAGGCCTGCATTGCCCGCTTCAACACCGGGTTCTGCGACCACGCCGCATCCGTGAATCGTTTGTCCGACCGCTCCGGGATCCGCTCGGACGTTCCGCGCGCGACGTTGGCCAGCTCGACCACCAGGTCGCGCCCCTGTCCGACCACTACCCGCGGTCGCCTCGCCAGGGCCAAACCAAACCGCACCCACGAACGGTTCGGCAGCAGCCGGCGACCGATCCCCAGCGCGGCATCGTTGAGCAGCAAGTCCAGGGGCGCAACGATTTCGGCGGCTTCGTTGTCGTAGGTCGCCCGCCCGCGTTTGGTGCTGTGGGGCCCGGCGGTGCGCTTGTTGGTTCGGACCGTCTGTGCCATCACGTTTTCGCGTGCTCCGTCAGGCTTCGCCTCGAGACGTCGAATTTCTGTCAGCGGGATCTTCTGGCGGCCATCCGTAACACTCGCGTCGTATCCCCGATGGCGAGCCGGGTCGTTGTCAGCCGCCGACATACATCGACTTCAGGTTCAGGTAACTGCTCAATGCCTCGGGGCCGAACTCGCGGCCCATCCCGCTGTCCTTCACACCACCGAACGGCGACCCAATCGAAACCGGATACCCGTTGATCCCGATTGTGCCGGTATGCACCTGGCGGGCAACATCTTTCGCCCGTTCGACGTCGGCGCTGAACACCGACCCGCCCAGCCCGTACACCGAGTCGTTTGCGATCCGCACCGCGTCTTGTTCGTCGTCGTAGGGGATGATCGCCAACACCGGCCCGAAGATCTCCTCCCGGGCGATGGTGGCCGAGTTATCCATGTAGGCGAACACCGTCGGTTCCACGAACCAGCCGCGGTCCAGGTGTTTCGGCCGCCGACCACCAGCAACCAATTTCGCTTCGGCCTTGCCTTTTTCGATATAGCTCTCGACTCGCTGCCGATGCGCCTCGAAGGCCAGCGGGCCGATCTCGACGCTAGGGTCCAACGGATCACCGATCTTGAACGACGACACCCGCGTGGCCACCGCGTCGACAATCTCGTCGTAGCGACTCGCCGGCGCCAGCAGTCGACTGCACATCACACACGTCTGGCCGTTGTTCAAGAATGTGACGAATTGCAGATTCGGCCAGATTTCGTCCATATCGACGTCGTCGAGCACAATCGCCGCGGACTTACCCCCCAACTCCAACGTGACCGGACGCAACAACCCCGCACACACCGTTGCAATCGAGCGCCCCGCCGCGGTCGACCCGGTGAAGCCCACCTTGTTCACGCCGGGGTGGCTGACCAGATAGGCACCGATGTCCCGGCCACCGGGAACCCAGTTGATGACCCCGGGCGGCAATTCGGCGGCCTCGGCCGCCTCCGCCAGGATGTAGCAATCCAGCAGCGTGCTGGGCGGCGAAGGCTTGACCACCACCGTGCAGCCCGCGGCCAGCGCGGGCCCGATCTTGCTCATCGCCAACACCACCGGGTAATTCCACGGCACGATCGCCGCGACCACACCCAGCGGACTTCGGCGCACCAGCGTCTCCACCCCCAGCTGCGATGGCCGGCTCTCCTCCGCCGGTGTCGACCTGGCCAAATCGGCGTAGAAGCGCAACATACCGATCGCGAAGGCGCCCTCCAGCATTTCGCTCAGCCCGATCGGCATCCCGTTCTCCTGAGACACGGTTGTCGACAAATCCGCCGCGCGTTTATCCAGTTCGTCGGCGAACCGGTGCATCGCCGTCGACCGGTCCTGAGGTGACCAGCTGGCCCAACCGGAGTTCTCGAAGCAGTCCCGCGCCGCCGCCACCGCCCAGTCCGCATCGGCCTCGGTGGCCTCGGGCACACTCCCGAGTACTTCCTCTGTGCTGGCATTCAGCACCGTGAACCGTTTCGATGTGGCTGGTTTGACCCAGCCCCCACCAATGAACAAGGCATCACGGTCAACACTCAACGCCGTGGCTCCCAACTACTGGCACGATTGCAAAAATTGTGACTGCTGTTAATTCGCAGCCTCGTCCGGGCAATAGGGTTTGTCGATGTGGAGGTGAACAACAGTCGTCCCGCCGCATAGTGCCGGGGAACATCCGCCCGGCTCGGTTCGGGGGCGGTAAGTTAGGAGCCGGCAAACTGGACCATTCCGTTGACCTGCAAATACAGCCGGAAATCAGGTGAATTGCCAGGCGGCGCGGGCTATCGCCAGTTCTTCGTTGGTGGGCACCACCAAGACGGTGGTCTCTGAGTCGTCCGTCGAGATCACCCGCGCCCCGCGGACATCGGAATGATTACGTTCGGGATCGACCGCAATGCCATACCTTTCCAGGCCGGACAGCGAGTCCTGGCGCACGTTGGCGGCGTTCTCGCCCACGACGCCGGGCGCAGTCAGCATGCTCGGCACAGCGGTGGACCTTTCGACGATAACCGTTGATACCTATGTCGTCGCCGGGATAAGAGACCATATCTCGCCGTGGCAGGCCTGCTACCGCAGCGCCCGATTGCTAAGCGGCACAGATGCGCGTTTCGTGTTGTCCTCCAGTGGACACATCGCCGCGCTCGTCAACCCACCCGTAACCCCAGGGCGAGCTTCTATGTCGGCAAAGCCGAAGAATCCGACCCGGCAATTTGGTTGGAGGGGGCCGAGAAGAAATCCGACTCGTGGTGGCCGCACTTCACGACGTGGCTCAGCCAACGGCCGTCGCAAGATGGTGGCACCGGCGGCGCCAGGCGGCGGCCGGAACGACGGTGATCGAGCCGGCGCCCGGCAGATACGCGCGGGAGCACTGACGTGGGGCGCGGCGCCTTGGTCTCAGTACCCGCCCGGCCGCGACTGCGGCCGACCTGCCCAACAATGACCGCCGCCCACACTTATCGGGCGGCCCATTGTGCGCGAATCCAACCGCGACGCACAATGCCGGGGCTGCAGTCCAATGACCAGACGTGCTGGCACGCTTACGCTTTGCGCAATATCCACCGATGGGAGGCGTAAATGGCGGCAGCACGCGAAGTCGTTGTGCTCAGCGGGGTTCGTACTCCGGTCGGGAATTACGGCGGCAGCCTGAAAGATTTGTCGCCAGCCACGCTCGGGGCCATGGTGATCCAGGAGGCTGTCGGCCGGGCGGGGGTGGCTCCCGATGATGTCGCTCACGTTGTTTTCGGGCACGTCATCCCGACCGAGAAGCACGATGTCTACCTGGCCCGAGTCGCCGCGGTCAATGCGGGCCTGCCGGTCAAGACACCCGCGGTTACAGTAAATCGCCTGTGCGGCACAGGGTTACAGGCCATCATCGATGCCGCGCAGCTGATCTTGCTCGGCGACGCTGACTGTACGGTGGCGGGCGGTTCGGAGTCCATGAGCCGCGGTGCCTATCTGGCCGAGAACCACCGCTGGGGTCAGCGGATGGGTAGCAGCGAGCTGGTCGACTCGGTGACTGGTGGGCTGACGGATCCGTTCGACGACTACCCCATGGGCATTACCGCCGAGAATGTGGCAGCGAAGTGGGGTGTGCCGCGCGAAGAGCAGGATGCGCTGGCGGTCGAAAGTCATCGCCGTGCCGCCCGGGCCAGCGCCGACGGGTATTCAAGGAGCAGATACTCCCGGTGGAGCTCAAGACCAAGAAAGGCACGACGGTCGTCGAACACGACGAACACATCCGGACGGACGTCGACCTCGCCTCGATGGCCAAACTCCGTCCGGTTTTCAAGGAGAACGGCACCGTGACCGCGGGCAACGCCTCGTCGATGAACGATGGTGCGTCGGCGGTGGTGATGATGGATCGCGCCGTTGCGGAAAGTCGCGGGCTGTCGCCGATGGCTCGGCTGGTTGGTTACAGCTATGCGGGGGTCGACCCCAAATACACGGGGATAGGACCGGTTCCGGCCGTCAAGTCGTTGCTGGGGCGCGCCGGATTGACTGTCGACGACCTCGATGTGATCGAACTGAACGAGGCGTTTGCCGCGCAGGCGATCGCGGTCATGCGTGACCTCGGCCCACCCGAGGACAAGACAAACCCCAACGGCAGCGGCATCTCGATCGGACATCCGATCAGCGCGACCGGTTCCATACTGACCGTGAAGGCGCTCTACGAGCTCGAACGCATATCCGGACGGTACGCTTTGGTGACGATGTGTATCGGTGGTGGACAAGGCATCGCCGCGATTTTCGAGCGGCTATGAGAATGTCGCACAACAGCGGTCACCGGTGACCAACATGGCCAGACGTCATCAGGTCGTGGTGGTCGGCGGCGGGTTCGCGGGGCTCAGCGTGACCAAGGCGCTGGCCCGCGCCGACGTCGACATCACGATCGTCGATCGCACCAACCATCACCTGTTCCAGCCGCTGCTGTATCAGGTCACTACCGGGATCCTGTCGGAAGGCGTGATCGCGCCGCCGCTGCGCAGCATCATCAGGGACCAGGACAACGCGCGTGCCGTGCTGGCGGAAGTGACGCGTTTCGATCTTGACGCCAAGATGCTGTACGGCGTCTCACCCGACGGTCGCGCACTGCGGCGCCGCTACGACACGCTGATCGTGGCGGCCGGCGCCACGCACGCCTACTTTGGGCACGACGATTGGGCCGAATTCGCGCCGGGAATGAAGACTCTCGAGGATGCCCGCGACCTGCGCAGCCGCATCCTGTCGGCATTCGAGATGGCCGAGACCGTAGCGGATCCCGAACAGCGTGCAGCATTCCTGACGTTCGCCGTGATCGGCGCGGGACCTACCGGGGTGGAACTGGTGGGGCAGGTCGCCGAGCTGGCCAAAAGAGTACTGCCCCAGGAGTTTCGCTCGGTCGACACCGCCAACGAGACCCGGGTGGTGCTGATCGAAGCCGCTCCGGCGGTACTGCCACAGTTCCACCCGAAGCTGCAACGCTACACCCGGCGGCGGCTGACAAAGATGGGCGTCGAGGTGCGGGTGGACACCGCAGCGACCGCGATGACCGACGACAGCATCACCGTGCTGGGCCCCGAGGGCCCCGAGGAACGGATCGCGGCGCGCACCAAAATCTGGGCCGCCGGGGTGCAGGCCTCCCCGCTGGCGAAGATGCTCGCGGCGGCCACCGGCAGCCACACCGATCGCGCGGGGCGGGTGGTGGTGCTACCAGACTGCACGCTGCCCGGGCACCCGGACGTCTTCGCGATCGGCGACATGGTGTCGCTCAACGGCCTGCCTGGGGTCGCCCAGCCGGCGATCCAGGAAGGCAAATACGTCGGACAGGTCATCCGGGCCCGGCTGAACGGCGACGACGCCGGCGCACCGTTCAAGTACATCGACAAAGGTAGCATGGCGACCATTGGACACAATGCCGCGGTGGCGAACGCCTTTGGGATGAGGTTCACCGGTCCCCTCGGCTACTTGATGTGGGGCTTCATCCACGTGCTGTATTTGATCGGCTGGGGGAACCGGTTCATCACGCTGTACAGCTGGCTGCGGTCGCTGAGCTTTAGCCATCACCGCGGCGAGCGGATCATCACCGTCGAACGGGCGCGCCACGAACTCACTTACGCCGCAACGCACCGGCACGCCGACGAACCGAACTACCCGCTGGCGAAGCGGGCTTAACCCTATTTCAGATGGAGGCACACGGCATGGCGGAAACAATCAAATCGGTGGCCATCCTCGGTGGTGGATTCATGGGCGCGGGCATCGCAGAATCCGCGTCCATCGCGGAATTCGACGTGCTGATCCGGGAATTGCCTGACTTCATCGATGGGGCGCGTACCAGGTTGGAGAAGTCCATCGACGGCGCTGTGAAACGGGGAAAGCTTGACGCCGACCAGCGCGATGCGGCCCTGGCCAGGATCAAATTCACCAGCGAGTTGACCGATGTCGCCGGCAGCGACCTGGTCATCGAGGCGATACCCGAGAACCTCCAGCTCAAGCTTTCAATCATGAAGGGGCTCAACGAGATCGTCAGCGAAGAGACGATCCTCGCCTCTAACACCTCGTCAATTCCGATTGCCGAACTTGCCGGGGCGGTCAGCCGTCCGGGCCGCGTGGTGGGGTTGCATTTCTTCTCACCGGTGCCGGTGATGAAATTGGTCGAGATCGTGAGGGCACTCGACACTAGCGACGAGACCATAACGGCTGCACGGGAATTCGTTGCGCGGCTGGGCAAGCACCCGATCGAGACGAAGGACCGAGCCGGGTTTATCGTCAACTTCCTGCTGACGCCCTACCTGATGGGCGCGGTCCGGATGTACGAAGAGAATTTCGCCAGCCGCGAGGACATCGACTCCGGGATGAGGTACGGCGCCAGTCACCCGATGGGCCCGCTGCAGCTGTGCGACTTCATCGGCCTCGACGTGCTCAAGGCGGTCTGCGATTCGTTGTTCGAAGAATTCAAGCGCGACGAGTACGCGACGCCGCCGCTGATGAAGCGCATGATCGCCGCGGGCCACTTGGGCCGCAAATCGGGTCGGGGCTTCTACGACTACAGCCAGTAGCGGAGGAAACGTCGGGTGCGCCAACAGGTTGTGGCGCAAAGCAATACGCCCTGCCTACTTACCGACGAAGCGCGCCTTACCGGGGCCGCTCTCGACGAAGCTGTGCATTCCCAGCTTCTGGTCCTCGGTGGCGAACAGCGCCGAGAAATGCACCCGCTCGATCGCGAGGCCGGTGTCGAGATCGAGGCCGAGACCGGCGTCGATCGCCTGCTTGGCGGCGCGCAATGCCTGGGCGGGGCCGGCGCAGAACTCGGCGGCGAACCGGGCTGCCGCGTCGTAGACCTCCCCGTCGGGCACCACCCGATCGACCAGCCCGATCCGCAGCGCCTCCCCCGCATCGATGCGCCGTCCGGTGTAGATCAGATCCTTGGCCCGGGCCGGCCCGATCAGGCGCGGCAGTCGTTGGGTGCCACCGGCACCGGGGATGATCCCCAGCAGTATTTCGGCCTGTCCGAATTTGGCGCTTTCGCCGCACACCCGAAAGTCCGCGCACAGAGCCAATTCCAGTCCGCCGCCGAGCGCGTAGCCGGTGACCGCCGCGACGACCGGCTTGGGAATGGCCGCCACCGCACTGAACGACGCATGCATCGCCTGGCTGACGACGGGCATCGCCGGGTAGTCCTGATCCGCCATCTCCTTGACGTCGGCGCCCGCAGCGAAAGTCCTTTCGCCACCGTAGATAACCACCGCTCGGACAGCGGGCGCTGCGCTGATCATCATCGCGGCCGCACGTAGTTCAGACTGCATCGCCACGTTGATCGCGTTCATCGGCGGCCGGTCCAGCCGGATTGTTGCGACGCCGTCGGTCACCTGCACGTCCACCAGTTCGCTCATGCAGGACCTCCCGGCCGAATCGGCGATCTACCTGTTGGTCGCGTCATATTTGAATGACAGCGCCAACCAAACCCGGTATGCGCTGATTTGACCGTTTTCGATCGTGACGTCCTGGCGGATTAACTCGGCGACGCGCAGCTCGCGCACGGTCCCTGCTGTAGTCTCGACGGCGCTGCGCGCAGCCGCTTCCCAAGATTCGTCGCTGACCCCGATGACCTCGGTAACCCGGTACACACTCATATATCGCTCCTCATCTCTTCGGGTCAGTTCCGATGTCCGTAACCGACTCTGGGTCGAGGCGGCCATTCTCGATCGGCCGCACGCATATATCTTGCGACGGACGACACGGTGGATCGATGGTTAATGGCACAGTTTGTCCGGTCACGAATAATGCACGTGCACAGCAACAGTGCTGATCGGGCGGGTGCGCCCGTTATCGGCTGAGCCAGTCGAGTGCTTCTTGACGGTTTTCGTAGAGATGCGGCGCGAGTCCGCGCTCAGAGAGATGTCCGCTCAGCTTGAGGCGCATGAACGAGCTTGTGGTGTAACGCGTTACGCCTTCGTAATAGTGTTCGGCAAGGGCGCGAACGGCGGCGGCGTATGCGTCGGCAAGATAGGGGGCGAGGTAGAAATTGTCGTAGTTCGCCGCGACGGGCACCTTCTTGCCGACGGCAGCCAATCCTTGCTCAACCTCGGCGGTGATGGCTTTGAGCGCTTCCTCCGTGGTTACCGACATGCCTTCCATGTTGATGAAGAAAATGTTGCGCTCGGCGTCATAGACGAAGCGCGCTTCCAGCGGGACCGTGAGCAGTTCGTCCTTGAGCTCCATCGGTTCGTCCAGGAAGATCCTCGCGTCCATCAGCGCCGGGTCGCCGTCGATGATGGGTGTGAACCCGACGTGAGCCAGCACGTCCTTCTCCAGGTCAATGCCAGGGGCGATCTCAGTGAGTTCCAATCCGTCGGGGGTGAGCCGGAACACACAGCGCTCGGTCACGTATAAGACGGGCTGCCGAGTGGCGCCGGCAAGCTCGCCGCTGAAGGTGCACTGCTCGACATTCTCCAGAAACTTCGCGGCACCGACCCCGTCGGTCACGACGATGCGACCATCGACAACCTGGGTGCGGGCCGGCGCCAGGAACGAGCCCATGAAGATCACACTTTTGGCGTTCTGGCTGATGTTGATGAACCCGCCCGATCCGGCGAGCTTCGGCCCAAACCTGCTGACATTGACGTTGCCGTGCGAGTCGGCCTGGGCCATCCCGAGAAACGCCGCATCGAGGCCGCCGCCATCGTAGAAGTCGAACTGCGCGGGCTGGTCCAGGATGGCATCGCCATTGACCGCGGCACCGAAATCGTATCCGCCCAAAGGCAACCCCCCGATCACGCCGGGCTCGGCCGTCAGCACGATGTAGTCGAGGATGTGCTCCTCGGCGGCCACGCTAGCGACGCCTTCGGGTATTCCGATGCCCAGGTTCACCACGGAGTTGGGACGCAATTCCATGGCCGCCCGGCGAGCGATCACCTTGCGCCCGGACAGCGGCAGTGCCGGTATCGACGACAGCGGGACGCGCAGCTCTCCACTCAGCGCCGGGGAGTACTGGGTACCCCACGTCTGGGTGTGGTGTTCGGGCTTAGATATAACGACGCAGTCGACGAGCACACCTGGGATCTTCACGTCCTTCGGCTTCAGCGCCCCCCGCTCGGCGATCCGTTCCACTTGGACGATGACGAGTCCGCCGAGATTGTGCACCGCGGTCGCGACGGCCAGGGACTCGAGGAACAGCGCCTCGTGCTCCATGGAGATATTGCCGGCCGGGTCGGCGGTGGTGCCGCGAAGGAACGCGACATCCAACCGGTCGAATGCCTTGTAGAACAGGTACTCTTCGCCGCCGATCGTCATCAGCTCCACGCGTTCTTCGGTGGTCTTGTCGTTGATCTTGCCGCCGGCGACGCGGGGATCGACGAACGTACCGAGGCCAACGCGGGTGAGCAGGCCCGGCTTGCCGGCGGCCGTGTCGCGGAACAGCTGCGCGATCACGCCCTGCGGCAGGTTGTAGGCCTCAATCTTGTTGTCCACGGCCATCTTGCCCAGCTCATTCGACATCCCCCAGTGCCCACCGATGGCGGCTTTGAGCAGGCCTTCGTAGGCCAGTCGGTCGGTACCCCGGTCCGCCCGATTACCTTGAGCGACAGTGAAAGCCAGCGTCAGATCCTTCGGAGCGCCGGTCTTCAGGAAGCGCTCCTCCAGCGCCAGGGTCAGCTCTTCGGCAAAGCATTGGCAAGCAAAACCCTCCACCACGATGGTGTCGCCGTCGCGGATCAGCGCGACGGCTTCGGCTGCGCTGATGACCTTGTCCGGACGGGTCAGGCCGGAAAAGACTTCACTGGGAAGCTCCATGTTCGGGTCTCCTCATCGGTGTCAGCGTCACCAAATCACCGGCTGCGCTGTGCGAGGTCCACTTTGCAACGGGCGCAGGCGGGCGTCGATAGCCGCCGGGACAATTCACCTGCCAATCCATGGTGCTGCGGCACACCCGACCCCGTGCGCT
>NZ_DATJYB010000289.1:0-14064 GCF_035499775.1 Mycobacterium sp. | reverse complement strand
GCATCGGTGTCGATGCTGGCCGCGACCGCTCCCTACCTGACATGGCTGAATACCACTGCGGCACAAGCGCTGCAGACCGCGGCCCAGGCAAGGGCGGCGGCAAGCGCATTCGACGCGGCGTTCGCCGCCACAGTGCCCCCGCCGGTGATCGCGGCCAACCGCACGGTGTTGGCCACGCTGACCGCGACCAACATCCTGGGTATCAACACTCGGGCGATCGCGGCCACCGAAGCGCACTACTCGGAGATGTGGGCCCAAGATGCCGCCGCCATGTACGGCTACGCCAGTGCCCCGGCGGTCGCGTCGACCTTGACCCAGTTCATGCCGCCGGCGGAGCTCACCGACGAGGCCGGGCTTGCCGACCGAGCCGCAGGGATATCTGTTGTACCCCAGGCACTTCAGCAACTCTCGCAGCCTCTGACCGACGGCCTGGACAGCGTGAGCTCGTTGGTGTCGCCGGCCAGTTCGGGCGCGTCGACGATGAGCTCGACGATGTCGGCGACGTCGTCGTTGAGCTCGGTGGTCAAGACGCTCAGCCCGTCGGCGGCGCTGGCGTCGACGGCCGTCGGCAGTGATGCCGAAGCCCTGCCGGGCGTGCTCAGCGCCGGACCCGGCCAGTCACGGTGGCGTCAGCCGAAATGGGCAAGGCCGTGCCCATCGGGCAATTGTCGGTTCCGCACCCGTGGGCCACCGCGGCCGTGCCACCGAGCCCGACTCCACTGACGGGTGCCGCCGTCAGCCAGGCCGTCAGGGCGAGCGACCCCGGAAACATGCTGGGCGGCATGCCGTTTGCGGGAATGACGCCGCGGTCCGAGGCGACTGCGGGTGCCGTCCCGCGGGCCGGATTCCGCCCCACCGTGGTGCCACGCGAGGGGATCGGCGGATAGGCGTTCAGGCGTATCCGCAGCCAGGATCGGGGGCATCCTTGGCTAACGGGCTGCCGGCCGGATCGATGTAGACGACCTGCAGTAACACCGGAACGGGTCCCAGGTTGCGACCAATATGGACGTGGTCGGAGCCGCTGGGTTCGGTGATCTCATCGCCGGGGCCATAGACGCCGTCGGTGCTGCAGTCGGCGAGATTGTGAGTGAGTGTGCCTTGCCTGACGACGCCAAAGAGGGTGCCGTCGTGCCAATGCCAGCCGGTGCTGCCGCCCGGGTCGATGGTGATCTCGCGCAGGATGTAGTCCTGCCCGTTGAGCCTGGTCTGTGACAGCAGCACCGCACTCACCCCGTGATCAGGCGTCGCGGAACCAACAGGCGGCAATGTCGTCGCCCACACAGCCGCGATCGTCGCAGCGGCCAGTCGAAACAGCATGCTCACGGTCAGCCATGTTGTCACACAACGGCGGGCTCACCGCACTACAGACCGGTCCGATCTCTAATACGTTGCCGGACAGCGGGCTTCCCGGAGGCGAGGGTCGCCAAGCCCAATCGGGTGGCGGTCCATTCGACGGCGCCGCTGCCGGTCGTCCCTAGGTAGACCAGTTCGGCGTGCTCCAACAACTGCACGGCCTCCCGCACCGGCGTGACCACGTCTGCGGCGTGTCTCTGCGGACGGGTGTAGCCACGAAACAGCCACGCGCCGAGGTGGTTTAAGTAGACGCCAGTGGCGGGCCGTCCCGCTGCCTGCGGGGCGAAGGCAGCCATGAGTTCGGTGGCCAACTCACCGAGCGGCGCACCGTTGACCCAGTCGATTACGGCTTGCGCCTGCTCATCGTTCGCCACTTGGTCCTTCTTCTGGCTTGTCGTGCTGATGATTTAGTTGCGGCGCAGCCCACCCGAGTTGTACATCCGCCATAGCGTCACTCTGGCTTCCGGGGTCAGCTTCGCCCAGGCCTCAGGCGTCACAGCCATATCCGGCGGGAAGTCCGCTACCGACGGCAATTGCGCGGCGACCTTTTCTTCAAGTGTCCCGTCAGTCGCCGATTCGGCGATGTCTTGAATACACCACTTCGACTTACGCCATCCGCGCACCCGCACGTCGCCCACCTCGGTTCCGTTGCGCTCAATCACAATTGTCCACGGCACCCCGAACCACTTGGCAATGAACCAGAACGGCGATATCACCACGACCTGCAGCAAATCAATGATGAGGCCGGCCTCTGCGGCATCGCCGCTCATGGCTTCGTCGCGGGCCCGCCAGTAATTGAAACCCCATCGGCGATACACCCTCCACCGAACGCCCGCGGCGTCAGTCACTCTTACTTTTGCCATACCGTCCTCATGGTCAGCTGACGCAACCCGGGCGTCTTCATGTCGCAGATCCTTTCGCTATTTCTGCTACGACACCAGTGGTGGCGATTAAACAGCGGCGGGCTCGGCTAACGATCCCAACAACTGCGCTCCGCCCGCATAGCAAGCTCTACGGTGGGGCCATGACCACAACCGGCCAAGCCTCATCCATCCCCACGTCGCGCAAAATCCTCTGCGTCGTCTACGGCGCGATCTCGCTCGCCGCGCTCGTCGCGACGTGGAGCCAGAATGTGGCCTACTTCGACAAGCCGACCCGATTCCTGCTCGACTCCAAGGTCACACCGGCCTCTCGATCGCTGACGGTCGACCTTTTGCTGTTCTTGCTCGCCGCCGCGATTCTGATGGTGCTGGAGGCCAGACGGCACGGCGTCAAGTTCGTATGGCTCTACATTGCAGGCGGATTCGCCATCGCGATCAGCGTCACGTTTCCGTTGTTCCTGATTGCCCGCGAACTGCGAATGGGTGGATCCGACGTGCCGCGCCTGCGCGCGACAGACACAATGCTGCTCGCGGTCGTCGCCGCCGTGTCGGCGGGTTCGACCATCTGGGTCGACATGGGGTGACCGCCCACCGGCTCACGGCCAGGCGGACGCGTAGTTCCGGTAGTCCGCGTTGGGCACGCTGCAGAAGTCTGCGGCCGTTCCGGCAAGCAGGATGTAGTAGGTCTCGGGGCGGTGGTTGTCGCCGGAGGTGGGGTAGGTCCAGCCGCTGTTGCACATCGCGTTGGCTCCGCCCGGTGTGGGCTTACGCCAGCTGGACCTGACGCAGTTGGTCATCGAGTCGACGTCCACGGTGGCGCTCTTGGCGATGACCAGCATCGCGCCGCCCCATTGCCCGTCGGCGCGACGGTAGGCGCGCGCCCCGAATCCCGCGTTGTTCTGCTGGCAGCCCAGCACTTGCTGCAGCGACTGGAACGGCGCGGCCAGCCTGAGGTCGGCGACACCGGCGGCCGCGTTGATGAACGCGCCCGCGTCCGAGCCGTCCACCTCTTGAATGTCGGGGTTGTTGCGGCTGGTCAGTTGCAGCGACATCCGACCCTGGGCTGCTCCGTCACCGCCACCGATGATCGGTCCGCCGCCGGTGGAGGTCATCGGGGGCAAGGTGACATTGGGATCACCGCCCGCCGTGGGCATCCCGGTCACCAGGGCCAGGAAAGCGCCGAAGAACAGCCCGCAGGCCCGCATCCGATTAGCCATGACCCAGTATCTATCCTTCCGGGGCATCGGTGGGGCATTATGCGGTGCCGCCGCCACGTTCGGCCGCGTGCTTGATTCGCACCAGGGTTTCGTGGATGCCGCGGTTCACCTGGCGTCCACGGGGCAGCAGCATCTCGAGCGTTCTGCTGGCGATCGAGCACCAGAGAAACTCAAAGGACTCGGTGAGCAGCGTGCCGGCGGGCGAAGGTTCCATCGCATAGCGCCAACGGGTTTCGTGGCGGCCGCTGCGGCCGTCGACCGTGGTGAAGGCAAACTCGCGGCCACGGTCGGCGACGTCGACGATTACCGTGCGTTGCCAGCGGAAGCCGCGAATCCGGTTGTACCCGCGAAACCGTGCCCCGGGCGCCGCTTCGGTCGCACCGTCCAGCCACTCACACTGGTAGCATTCGGGGCTCCATTCGCCCATCCGAGTGATGTCGGCGACCAGGTCGTACACCCGCGTCGGCGGCGCCGCGATGTCGATGCTCTCCTGGCCGCGTTGCGCTGTCGGCATTGGAGTTCTTGACGGGTCAGCGGAACGCGGACAAGTCGGTGAAGGCCTGGCCGAGTACGAGCTGGTGCATCTCGGCCGTGCCCTCGTAGGTCAACACCGACTCGAGGTTGACCATGTGCCGGATTACCGGGTATTCCAGAGATATTCCGTTGCCGCCCAGTATTGTTCGAGCCGTCCGGCAGATCTTGATCGCCTCGCGGGTGTTGTTGAGCTTGCCGAAGCTGACCTGATCGGGACGCAGTCCGACGCTGTCTTTGAGCCGGCCGAGGTGCAGCGAAAGCAGTTGACCCTTGTGCAGTTCGACCGCCATGTCGACCAGTTTCGCCTGGGTCAGCTGGAATCCGGCGATCGGACGGCCGAATTGCGTGCGCTGCGAGGCGTAGTCAAGTGCGGATTGCCACGCCGAGCGCGCCGCTCCCATGGCTCCCCAGACGATGCCGTAGCGCGCCTCGGACAGACAGGACAGCGGCCCTTTGAGTCCCAGCGCGTCGGGCAACATCGCCTCGGCGGGCAGCCGCACGTCGTCCAGCACCAGCTCGCTGGTGATCGACGCCCGCAGCGACAGCTTGTGGTGGATGGTGTTGGCGGCGAAGCCTTCGGTATCGGCGGGCACGATGAACCCGCGGATCCCGTCGTCGGTGGCGGCCCACACGATCGCGACGTCGGCGACCGTACCGTTGGTGATCCACATCTTGCGGCCGTTGATGATCCAGTCCGAACCATCTTGTCGTGCCCGGGTTTTCATCTCGGCAGGGTTGGACCCGGCGTCGGGCTCGGTCAGCCCGAAGCACCCGATCAGGTCGCCGGCGGCCAGGCCGGGTAGCCACTGCTGCTTTTGCTCCTCGGACCCGAAGTTCCAGATGGCGAACATCGCCAGTGAGCCTTGGACCGAGACCATGGAGCGCACGCCGGAGTCGGCGGCTTCCAGCTCTACACAGGCCAGCCCGTAATGCACGGCCGAAGCCCCGCCACATCCGTAGCCGTCCAAGTGCATGCCGAGCAGGCCGAGCTCACCGAACTGCTTTACCAGTTCGCGGACCACCGGAAGATCGCCGGCCTCGAACCATTCGGCCACATACGGCGTGACGTGCTCGGCGCAGAACTTTCTGACGGTATCGCGCACCGCGATTTCGTCGCTCGACAAGGAGGCGTCCAGCCCAAGCGGGTCGTACGGATCGAACGTCGGTGGTGCCTGTGAATGGGCCTTCATTCCTGCCGAATCTAGGTTCACCCCAGCGGCGGGGTCAAGGATCCGCGGTAGTCTCGCTGCATGCAATCGCGGCGCGGGCCGGCGTGGCTGAGCGCCGACATCCTCGGTGTGCTGGTGTTCTGCGCGGTGGGGCGCCGCAGCCACGACGAGGGACTCAATATCACCGGCCTCGCGACGACGGCGTGGCCCTTCTTATCCGGCACCCTGGTCGGGTGGTTGGTGTCGCGGGGTTGGCGACGGCCCACCGCCGTGGTCCCCACCGGGGTGATCGTCTGGGTGTGCACGGTGGTGGTCGGCATGCTGTTGCGCAAGGCGAGTTCGGCGGGTGTGGCGGCGAGTTTCGTGCTGGTGGCATCGTTCGCGACCGCGGTGTTGTTGCTTGGTTGGCGAGGGACCGTTGGACTGGTTCTGCGACAACGTTCGAACGGCTGACGAGGCCAGATGGTACGTACAGACGACGACAGGTGGGACCCGACTACCGGCGTCGGAATGACCGCGACATTCGGCGCGGCCGCCAGGGCAGTGGCAACCAACAAAGGCCTGCTCCAGGATCCGTTCGCCGAGCCGTTGGTCCGCGCCGTAGGGGTGGAGTACTTCACCCGGCTGATCGAGAACGAGTTGTTCTCCGATGACGGCGGCGACAACGCCCGAATGACCGGGCTCATCGACATTCTGGTGGCGCACACGCGGTTCTTGGACCATTTCCTCGCCGAGGCCGGCAGGGCGGGCATCCGCCAAGCGGTGATCCTGGCGTCCGGTCTGGACACCCGGCCGTATCGGCTGTGGTGGCCGCCCGGCACGACGGTGTACGAGATCGACCGGCCGGAGGTCGTGGAGTTCAAGACCGAGGTGCTGCGCGGGTTGGGCGCCCAGGTGACCACCAACCGATGCGCGGTCGGCATCGATCTTCGACAGGACTGGCTGGCGGCGCTGCGACGAGTCGGTTTCGACACCTCGCAACGCACGGTGTGGATCGCCGAGCAGCTGCTGGTGGGCTATTTGCCGCCCGGCGGGCAGGATCGGTTACTGCACGACATCACGGCGGTGAGCGTCGCCGGCAGCCGGTTCGCGGCCGATCACATGCCCACCTGGACGACGTTGCAGCTGAAAGAGGGTCAGGCCCTGGTCGACCTCTGGCGCCAGCACGGCCTGGACGTCGACCTGGCCATGCTGACCTACCCGGGTGAATACCGTTACATCCCTGAATATTTGGCGTCCCACGGTTGGCGGACGGCCGAGAAGACCGTGGTCGATATGCGCGCCGCCAGTGGCATGCCGGCACGTCGGCCGGCGCGCCCCCGCGACCTCGCGGTCACCCCCAGATACCTCACGGCAGTGCGGGTTTAGTCATGTCCGGAGTGCTCCGTTTTGTCCCGGCCGGCCTGACTGACCCGGTGGCCCAGCCGTTACTGACCGAGCTGGCCGTCGAGTACGCGCAACGCTACGGCGGCACGTCGCAGACGTATCTGACGTGGATGCAGGGGGGCCCGGCCGACGAGTTCGTGCCCCCGGACGGCGGGATGCTGATCGGTCTGCTGGACGGCCGTCCGGTCACCGGTGGCGCATTTTGCCGGTTCGATCCTGACACCGCCGAGCTCAAGCGCATCTGGACAGACCGCGAGTACCGCCGCCAGGGATTCGCGATGGCGCTGTTGGCGGAGCTGGAGACCGAGATCGCGACCCGCGGCTACCGGAAGATCTACCTGATCACCGGCGACCGCCAACCGGAGGCCGAGGAGCTGTATCGCACCGGCGGATACACCCGGCTTGCCGCCCCGCTGCCCGCCCGCGGGCCGGTGCTGCCCATCGCGTTCGAAAAAGGCTTGGCATGACCGCCGCGTTTCAGCTGGGTGTCGCGCTGGACGGATACGGCTGGCACCCACAGGCGTGGCGGACCACGACCGGCGCGCAGCCGGTGCTCAGCGGGCGGTACTGGGCCGAGCTCGCGGCCATCGCCGAGCGCGGGCTGCTCGACTTCCTGACCGTCGACGACACTCTGATGCCCCAGCCGGGGCGCCGCGAGCGCATCGATCCGCGTCGGCTGGCCGGTCGCGGTGACGCCGTGCTGGTCGCGGCCCGCATCGCGCCGGCGACTCACCATATCGGGCTGATCCCGGTGGCCACCGTCACCCACACCGAGCCGTTTCACGTCTCTAAATCCATTGCCACACTTGACTATGTGTCGCACGGTCGGGCGGGCTGGCAACCCAGGGTCAGCGTTACCGCGCATGAGGCGGCTCTGATCGGCCGCCGCGACGTGGCCGAAATCTCGCTGTTCGACGAAGCCGTGGAGTACGTGGACGTGGTGCGCCGGTTGTGGGACAGCTGGGAGGACGACGCGGTGATCCGCGACGTGGCCGCCGGACGCTACGTCGACCGCGACAAACTGCATTACATCGACTTCGCCGGAAAGTACCTGTCGGTCAAGGGTCCGTCGATCACGCCGCGGCCGCCGCAGGGCCAGCCGGTGGTGGCCGCGCTGGCGCATGCCGGGCCGGTTTACGAATTCGCCGCAGCCACAGCGGATGTCGTCTTCGTCACGCCCACCGATTCTGCGTCGCTGCAAAGCATTCTCGACGAGGTGCGAGCGGCGGGTGGCGCGCACCTGAAAGTGTTTGCCGACGCCGTGGTTTCGTTCGGCGGGGACGCCGACTTCCGCTCCGATGCGCTGGTCTTCGGTGGTAGCGCAACGGAATTGGTCAACATGCTGTTGGACTGGCAGCGGCTGGGCGTCGACGGAGCGCGGTTGCGACCGGCCGTCAACGCCGCCGACCTTCCGGTGATCGTCGACGAGGTGGTGCCGTTGCTGCAGCGCGCCGGGCGGTTCCGTACCGGGTACCGGGACGGCGAAACCCTGCGCGAACGGCTCGGCCTGCCGATCGCACCCAACCGCTATACGGCGGTGAACCGGTGATCCCCTTGTCCATCCTGGACCTGGCGCCGATCAGCGCCGGCGGCGATGCCGCGACCGCGCTGCGCAACACCATCGACCTGGCCCGGCATGCCGAACAGTGGGGTTATCGCCGATACTGGATCGCCGAGCATCACTTCGTCGGCGTCGCCAGCTCGGCGCCGGCGGTGCTGATCGGGCAAATCGCGGCTGCTACCAACATGATTCGGGTGGGAGCGGCCGCGGTCCAGCTGAGTCATACCACAGCCGCCGCGGTGGTCGAGAGCTTCGGCATGTTGGACGCCTTCTACCCGGGCCGCATCGACCTGGGTGTTGGCCGAGGGCAACGACGCGACACCGGGTTCAAGCCGAAACAGCCGTCAGCGTCGCCTCGCACGCCGCGCCAGTGGCGTGAGGTCGACGGTGTGGTGATTCCGCTGCCGTTCGATCTGCGTGGGCTGCTCGACAAGGAGCGGGTGCAGGCCACCATGGGGATCCTGCAACAACCGGAGGCGATTTCGCCCGACTTCGCCGAGCAGCTCGGCGACATCATCGCGATGCTGGACGGCACCTATGAGGTCGAGGGCTTTGACGTGCACGCGGTGCCGGGTGAGCGATCCGGACTGACGCCGTGGGTCTTTGGCAGCACCAAGGGGCAGAGCGCCAGGGTGGCGGGCGCGTGCGGGCTGCCGTTCGTCGCGAGCTATCACATCACTCCGGCGACCGCGCTGGAGGCCATCGACGCCTACCGCGAGACCTTCGTCCCGTCGGCCGCGCTGGAGCGGCCCTACGTCGTGGTCTCCGCCGACATCGTCGTGGCCGACGACAGCGCCACCGCCAGGCGTCTGGCCGCCGGCTACGGGCAATGGGTGTATTCCATCCGGACCGGTGTGGGCGCCATGCCCTATCCGGGTCCGGACGACTGCCACCCGCTCACCGATGAACAGCTGCCAGTCGTAAAGGACAGGCTGGAAACGCAATTCGTCGGTGATCCGGATGAGGTCGCCGAGCGGCTGTCCGCGTTACAGCGCTTGACCGGCGCCGACGAGCTCATCGTCACCTCGGTGACCCACCAGCATCAGGACCGGTTGCGTTCACATGAGTTGATCGCCAGGCGGTGGGGTCTGATCGCTTGAGCCGCAAGCCGATTCATCTGGCGGCCCACTTTCCGGGCGTCAACAACACCACCGTGTGGACCGACCCCGACGCGGGCAGCCAGATCGAGTTCGACTCGTTCGTACACCTCGCCCGCACCGCCGAACGCGGAATGTTCGACTTCCTCTTCTTGGCCGAAGGGCTGCGACTGCGTGAGCACCGGGGACGGATCTATGACCTCGACGTGGTGGGCCGGCCGGACACCTTCACCGTCCTGGCGGCGCTGGCAGGCGTCACCGACAAACTCGGGCTGACCGGGACCATCAACACCACCTTCAACGAACCATTCGAAGTGGCAAGGCAATTCGCCACTCTCGACCAGCTGTCCGGCGGCCGCGCCGGCTGGAACATCGTCACCTCGTCGGATGCGTTCACCGGCGCCAATTTCCGGCGCGGGGGCTTTCTCGATCATGCCGACCGCTACCAGCGGGCCGAGGAATTCCTCGCCGTGGCCCGTGCGTTTTGGGACGGTTGGGATCCCGGCGCCGTGCTGGCCGATGTCGAAACCGGCGTCTACGTCGATCCGGATCGCATTCGCAGCATCGCGCATTCGGGTCCCCAGTTCGACGTGCGGGGGTTCGCGACGCTGCCCGCGGGGCCGCAGGGTCATCCGGTGCTGTTGCAGGCCGGCGATTCTCCCGAGGGGCGGGCCTTCGGTGCCCGGCATGCCGATGCGTTGTTCACCCTGCACGCGTTGCTCGAGGATGGCCAGCGCTACTACGCCGACGTCAAAGGCCGGGCCGCGTCATACGGGCGAGATCCTAACCAGCTCAAGGTTTTTCCGGCTGCGACCTTCGTTTTGGGTGATACCGCGGACGACGCGCAGGACAAGGCGCGCCACATCCGCTATCAGCAGGTCAGCGGCGCGACGGCGATCGCGATGCTCGAGCAGGTGTGGGGCCGTGACCTGTCGGGCTACGATCCGGACGGGCCGCTCCCCGAGATCGAGCCGACCAGCGACCCCGGTATCACCCAGGGACGGGTACGCCACGTCGACCCGGCCGCCGTGGCCCGCCGCTATCGCGAACGCGCCGAGGCAGAGAACCTCTCGATCCGCGAACTGGTCATCGCCGTCACCAGCCGGCAGCAGTTCGTGGGCACCGCCGCGCAGATCGCCGACGAGATCGACCACTACGTCCAGGCCGACGCCTGCGACGGCTTCATCCTGGTGCCGCACCTGACGCCGCACGGCCTGGACGAATTCGTCGACCGGGTGGTGCCGCTGTTGCAGGAGCGCGGCGCGTTTCGCACCGTGTACACCGGCGACACCCTGCGTGAGCACCTCGGGCTGGCCATCGGCTAGGCAGGCAAGCGAAACGCCTTCGCCGAGCGTGCTCTGAGGGCGAAGATCCGGCTGTTTTTTCGCCCTGGCGGCACGTTCGGCGCGGCCGTTGCGGTGCTCAGCGGGCCAGCGCGATCGCCGCGTCGGTGGCCTCGCGGATCGGGCCGCGCCACACGTCGCCGTGGCCGGGCAGCAGTATCTCGGTCTCCACCAGGCCCAGGGCCTCCAGACTGCGCAGACAGTTTTGCTGGCTGTGGCTGAACACCTCCGGCAGCAGCTGGGGTCCGCGGTGACTCAGCAATGGATGGCCGGTGATCAGTGCGTCACCGCTGACCAGAACGCCATCGACGAGATACGAGCAATGTCCGCTGGTGTGCCCAGGGCTGAAAATGGCCACCGGGTGTCCCGGCAGCCCCGCGGCAATGTCGGCGGTCAGCGGACGGGCGCTCGGGATGCCGTCGCGGATCAGACCGCCGTTGCGAACCACGTGAATGCCCCACATCGCCCATCGGGGTCGCCAAATGCGCAGCGCGATGTCGAAGACCGACACCTGCTCCAGGTACTCGCGCTTAGCGTGGCCCACCTCGTCGGCATGGCAGTACACCGGAGTGCGGTACTGGTTGGCGAACCAGATCGCCGATCCCAGATGGTCGATATGCGCATGGGTCAGCAGGATGGCGCGCACGTCGCCCGCGTCATAGCCGAGCTTGCGCAACGAGTCCAGCACGTCTTGGCGGTCACCGGGATAGCCGGCGTCGATCATCATCACGCCGGTGCCGTCGCGGACCAGCACCCAATTGACCGCACCTCCCCGGACGAAGTGCACGGTGTCGGTGACCTGGAAAAGAGTCGGCGCCGGTGCCATGCCCGCGAGTCTAGAAGCGATCGCAAGCGCGGCGAAGCCGGGCGCAGCGGGTCGCGACCATCTGGGTAGAAGCGATCGCAAGCGCGGCGAAGCCGGGCGCAGCGGGTCGCGACCATCTGGAGAGGAGTAGAAAGAACTCGTGGCTGAACTGAAACTCGGATACAAAGCATCTGCTGAACAATTCGCGCCGCGCGAGCTCGTCGAACTTGCGGTCGCCGCTGAAGCCCACGGTATGGACAGCGCCACTGTCAGTGACCATTTTCAGCCGTGGCGGCACGAGGGTGGGCACGCGCCGTTTTCACTGGCCTGGATGACCGCCGTCGGGGAACGGACCGAACGGCTGCAGCTAGGCACATCGGTGCTCACGCCTACTTTCCGCTACAACCCGGCCGTCATCGCGCAGGCCTTCGCGACCATGGGCTGCCTCTACCCGAACCGCGTCTTCCTCGGCGTGGGCACCGGTGAGGCGCTGAACGAGATCGCAACGGGGTATCAGGGCGCCTGGCCGGAGTTCAAGGAGCGGTTCGCCCGGCTGCGCGAGTCGGTGCGGCTGATGCGGGAGCTGTGGCGCGGCGACCGCGTCGACTTCGACGGCGAGTACTACCGGCTCAAAGGCGCGTCGATCTACGACGTGCCGGAAGGCGGGGTGCCCGTCTACATCGCGGCCGGCGGCCCGGCGGTGGCCAAATACGCCGGACGCGCGGGCGACGGCTTCATCTGCACGTCCGGCAAGGGCGAGGAGCTCTACACCGAAAAGCTGATGCCGGCCGTCTTGGAAGGGGCAGCGGCCGCCAACCGCAATGCCGACGACATAGACAAGATGATCGAAATCAAGATCTCCTACGACACCGATCCCGAGCTGGCGCTCAACAACACCCGGTTCTGGGCGCCGCTGTCGCTGACGGCCGAGCAAAAGCACAGCATCGACGACCCGATCGAGATGGAAAAGGCTGCTGACGCACTGCCAATCGAGCAGATCGCCAAGCGCTGGATCGTCTCGTCGGACCCCGACGAGGCCGTCGAAAAGGTCGGTCAGTACGTGACCTGGGGCCTCAACCACCTGGTATTCCACGCGCCCGGCCATGACCAGCGCCGATTCCTGGAGCTGTTCGAGAAGGACCTGGCGCCCAGGCTGCGACGGCTGGGCTGAACGACAGGTGCCCGCCTCGGGGATCTATGTCGCCGCGCCCGAACCGGCATCCGGCAAGGCGACGATCGCGCTGGGAATCCTGCACCGATTGACCGCTATGGTCGCCAAAGTCGGTGTGTTCCGCCCGATTACGCGCGCGGATGCGGAGCGCGACTACATCCTGGAACTGCTGCTCGAGCACACCACCGCGGGCCTGTCGTATGAGCAGAGCGTCGGCGTGACCTACGCGGACCTGCACGCCGATCGGGACGCCGCGATCGTCGGGATCGTCGACGCGTATCACCAGATGGCGCAGCACTGCGACGCGGTGGTGATCGTGGGAAGCGACTACACGGACGTGACCAGTCCGGCCGAGCTGTCGGTCAACGCCCAGATCGCGGTAAACCTGGGCGCACCGGTGCTGCTGGCGGTCAGTGGCAAAGACCGCACGCCCGACCAGATCGCCGGCGTCGTCGGGGTGTGCCTGGACGAGTTGTCCGCCCAGCGTGCCCATACCGCGGCCGTGGTGGCCAATCGGTGCGATCCCACGCAGCTGGGCGCCGTCGCCGAGGCACTGCACACGTTTCCCCCGCGCAGTTATGTGCTGCCCGAAGAGCCGCTGCTGGCGGCTCCGACGGTCGCCGAATTGCAGGAAGCCTTGAACGGCAATGTGATCAGCGGCGATATCTCGCTACGGGAACGCGAGGTCACGGGCGTGCTGGTGGCCGGGATGACCGCTGACCATGTGCTGGAACGGCTGCGGGACGGGATGGCGGTCATCACCCCCGGCGACCGCTCGGACGTCGTGCTGGCCGTCACCAGTGCCCATGCGGCCCAGGGATTTCCGACGCTGTCGTGCATCGTCCTCAACGGTGGCTTCGAGCTGCACCCGTCGATCGCGGCACTGGTTTCCGGCCTACGCCTGAGGCTGCCGATCGTCGCCACCAACCTGGGCACCTACGACGCGGCCAGCGCGGCCGCCTCGGCTCGCGGTCGCGTCACGGCAACCTCGCAGCGCAAGATCGACACCGCGCTGGAGCTGATGGAACGCCACGTCGACATCGCGGACCTGTTGGCACAGCTCGCTATTCCGATCCCGACGGTTACCACACCCCAGATGTTCACCTACGGGCTGACCCAGCAGGCCCGTTCGGACCGCAAGCACATAGTTCTCCCCGAAGGCGACGACGATCGCATCCTCAAGTCCGCCGGGCGTCTGTTGCAGCGCGGTGTGGCTGACCTGACAATACTGGGTGACGAGGCCCAAATCCGGTTGCGTGCATCAGAACTCGGGGTCGACCTGAGTAACACCAAGGTGATCAACCCCCGCACCAGCGAACTGCGCGACCAGTTCGCCGACCAGTACGCGGAATTGCGCAAGGGCAAAGGAATCACGGTCGAGCAGGCACGTGAAACCATGCGTGATGGCTCGTATTTCGGCACCATGCTGGTGTACAACGGCATGGTCGACGGGATGGTCTCCGGTGCCGTCCACACCACCGCGCACACCGTTCGTCCGGCGTTCGAGATCATCAAGACCGTGCCGGGGGTGTCGACCGTTTCCAGCA
>NZ_DATJYB010000288.1:0-32107 GCF_035499775.1 Mycobacterium sp. | reverse complement strand
TGCTGGACTTTCCGGGCCACGGACTCTCCGACAAGCCGCCCGAGCCGTACGTGTATTCGTTGTACGACGACGCGCGCCTGCTCGTCCACGCGATCACTCAGGTGTGGCAGCTGAGTGATTACCGGATGCTCACCCATGACCGGGGCAGCAGCGTCGGAATGATCGCGCTGGACATGTTGTGCGCCCAGGACCCGCCGGCCGCGCCCGCCGACGTGATCGTGACGAACGCCAACATCTACCTTCGGTTATCGAACCTCACGGTGTTCCAGACCGCACTACTCGATCCCGACACGGCACGAGGCACGGCGGCAGCGACGACGCCGGAGGCGCTGGCGGCCGGTCTGGGAATGACCACCTTCATGCCCCGGCGGACGCCGGCCGACCCGGAGATCGCCGCATTGGTGAAGTGCTTTACCTACAACGACGGAATCGGCGTGCTGCCCGACGTCATTCAGTACCTGAACGAGCGCGCCGCCGATGAAACCAGTTGGCTTGAAGCGCTGTCCAAGCTCTCGGTCAACACCACCCTGGTGTGGGGCATCCACGATAACGTCTCGCCGTTGCGAGTCCCGAACTATGTCTGGCAGACGTATCTCAAGAAGAAGCCTGGCCGCAACCGCTACTGGGTGTTGCCGAGTGCGGACCACTATCTACAGTGCGACGCCCCTAAGCAACTAGCCCAGATCGTGCGACTGACGGCCAAGGGTGACAACATCCCGTTGCAGACCCTTGGAAACCAACCCGACGGCGCGCTGCTGGTGGACACGAGTTAGGGCGGGCACTTACTCCTCGCCAAACCGGTCGACGAGATGGGAATTGACGCCGTCGGCATCGAGTCGACGCGCGACCAGATAGCCCGCGCCCATCCACGCGCGACGCGTCCAGTTGCCGAAGGACACTCGCGTGCCGGGGGCACCGGAGGCGGCCGGCATCATCTTCACCCGCTCGAGCGCTTCCTTAACCCCCCGCGGGCTCAACGGGTGTGCGTCGGACAACGCACGCAGCAAGGCGCACGCGACATCCCGATTGACCACGGGCACACACCATTCCGGTCGCCGCCCGTACGCCTCGTGGTACTGGTCGAGAAACTTCTGCCCGATCGTATTGCCCTCGTCGTATTGATCGACCCCGACCCAGCCCATGAACGCGTTCCACATCACCGGGTTCAGCCACGCGTTCTGAAACGCGGTGCCGCAGAACCGCGGCGGGTCCCATCCCAACTCCTGCAGCGCGGGATTGATGAACACGATGCCGAAGCCGAAACCACAGTGCACAAGGGCCTGCGCCTTGGCTTCGTACAGCGTCTTGACCGCTGCCGTCACATCCTGCGCCGTCTGTGGGATCGACACGTCCGAGACGATTCGAATTCCCTTGTGCTTGCCTGCTTCGCGCAAGTTCTTCAGATAGGTCTCCCCTACCAGCGACTGCTCGACGAGCACGCCGACCTCGGTGTGCCCGCCCTTGGCCAGCAAGTCCGACCAGAAGATGGGCTCGTCGGTGTGCGAGCCCATCGGAAAGGAGAACACCCATTCGCCGAGCGCAACGTCGGATCCCGTCACGCTGATGCAAGGAACCCGGAAACGCTCCTCGATTGCCTCCCTGGCCGCGATCACGTTGTCGCCGATATTCGGGCCGAAGATGGCCAGGCATCCCTCTTCGCAGAGTTCGCCGTAGGCGTCGATGACCGCTTTCACCGATCCCTTGGGCAAGCCCTCGACTTCGCGGTAGATGATCTCGATCGGCCGGTCGATCAGCCCTTGCTCCACAGCCTGTCTGAAGACGAGGTCGAATGGTTGTGTCAGGTCTTCGAAGTAGGACTTGGGGAAGAACTCGGGCAGCCGAAAGTCCATCAGGTAACCGATTTTGATTGGCTGGGCGCTGCTTTCGTACGACAAGGGATCTCCAGACAGTGACCTAACGTTTGCTCAGACTCTATGGAGACAGGTCGGCCGCGTCAACACAACCGGCGCGACCGCCGACCTTTGATAGCGTTGACCAAACATTCGGTCAGCTGACGGGAGCCAAGAGCCGTGATCCCGCACGCCGTCGACGAAGGCACGCGCCGGACCGAGGTCCTGCAGATCGCGGCCGCCCTGATCGCCAACTCGGGCCTGCGCACGTCGATGCACGAGATCGCCGCTGCCGCCGGAATTCAAACGGGCAGCCTGTATCACCATTTCGAATCCAAGGAAGCGCTGCTCACCGAGTTGCTGCGCCGTTACCACACCGAGCTGGACCGCATCGGCGTTCACACCCTGGACACGCTCGACGATCCCGACACCCGCCCAGCGTTCGCGCGAATCGCCGAGCTGGGCATCGCGGTCGCGCGGTGCGCGGTCGCGCATCGTGCCGCCATCCAGATCTCGCTGTACGAAGCTCCTGACTCCAATCCCGAACTCGTCCGCCCGACGGTGATTTTGGAGGCCATGTACCAGACCCTGCGGGCGGCGCGGTGGAGCGGCTATGTCAGGTCCGACGTGGACCTGCGAATGCTGGCTGAGAGGATCTGCCAGACGATGCTGCAGATCGGCCTGGACGTGGTGCGGCGCAACGCGCCCACCGACCAGCTGGCCATCGTGTTATGCCGAATCATGTTGGAAGGCTTCAGCACCGGACAACCCCGCGACGACGAACTGGATCGGTCGGCGGCGTTCGTCGCCGCCGACCAGGCCATCCAAGCCTGGACTGACGACAGTGACGTCGATGACAGAACCGCCCACATCCGCGCGGTGGCGCGCGCGGAATTCGGCCGCCGAGGCTACGAAAGCACATCCGTCCGGGACATCGCGGCAGCCGCCGGGCTGGGTCAGGGCACCCGGTTTCGCCTCATCGGCTCGAAGGAGGCGCTGCTCGCCTCGATCATGAGCTCCTTCAACGAGAAGGTCGACGCCGGTTCCAAACGCGTACTTCGTTCCCAGGCATCACCAGTCGCGAAGTTGGACGCGTTGAGCTGGGTCGACACCAACGCGCTAGACCGATTCGGCGACGAGTTCCGGATTCAGCTGGCCTGGATGCGACAGATTCCCCCCGACACGCCCAACCCGAGCATGCAATTCCCCAAGCGGCTGCGGCAGATCAAATCGCTGCTGTCCGAAGGAATTCGGTCCCGTGAGATCAGAAGCTACGACGCGCCGCTGGAGATGCTGGCGCGCTGCGTCATCGTGCTCAAATGGATTCCGGCGAGCATTCTGGGCGAGGTGGGCACCCGGGCAGCACTGATCCACATTCGTGACACCATGCTGCGCGGGGTCGTAAGCGCTAGCCGGTGAAGACCGGCAGCTTGGACCATCCCCGCACGCTCGACGTGTGGGCCTTGCCGGCGTTGGCGTAGTCGACTTCCCAGTCCGGCCAGCGTTTTATGACCTCTTCCAACACCACCCGCGCCTGCATGCGCGCCAGCGCCGAGCCCAGACAGAAGTGCAGCCCGTGGCCGAAGCTGAGGTGAGTAGGGCCGCGATGGATGTCGAATTTGTCGGGGTCAGGGAACTTGCGCTCGTCCCGGTTGGCCGATCCGTTGAGCAACAACATCACCGAACCTTCGGAAATGGTTGTGCCCCGGCATTGCACGTCGCTGGCCACATAGCGCGCCTGCACCGGCGAGGGCGCCTCATAGCGCAGCACCTCCTCGATCGCCATAGGTATCAGCGACGGGTTGGCCACGATCTCGCGACGCTGGTCGGGATGCTCCGAAAGCAGTTGACCCATGAAACCGATCAGCCGCGTTGTGGTCTCGTTGCCCGCCCCGGCGATCATGCTGGTGTACAGCAGTACCTCGGTCCGGGTCAGCCGCCGCGTTCCTGCGTCGTCCTCGACCTCGGCATTGAGCAGCTGGGTCATCAGGTCATCGGAGGGATGGTCCACTCGCCAATCGATGTACTCGGCGAACATCTCATGGCTGTGCTCCAAAAAGTCTTTCGGGACAGGCCGGTACGCGCCCTTGTCAAGGGTGAGTTGGCGCCCGCCGCGGTCGCGGATCTCTTCCTGATTCGCTTCGGGGATGCCCAGCAGGTAGCCGATCGTGCGCATCGGCACCATCGCACCGATGTTCTCGATGAAGTCGAACCGGCCCGTGCCCACCAACGGATCAAGTGCACGCACGCAGAAATCCCGCGTCAGCGGCTCGATCGCCTCCATCCTGCGCGGGGTGAAAACCCTTGACAGAACACGGCGGTGCACGTCATGAATCGGCGGATCCTCGAAGAGGATCACGCCGGGCGGCAGTTCGATACCGCTCATGATGATGTCCATCGTGGTGCCACGACCCGACCGGTAGGTGTCCCAATTGATCAGCTCGTGGGCGACATCCTCATACCGGCTCAACGCCCAGAAGTTGTACTTGTCGTTGCGGTACAGCGGCGCTTCGTCGCGCAGCCTCTTCCAGATCGGATACGGATCGTCGTCGATGTCGAAATCGAAAGGATCGTAATAAAGTTCGGTTGCGGTCATCGTTACTTCCCCTTGTTCGAAAGCAACTCATCGAGCTCGGAGTCCGCCAGCGCCGAGCGGGCGGCCTCGGGCATCACAACCTCGCCCACGCGCTTGAGATAGGGCCACGCCACGTCGGGCGGCAACCCACCGCAGAGCGGCGACAGGGTGAGCATCTTGCCGTCGCGGACCCGCGAGATCGCCTCCGCGGTCGAGATAATCACATGCGACGTCCCTGCTTCGCGCAGTTCGTCGATGCTACTCACGTGCGAGAAGCCTGCCGTTGTCTCGTCTCCGGGGTTCCACGCTGCGTAGGTCTGCACGTCGTGCAGCAGATACTGGCCCAGCTCGGACCACGCCTGGTCCAGGTCATCGGCGACGAACGTGACCGAGGGCGTATTGCGGTCGGGAAAGAACGCCGCGCCCGGCTCGTGTCCGTGCTTCCGGCAAGACGCCTCGTAGGCTTCCCGCATACCCGGGACATTGGAGTTGGCCAACATGCCCAGCCCGTATCTCCCGGCTCTGCGGGCCGCTGCCAGCGTTCCACCGCCCCACATGATCGCCGGCCCGCCGGGCGTCAGCGGGCGCGGTGTCGCCACGATGCGACGTCCGTCGTGAACGACAGTCTCGCCGGCGAGCAGCCGTCGCAGCAGGCTGAGCTTCTCGTCGGCCAGGCGACCGCGACCGCTCAGCGGCAAGCCGAAGATCTCGTACTCCTCGGGCCGATACCCGAGGGCCATGATGTACGACGCCCGACCACCGCTGAGGATGTCCAGCACCGCCATATCCTCGGCCAGGCGCACCGGGTCGTAGAACGGCAGGATCAGGATCAGGCTCAGCGCCATCCGCTGCGTACGCGACGCGACCGCCGAGGCCAGCAGCAGCGGGGCCGGCAGGTATCCGTCTTCGGATCCATGGTGCTCGCACAACACGGCGGCCAGGCAGCCGTGATCCTCGGCCCATGCGCACATCTCGGGCGCCGCCGCATATAGCGCGGCCGGGGGTGCACCCGACGCCGGGGCCCGCATGTCGAAGCGCATCGTGTACACGACAACTCCCTAGACGACCTAATATTTGTCTCACGTACGCTACGTCGACTCCGAGACGTGCGTCAACGCTCAGTCAAATACGTGCCGCGGCAGCGTGGTCGGGATATCCAGCGAGCTGAGCAAACCAGGGGCCGCATCGACCACGTAGGGAATCGCGTTGACCACCCGCATGGCCGTCGACGCCATGGCCGCGTGTCCCGCTCCGTGGCCTGCCGCCTCCCCCAGTGTCATCACGCAATGGACGTCGGGATCGCCCTCGATGTCGACCCGGTAGGTCGCGTCGCACTCCGAGGTCGGCCAGTCCGGCGCGACGTGGCGGGCCATCCGGATGACGTGCTCGATGACGATGGCCTCGCGGCCGTTGACCACGCCCGCGGCCCGGGTCCGCACCGCTCCGCAGGTACCCGCCTGGACGGTGCCGAATGCGACCTCGATGTCCCGATCGGTCAGCTCCCGGTCGAAGGAGCTCTGCAGCCGCTCGACCTCGACGCCGAGGCCGGCTGCGATCAGGTATATCGGCGCCTTCCAAGCCATCTCGATGAAGCCGGGAGTCTTCATCATCGGCTCGAAATCCAGTGGGCGGCCGAATCCCAGCCCGTCCATCATCACGTCCGCGACCGGGTAGTGGTCGTTGAGCGCGATCTCGCTGGCCGTGACGGTGCGAATGTGCTTCGACTGGGTCGTCATCAGCAACGCCAGCTGGTCGGAGGCGAAGCCGGGAAAGATGCCCGAACCATAGAAGGACGCGCCGCCGGCCTGGGCGGCCGTCTCGAGCTCGTCGCGCCAGTTCGGGGCGAAATACGACGGCGGATACACCAGGCCGGTCGACGTCGTGGATACGACGTTGACGCCCGCGGCCAGGAGCCGCAGATAGTCGGGAACCGCGCCCGCGTCGCGCTGAGGACCGCTCGCGGCATACACCACGCAATCGGGTGCCAGGGCGATGAGCGCGTCGGCATCGTTGGTGGCCGTTACCCCGACGGGCTGACCGCCGGCCAACTCCCCGGCGTCCTTACCGACCTTGTCGGGCGAATGTACCCATACCCCAACGAGTTCCAGATCGGCTCGGCGCCCGATGGCGTCGATCGCGATCGACCCGACTCCCCCGGTGGACCATACGACGGTACGCAGCGGCTTGGTCGGTGACGGCAGGTTGGAAGGCACGGGTGACACTCCTTAGTCGTTGGCACCGCCCGCGGCGGCCGCAGCACGTTCCAGATATGGCCATGCTTGCTCGGGTGGGAGTCCACCGCAGAGCGGGTGCAGCGGCAGCGGCCTACCGCTGCGCACGTAGTCGGTCGCCTCGTCGGGCGTGAGGATGCGGTACGGGCCGTTCTCGGCGCGCAGCGCGGCCACGGTGTCGGCACGGGTGATGCTGGCCACCGAATCGCCGTGCGGCCGGTAGGACGCCGCCATCAGTGCGTCGTGGAGCAGGTGGGGCCCCAACACATCCCAGGCCTCGTCTACGGCTCGCTCGTTTCTGGCAACGAAAACCGTTGTCGGAGCGCCAGCAACGGGAAACTGAATGACTCCGGGCTGATGTCCGTGGGCGCGGCACTGCGCTTCGTAGAACTCCTTCAGGCCGGGCCGGTCGGTCTGCGAGATGAACCCGAGCCCAACGGTCCCGGCCCGTCTGGCCGCGGCCTCGCTGCCACCGGCGATCAGGATGAGCGGCCCACCGGCCGAGCCGCAGGACGGGGTAACCCGCACGGTGCGGTTGCGATATTCGACAGGCTCACCCCGCAGCAACGGGCCCAGCACGGCCAAGATCTCGTCGGCCACCCGGCCGCGGGTGGCCATGTCGATGCCGAAGTGGTCGTACTCCTCACGTCGATGCCCGACCCCGAAGACGTAGGACACCCGTCCCCTGCTGATCAGGTCCAGCACGCTCATCTCTTCGGCGAGCCGGACGGGATCCCACATCGGAATCGGCACCGCGGCCAGCAGTATCGCCAAACTCCGCGTCCTGGCCGCAATCGCCGAGGCCAACATCAGCGGCGCCGGCAGATGCCCGTCGTCGGTGCCATGGTGCTCAGATAGCACGGCGAGCACCGCACCTCGCGTCTCTGCCCACGCGCACATGTCGATGGCCGCGGCGTAGAGGTCCGCGGCCGGGCCGGCCCAACTGGGCACCCGCATGTCGAACCTCAGCGTGAACATCAGCGTGCCCCGGCCAACCGTCGGCCGTCCGATGCCGTCATATCCAAGCACCTTAACCTAATGTTTGTTCAATATCCCGAAGAGCATCGCCGGTCCTTGAGCGACGCAACCCTTGACCCGCCGGTCCCCTGCTGTTAGCTTCCGGATCAAACATTCGGTATCAGTTCTGACCGCCCCCGAAGAGGCCCGATGACGGCCAGATCCGTCGCTTCGGCTTTCGCTGCCAATCCGGATGACGAAATCCCAAAGGAGGAAAGAAGATGGCATACCGCGTGGTGGTGTGGGCGACGGGTGGCATCGGGTCGATCGCCATCAGCACTATCAAGCACCGGCCCGATCTGGATCTGGTCGGTGTCTGGGTGCACTCCGACGACAAGGTCGGTAAGGACGCCGGCGAGCTGGCCAACGGCGAGCCGATCGGGCTTGCCGCCACCAACGACGCGGACGCGCTGATCGCCCTGAGGCCGGACTGCGTGATCTATGCGGCCAGCGGCCCAGAACGCGACGCGCTGGCCATTCCGGACTACGTCAAGCTGCTCGAAGCCGGGATCAACGTCGTCACGACCAGCACCACCCGTCTGGTGAATCCGCATGCCTATCAACCCGCCGAATGGCGCGATCAGCTGGTCGCGGCCGCCAAGCAGGGCCAGGTGTCCTTGTACGCGTCGGGGATCGAACCAGGCTTCGCCGCCGATTACCTGCCCCTGGTGCTGTCCACTCAGTCGTCGTCGATCGAGAAAATCCACGCATTCGAGATCGGCCTGTACGACGACTACGGGGTGCCCGACATCATGAGCGACGCACTGGGCTTCGGCCGCCCGATGGATTACCAGCCGTGGATAGGCTTTCCCGGCGCGATCGCCGGCGAGTGGCAGGGACAGATCCGGTTGGTCGCCGACGCGCTCGGCGTCGAGGTTCAGGAGGTCCGCGAAGGGTTCGACCGCGCCGTCACCAACCGGACGCTGGAAGTCGCCATGGGCACGGTGGAGGCTGGAACGTGCGGCGCGTTGCGCATGCAGGCCATCGGTGTGGTCGACGGCCGTGAAGCCATTGTCATCGAGCACGTCACCCGCCTCGCGCACGACGTCGCCCCCGACTGGCCCACCGGGATCGGCGATCTGTCCTACCGCGTGATGATCACCGGCGACCCCGACATCGACTGCACCCTGGCTGCCACGCTCCGCGACCCGGCCCGGGCGGGCATCGCGAGCATGTCGTCCGGGGCCGGCGCGATGGTCGCGACCGCGATGCGCGTCGTCAACGCAGTGCCGTATGTCGTTGCCGCAGAACCCGGTCTGCTGAGTTCGGTGGATCTGCCCCTGACGATCCCGAAGGGCGCCTTCGTCGGCGGCTAACGTAGTGGATCGTGAATCCGCTCGAGGAACTGACGGTCGAACAACTGCGAGAGCGCAGCAGCATGAAATGGCGCGCGCGCCCCGCCGATGTGCTGCCGCTGTGGGTCGCCGAGATGGATGTCAGGCTCGCGCCGACGGTGGCCGAAGCCATCCACCGGGCCGTCGATATCGGCGACACCGGCTATCCCTACGGGAAGGCCTATGCCAAGGCGCTCAGTGAATTCGCTTCGCGCCGTTGGCAATGGCACAACTTGGAGATCGGCCGCACGGCGATCGTTCCCGACGTCATGCTCGGCGTGGTCGAGATGCTGCGTCTGGTCACCGATCGCGGTGACGCGGTGATCGTCAATCCTCCTGTGTATCCGCCGTTTTTCGCATTCGTGTCGCACGACGGCCGGCGCGTGGTCGAAGCGCCGCTGGGCAGTGACGGCAGGATTGAGTTGACGGCGTTGGAGGAAGCGTTCTCGCGTGCCCGTAACGCGGCCGGGGCAGGCGGGAAAGTGGCATACCTGTTGTGCAACCCGCACAATCCGACCGGGGCGGTGCACACCGTCGACGAACTGAGCGGTATTGCCGAACGCGCCCGCCGCTTCGGTGTTCGGGTGGTATCCGACGAGATTCACGCGCCGCTGGTGCTGGCGGGGTCGCGATTCACGCCGTACCTGAGTGTCCCCGGGGCGGAGAACGCTCTGGCCGTGCTGTCGGCTTCCAAGGCGTGGAATCTGTGCGGGCTGAAAGCCGCGTTGGCCGTTGCGGGTCCGGAGTCGGCGGCGGACCTCAAGCGGTTGCCCGAAGAGGTCAGTCACGGACCCAGCCACCTGGGCGTCATCGCGCATGCCGAAGCCTTCCACTCGGCTGGTGACTGGCTCGACGCGCTGCTGCAGGGCCTAGACGCCAACCGAACGTTGCTGGGCGAGTTGGTCGCCGAGCACCTTCCCGGCGTCAAATACCAACCGCTGCAAGGCACCTATCTCGCGTGGCTGGATTGCCGGCAGCTCGGGTTCACCGAACAGGCCGCCGACGGTATCGCTGTGGTGTCCGATCTGTCCGGGCCCGCGAGCTGGTTCCTCGAGCACGCCCGCGTCCTGCTCACCTCGGGTCACGCCTTCGGAACGGGCGGAGTGGGCCACGTGCGCATGAACATCGCAACCTCACAAGGCATTCTGGCCGAGGCCGTATCACGCATGGGCCGCGCAATTCGAGAACTCGCCTAGCGCGGCCAATGTTGCGTCGAGCCTGCGTTCAGGGCTACTCCACGGCGCTCAAAGACGCCCTCACCGCAGTTTCGACGCCGTGGTTGCAGTCTCGATGCGAAGTCGATGAGACGCTGCCGTCAGCGCAGACGTGCCGAACAGCAAGCGTCAGCGCTTGTCGGTCTGACCGGCGGCAATCTCGTCGGCGGCCTTGGCCGCGATGTCGCCGGCCAGACGCGAGGAAAGCCCCGGGGCGTTGGCCGCGATTCGCGCCAGCACCCGCGCACGCAACGGTGCCACGGTCACCTCGCCGCGGTTGCGCTCGATCGCCGAAACGACTGCGGCTCCGACCTGTTCGGGCGTGCCGGTGCCGAGCAGCGCCGGTGCGGTGGCGCCCGATTCGGCGAACATCCCGGCGCCGCCGATCGCTCCCGGGCTGACCAGGGAGACGCCGACGCCGGCTGGGCGCAGGTCGTCGCGCAGACACCACGCGAAGCCGCGGATGCCGAATTTCGTTGCCGCATAAAGCGAGGCGCGGGCCGTCGCCGACTTGCCGGAGAGCGACGAGATGTACACCAAGTGCCCGGACCCCCGCGCGGTGAACGCCGGGATCAACTCTCGGGTCATCTGGATCGGCGCCTCCAGGTTGACCGTCAGCGCTCGGTCGATCTGCTTGGCGGTGAAGTCGTCGAGCTTGCCCGACGCCGGCAGCGCGGCGTTGGCGACCAGGACGTCGATATCGCCCGCCTCGGCGAGCAGCGTGAGCGCGGCGCCCGCCTCGGCGAGGTCACTGACGATGGTGCGGTGACCGCTGCCGGGGAGCGAGGACGCCAGCTGATCGAGCTCCTCCGGCTTACGCGAGCTGAGGATCAGACGCGCGCCGCGGCCGGCCAGCGCGGCGGCGATCGCGCGCCCGAGGCCGCCGGTGGCGCCGGTGAGCAGGACCGTCTTGCCAGTTAGTTCCATGTGCACCTCTCCCTAGTGGGGCGAGCAGACGCGCCTACAGTACGTCGAACACCGCCGAGCCGGCGGTGATGGGGCGATCATCGTTGCCCTCGTCGTGGATCAGCATCCGCACGCCGATGCGCCCGTCGGCGCCGCGGTAGGCGGTCCCATCGGCGCGGAACGGGCCGACCTTGCCTCGAGACATGAACATCACGTGCCAGCTTTGCACCTGCAGCTTCCTGGTGCCCGCCTGCTCGGCGGCCAGATCAATCGCGGCCGTCTCCAGCAAGACGTGCTGCGGCCCGATGTGCAGCGCGGCGTCGGGCGACGCCACCTCGAGGGTGAGCTCGGGCATCACCCAGTGCCCGTCGTCGCGCCGGGACGCGCCGAACGCCTGCCAAAGCGGCGGCAGGTCGGGGGAATCCTCGATGACCAGCTCGGTGCCGGTGACGTCCATCTTCTCCAGCCCGGGCGGCGGAGTGCCGATCACCGCGCCCTGCCCTTGAATGAAGGCGATCACACGGTCGGGGTTGTCGGCGTCGACGATCAGGCAACGACCGTAGCCCATCATCCTGCCCTGGTGAATGTTGCCGGAACCCACCACCAGGATGGTGTCGACGTCTAAGCCCGGATCCAGGATCTGCACCGAGGAGATCACCGGATTGGGTACCGCGACCATGTCGGTCTGACACCCCTCCGGTGACGCAATCGCCAACGGGGCAGCCATGATTCCGCCGGCCTCGTTGCGCATGTCGCGTCGGATGCGAACCGTGTCGTCGACCTCGCCGAGGTTCATCGACCCGTGATTGCGACCGATGTAGCGGTAACTGAGCAGCCCGGTCCAACGGCGATGCAGCTCGTCCCGATAGGCCTCGGTGTCGTCGAGCAGTTCTCTGATGTCGCGCGGACGTTCAGACATCTCAGTCAGGCGTCCAGCAGGCCTGCCGGGGTCGCCGACGCGCCTCGGGCAACCACGACCGGCATCGACGTCGTCGCATTGGTGCGCAGAACCATGTGCACCACCTCGATGAGATCCTCCACGGGCATCAATTTTCCTGGCATGCAGCCGCGGGCGGTCCACAGCGGGTAAGCCTTCGTGGCGAGCTCGCGATCCCAGTCGGAGCTCATGCCGGTCATCGATTCGCCCTCGCCGCCGGCGCACTCGCCGACGATCAGGTTGGTGAAGCCGACATTCGGATACTCGGCCCGCCACACCTCGACCAGCCGCTCCAGCGCCGCCTTGCTGACGCCGTACGCGCCCAGACCGGGCCACGGCGGGCCGTACGTGCCCGAATCAGAGGAGAGGTACACCGCTTTACCCTCGGACGCCGCCAGATGCGGGATCGCAGCGGCCGTTGCCAGCGACGCACCAATGACGTTGGTGTCCATGACCTGCCGCCACAATTGGGCGTCGGTCTCGGCGATGCGCGCGAGCGGGCAGATGGCCGACGCATACACCAGGTGGTCGATGCCGCCGAGTGCCTCAGCGGCCTGATCGATTGCCGATCGGCACGAATCCTGGTCGGTCACATCGCATTCGATGCCGATCGAGCCCTCCCCCGCCTCCTGCGCCGCCCCCTCGAGACGTTCCCGCCGCCGTGCCAGCAGCGCGACATTCGCGCCGCGCTGCGCCAGGCCGACACCAATACAGCGCCCGAGCCCGCTCGACGCGCCGATCACCACCGTTCTCGACATATCCGTCCTATCAATCGAATTCGACGCGCTGGGCCGTTGCGCCCACCGAGCTGACCAACTCCGGATGAAACTTGGCGACCATGCGGCTGATCCCGTCGCGCCAATTGACCGTGGTGCCGCCGACGAGCTCGCGCATCCGGGTCAGGTCGATGGGCACGCCGCCCAGCGCCTGCGGGTTCTCTTGGAACACCGGCTCGCGGCCGACCAGCGAGCCCAGATAGGTGCACCACTCCTGGAGGCTGACGGTCGTGTCGCCGGCCCAGTTGACCGTGACCGCCGGGACCGAGGCCACCTCGAGCAGCTTGGGGATCGTCGCGATGATGTCGTCCTGGTGGATGGGGTTGTAGCAGGCCGGCCCGCCGGGCGGCACCGGAATCGGAATGCCGGCCAGGATCATCTCCATGTGGAAGAACGGCCACCCGCCGTTGTCGCCGTACGGGACGTTGAGACGAGCGATGGTGGTGGGCACGCCGAGCACTCGGGCCATCGACCGGACCACGGCCTCGCCCGCGATCTTGGAGATCGAGTAGGTGGGGAACACGACTTTGTGGTTGTCGCCCAGCGCGGCATGCTCGGTGCGCGGCACGTCGTCCGGCGGGTCGTAGACCGCCGTCGAGGAGCAGTACAGGAAGCCTTTTGCGCCGCGGCAGTGGGACATCAGCAGGCCGGCCGACTCCGCGTTGGCGGCCAGGTCCTTGTCCCAGTTCCCGCTCTTGGCCACGGCCAAGTTGAGGACGTAGTCGAAGTCGTCCGGGAGCGCGCTGAAGTCGCCGGCGGCCAGGTTGACCGCCTCGCAGTGCACGCCCGCCTGCTCCAGACCGGCACGCGCCGCGGCGTCGGTGAACCGGGCGATACCCCACACCTCGTTGTCGGCGGCCAGCGCCCGCGCGATGGGGGCGGCGACCTGACCGCTGGGGCCGGTGATCAAGATCTTGTAGCCACGCATGCGCTGATGGTATGCGGCCCGGAGTTTACAGTTGCCCGCTGGTCCGTAATGGCGGCTTCAATAGCCTCAGGCGGCTCGGACGGCGACGGCTACCCGTCTAATTCACCGGCGATCCCGCGCTCGATTCTCGCCTGGGTCGGGGCGGGCAACACGATCAGCCCATCGAGTTCTTTACGGGCGAGGTCGTAGGCGTGCTGACGCTCCTGTGGCGTCGCGGCGGCGTCCGACACCACGCGCAACAGCCGCTGAGCACGCGCGATCCGCTGTTGTCCATCCTCAGAGAATTCGGTGCGGCGCAGCCGGATCGCCTCAGCCTCGGCGACATCGAAGGCGGTTGCGTACTCCTCGACGGCTGCGAGGTACTGCGCCGCGGCCTCTCGGTCGTCGAGCAGATCTTCAGCTCTGGTGGGGCGGAGCAGGTCCGACCTGAGCTTGGCCTTGTGAAAGCTCGTCGTCAACGGATTGCGCATGTCGGTCATCAGCGGGAAGTCCAGCAGCTTGGCGAAGTCGAGTTCGTAATCCAGCCAGCGCTGATCCGTCCGGTCGTGCTGCTCGACGACACGCTTGATCGCGGCCCACTGGGCGGCCTGGTTGCCGCCCAAGCGTGCGCGGGTGGCGTCCCGGTCTACGCCGCTGGGCTCCCGAGGAGGCTCGGCGCCCCGCCGCCGCAACGCGGAGAACGCCATGTGCCCGCCAACGATCA
Organism: Mycobacterium sp.; assembly: GCF_035499775.1. Classification (GTDB taxonomy): domain Bacteria; phylum Actinomycetota; class Actinomycetes; order Mycobacteriales; family Mycobacteriaceae; genus Mycobacterium. The sequence goes on along the minus strand of NZ_DATJYB010000288.1, from coordinate 17,636 downwards.
ACACCACCAGCGGCATCACCATGATGAGAAGCTCCACGAGGCGGACGACCAAGCCCATAGACCAAGGATGCCACCCTCTCGGCTGCGGCGGTGGCGACGGACGGTGGGCCCACCGCGCTCGCACACCCGATCGCTCTGCGCGCCTGACCTGGTTAGACTCGGGAAATCATGGCCATCCAACGCGCGGTTCTGCTCATTGCTGACATTGGCGGATATACGAACTACATGCACTGGAACCGGATGCACCTGGCCCACGCCCAGCTGACGGTGGCCGGCCTGCTGGAGTCGGTCATCGACGCCGGCAAAGGCCTGAAGCTGGCCAAGCTGGAGGGCGACGCGGCCTTCTTCTGGGCGCCCGGCGGCAACGCCAAAGTGCTTATCTGCGAACGTATTTCCGATATGCGCCGGTCATTTCTCAGGTCTCGGGAAAGCATGAAGAAGGATGCCGCCTGCGACTGTGACAGTTGCGAGCAGCTAGGCAGCCTGTCGCTGAAGTTCGTCGCGCACCAGGGCGAGGTGGCCGAGCAAAAGGTCAAGCGGCATGTCGAGCTGGCCGGCGTCGACGTCATCCTCGTGCACCGCATGCTGAAGAACGACGTGCCGGTGCCGGAATACGTCCTGATGACTGACCCCGTCGCCGAGTGCCTGGACGAGCCTATGCGCGGGCTTTGCAACCCGCTGACCCACCACTTCGAGGGCATCGGGGACACCTCCACCCACTACATCGACCTCGCGACGTCCGTGATGGCACCCGAGGTGCCCGAGCCCCGCTTCGGCGCCCGGCTGGCATCGAAGCTGAGGTTCGAGTCCAGCGCGTTGCCCTACGCGCTGGGGATCAAGAAGGCGTGTGCGGGGTTCCGTCACCTGGGCCGCGGCGCCCGGGAAGCACCGGCTTAGCTGCGATTTCTCCACCACCCGCCGCCCCGCAGTCACGCTGGCGTGACGCTCGGCGCGAGGCCGCTCAGAGGCCGAACTGGTCCTCGACGATGCCGAGCCAGACCTGTGCCACGTCAATAGCGACCTTCTCACTGATGAAGGCGTGCTGGGTTCCGGTGTACATGTCACGGAATGCGCGTTCCAGGCGAGTGCCCTCGCGGATCGAGGTGGTTCCGGCGACCAGATGAGCCCATTCCGCGCAGCTTCGCGCCGTGTCGGTGGCATGGTTGGCGGCCGCACGCATGTCAGCTCGTAAGGTCGGGGTCAGTTCTTGGCCGGCTGCGACGGCGGCCTCGGCGGTGGTGAAGGCGTCCAGCACCAGCAGGCGTGCGGCGCGCCACGCCGCGACGTGCTGCGCCAGCCCCTTCTGGAAGGTCGGGCGACTGGCCAGTGCGGCCATGTCGCTCATCCGGTATTTGGTGGCCGCCAGTTCGGCGACATCGTCGAGCATGCTCTTGGAGACCCCGAGCGCCCAGGACGCGTGACCGGCCGCCGTCACCGGCATCAGCCCCATCCGGGTGGCGGCTGACGTACCCCTGTGCGGCTCACGGGTGAACAGCGGAAACGTCCGGTATTGCGGCACGAACACATCGGCGACGCTGTAGTCGTACGACCCAGTTCCCTTGAGCCCCTGCACAAACCAGCCGTCGTTGAACGAGACGTCGGCGCGCGGAAGCACGGCCACCTGCATGTCCGGGATACCTTCGCTGATCCAGCGCATCTCCCCGTTGTCCATCGGGAAGAACCCGGCGGCGACGTATTGCGAATGACCGATCCCCGAGCCGAAGCTCCACGATCCGCTCAACCGGTAACCGCCGTCGGTGGTCTGCCCCTGCCCATTGGGGAAGAACTGGCCTCCCATGGTGACGCGGTTGTCGTGGGCGGTGAACACTTCGGCAAAACCCTCGTCGGGCAGATAGGCCGCTGCCGCGAACGACGACGGCAGGTTCGCGATGCCGATCCACCCGAACGAGCCGTCCTGCCAAGCCATTTCGATCCACGTCTCGATCATCTCGGCGAACGACGGTTCAGCTCCGCCGGCGACGACGGGGTTGAACGCCGACATCAGTCCGCTGGCCCACATCTCGTCGACAATCGCGTCGGTGAGCGTGCGCAACCGCTCGGATTCGGCTGCCTCGGCACGCACCAGGTCACGCATCCCCTGTGCCTTGGCAACGACCTGGCCACTCGTTTCGGCTGTCTCCGATATCGACGTCATCGGTGTTTCCTATCGCTCGGTATTCGGGCTATTGGGGGAAGCCGAACATCGCGACCACGCCGTGATCCCGGCCGGCGGTGTAGCCGCCGTCGACCGCAATGGCCTGACCGGTGACGAAGGACGCGTCGGGAGACAACAAGAAGGCCGCCACGGCGGCAATCTCCTCCGGCCGTCCCAGCCGTCGCAGGGCGTGCTCCTTGGTGATCGAGCCGGCCGGGCCTTCCATCCCCGGGATGCCGAAGACGCTGTGAAGCATCGGCGTTTCGATGAAGCCCGGGCAGATCGCGTTGGCCCGGATCCCGCTCGGGCCGTAGTCGAGCGCGATGTTCTTTGTCAACAACACAACACCCCCCTTGGCGGCGTTGTATGAACTGCCGCCGGCGGTACCTTCCAGGCCCTCGATGCTGGCCAGGGTCACGATCGAGCCGCGCTCGCCGTCGACCCGGGGCTGTTCGATCATCCTGGCCAGCGCGGCCTTGGCCACCAGGAAGGTGGCGGTGAGGTTGATACCGATCACCCGGTCCCATTCGGCGCGTGGGAGCAGATGGACCGGACCGCCGCCAGCGACTCCGGCGGAGTGCACGACACCGTCGAGGCGGTTCGGCACCGCAGCCAGCACGGACGCGACTGCGGCTTCGTCGGTCACGTCGGCCGAGACGAACCGGAACCCGGGGCCGAGGTCGGGCGGGGAGGCCAGGTCGGTGCCGATGACGGTGCCGCCTTCGTCCAGCAGGCGCCGCGCCGTCGCCAGGCCGATACCCGACGCGGCGCCGGTCACGACGAACGTGCGGGACCGGTGCCGATCAGCGGTCATCATCCGTCCCTTCCTTAGCCGGGCTTGGCTTTTGTAGAGGAAGTCTGACACCCGGCGAGATCTGTCTTGTCGGCAGGTCTAGCCTGTCGCCGTGGGGCCAACGGATGATCTGGTGTTGCGGCCGTGTCGGGGTGCGGCCGAATGGCCTGTCCTCGTGGCCATCTGGCGTGGCACGGTGCAGGCTACGCATCAGTTCCTGACCCCCGACGATATCGACTACTACGAAAAGCGTTTGGCCGGTGAGTATCTGGGATTGGTCGAGCTGACTGTGGCAACTCTGGAAGGCACCCCGGTCGGTTTTTCCGGGTTGGCTGACGGCAAGCTGGAGATGCTGTTCATCGACCAGCGGCATCGTGGCCACGGCGTCGGATCCGCGCTGCTGCGCGAGGCGATCGCGAAGGTTCCCGATCTGTTGGTCGACGTGAACGAACAGAATCCTCAAGCCGTCGGGTTCTATCAGCACCACGGCTTCAGCACGCTCAATCGTTCGGAGACCGACGCGGACGGGCGTCCCTTTCCGATCCTGCATCTGCGGCTCGGCCGGCCGCCAGCCGTCGGGTCCTGACGAGAAACCCGCGCCGATTCCGCGATTTTGATCGCGGCCCCGAGCGTATCGGCCACAATGACTTGAGCCATTTCACGCGGCGTCGCCATCGTCAAGACCGCAGGAAGGGGGCGCACCGATCGACTATTTGGTTTTGCCGCCCGAGGTCAATTCGGTGCGGATACATGCGGGCGCGGGGTCGGGCTCCATGTTGGCGGCGCAGTCGGCGTGGGACGACTTGGCGGCCGAGCTGCGGTCCGCGGCGGCCTCGTTCGGGTCGGTGACCTCGAGCATGGCAAGTCAGTGGTGGCAGGGTGCGGCCGCGGCGGCGATGGGAAACGTGGCCGCTACCTACGTGGCGTGGCTGGGTGCGGTGGCTAGCCAGGCCGAGCAGGCGGCCGGCGCCGCCCGGACGGCGGCCGAGGCATTTGAGGCGACGTTCGGCGCGACGGTGCATCCGGCGGCGGTCACCGCCAATCGCGTGCAGTTGAGGTCGCTGGTGGTGTCGAACCTGTTGGGGCAGAACGCTCCAGTCATCGCGGCGGTCGAAGCCGAATACGAGCAGATGTGGGCCCAGGATGTGGCCGCGATGGTGGGTTATCACGCGGCGGCGTCGGCTGCCGGGGGGCAAGTGACGCCGTGGCAGCAATCACCACAGAACCTGGCCGCACAGAATTCGGCGACCTTCACCGGGACACGCATTACCCTTCCCGGTGCTGCTCCAGGGTTGTTCACCGGACACCTGACGCCCGACGAATATGCGGCCTTGAACGCCTCGATCGGTGCCAACTGGTTCCAGGGCACCACTCCGGAGGTGGTGAACTATCCGGCCGGCGCGGGCATATTCACCGGATTGAACGCCCCCACCATCAACAAGTCTTTGGCCATCGGTCAGCAGATGTTGAACACCGACATTCTCAACGCCACCGCCACGGGCCAGCCGTTCGTGGTGGCAGGGCTGTCGGAGGGCACGCTGGTCATCGACCGCGAGCTAGCCTATTTGGCCAGTGCTCCCGGCGCGCCGCCGGCGAACATGGTGACCTTCGTCGAGTTCGGCAACCCCGAGCGCGGCATCGCCGACACCTACCTGCCCGCCGGAACCAACTTCCCGCGCATCATTGGCTACACCACGGCGGCTCCGCCGGTCACCAAATACCACACCGATGTGGTGTATACGCAATACGACGGCTGGGCTGATCCTCCCGACCGGCCCTGGAACCTGCTGGCCGACCTGAATGCCGTGCAGGGTGCGATGCACATACATTCGCCCACCGCACATGCCTCGCTGTCCGGGGCGGTGATGGTCTCCTCCGAGACGAACTCGCTGGGCGGATCCACGACGACCTACATGATCCCCACCGCCACGTTGCCGTTACTGTGGCCACTGCAGCAAATGGGTGCTCCGAATTCCGTTGTCAGCTGGCTGAATACCGCGCTCACACCCATCGTCAACCAGGGATATTCGCAGTACGACCCAACAGGTGGCCCGTACTTCAGCCACGCCCAGCTGGTGTGGTGAGCGCGGTCAGAATGGCGTCACGCTCTGCACGCTGACGGACATGCCGTGTCCGGTGCGGTCATTGGTGAACTTCGTGCCGTCGGAGCTGGCGACGATCGTCCAGCCCACCGCGCTGTAGGTCTGATAATCCATCGTGACCTTGCCCTCGAGCAACCCGAGATCAGCCTTCACCCAATTGAATTCGCCGTTGGCCTTGACGCTGGCGACGTGTTGGTGCTGGCCGTCCGAATCGGTGGGCCAGTTGTTCGCGGCGGTCCGGCAGGCGACCAGCTCGGCATTGATCGAACAACTGACCGCCCCGGACTTCGTTTGCACCCGCACGTACCCGCCGTCATTCGGTGTCAACGGAGTCGCCGGCGGCGCCGACGCCGTCGTCGTCGAGATCAGAGTGTAGCTCCCGGGTGTGCCGCCCGGCCCGGATCCGACCCCGGTCACAAGCACAGCTGCACCCAAAACACCAATCGGCACTAGGCTTTTCAACGCACCAACTGGCCTACTGGCCAACTGAATCCACCTCCCCCAGCCCGGACTGACAATGTTTGCCAACTCTACCTCGGGTGCACGGCGGTTGCGATGCGGTATTCCCGGACATCCGGCACCCGGCACTGCGAGACGGACTGCGGCGAGGCCGGTCTGCTGGCCGGCATCAAGCTCAAGCAGGCCGGCGTGCCGTTCACCATCATCGAGAAGCAGTCGCAGGTGGGGGGCACGTGGCTGGCCAACCGTTATCCGGGTTGCCGGGTCGACATCGCCAACCACTACTACGCGTATTCGTTCGAACCCACCGACCACTGGTCTCATTTCTATTCCGAGCAGCCGGAGATCCTGGGGTACCTCGACGAGGTGATGCGGCGTCACGACATCGCTCCGCACGTCAGATTCGACACCGAAGTCATTGGCGCCACGTGGGACGACGCCACGGCCACCTGGCGGGTGGAAACCCGCGGCGCCGACGGCGGCCGCGAAACGCTGACCGCCCGGGCCCTGATCTGCGCGGTGGGCCAGTTCAGCAACGCCGTCATCCCGGATATCAAGGGCGCCAACACCTTTGCCGGGCCCGTCTTTCACACCGCGGACTGGAACGACGCCGTCGACCTGACCGGCAAGCGGGTGGCGGTGATCGGTGCCGGCGCCAGCGGGTTCCAGCTGGTGCCGGCCATCGCGGCCATCACCGAGCACGTCGACGTCTACCAGCGCACCGCGCAGTGGATGGCTCCCAACGTCAACTATCACGCGCCGATCGGCGAGGGAGCCAAGTGGGCGGTACGCCACCTGCCCTACTACGGGCGCTGGCTACGGTTCGTGCTGTGGTGGCCGATCACCGACGGCGCAGCCGACCGGTGGTGATCGACCCCGACTGGGACAACGGCGGCCTGTCGGTGAGTGCGGCCAACCAGCAGGTCCGCGAGCTGTTCATCGCGTGGATGCGCGCCTTCACTTCCGACGAGGAACTGCTGGCCAAGGTCACGCCCAACTACCCGCCGATGGGTAAACACATGCTTCAAGACAACGGCACCTGGCTGCTGACGCTGCAGCGTGACGACGTCGAGTTGATCCGCGACGGCATCGCCGAGATCACCACCGACGGCGTGACCAGCGTCGACGGCGTGCACCGGCCGGCCGACGTGCTGGGCCACCGGATTCGACGTCAACCACCAACTCGGTCCCATCAATGTGCGCGGGCTCGACGGGGTGGAGCTCAACGCGGAGTGGGGCGACGCGGCGTACGCATACCTGGGCGTCGCGGTGCCGAGTTTCCCGAACTTCTACTGCATGTACGGACCGGGCACCAATGCCGTCAACGGGGCCAGCATCGTCTACAACTCCGAATGCCAGATGCGCTACATCATGGACTGCATCGACATGGTGCTGGCCGCGGGCGTCGGCTCGGCCGTCGTCCGTAAGGACGTGTGCGACGACTACAACCGGCGTAGCGCCGAGCAGCTCAAGACAATGGTGTACACCCACCCTGCGGTGGCCAGTTATTACAAGAACGCCGCGGGCTCGGCGCCGACCTTGTATGCCTGGCGCATCGTCGACTACTGGAAGTGGACGAACCGCCCGAACCCCGACGATTACCAGCTGAGAACATAAGGCGATTCGAACGATCTGGAGGACGATATGGCAGGACGCTTGGCGGGAAAGGTCGCGCTGGTCAGCGGCGGCGCGCGCGGGATGGGCGCATCGCATGTGCGGGCGATGGTGGACGAGGGCGCGAAGGTGGTGTTCGGCGACATCCTCGACCATGAAGGCGAACTGGTGGCCAAAGAGGTCGGCGACTCATGCCGATACGTCTCACTGGACGTCACCAAGCCCGAGCAGTGGGCGTCGGCGGTAGCGACCGCGCTCGACGCGTTCGGCGGGGTCGACGTGTTGGTCAACAACGCGGGGATCATCAACGTCGGCACTTTCGAGGACTACGAGCTCTCCGAATGGCATCGGATCCTCGACATCAACCTGACCGGGGTGTTCCTGGGGATTCGTGCGGTCGTCAAGCCGATGAAGGACGCCGGCCGCGGTTCGATCATCAACATCTCGTCCATCGAGGGGCTGGCCGGCACGATCGCCTGCCACGGCTACACCGCAACGAAATTCGCCGTCCGCGGACTCACCAAATCGGCCGCACTGGAGTTGGGGCCCAGCGGAATCCGGGTGAACTCCATCCACCCCGGGCTGATCAAGACACCGATGACGGAATGGGTTCCCGAGGACATCTTCCAGACCGCGCTGGGTCGAATCGCCGAGCCCCGAGAGGTGTCCAACCTCGTCATCTACCTCGCCAGTGACGAGTCCAGCTATTCGACCGGCTCAGAATTCGTGGTCGACGGCGGTTGCGTGGCCGGTCTGGGTCATAAGGACTTCTCTGCGGTGGACACCTCCGGCCAGCCGGAGTGGGTGACTTAGGCGAGCGCCGCGGCCCACTGCATGTGGCCCTCGAAACCCAGTTCTGCCGCACGCGCGCGGTAGCGATCGCGGTGCTGCCGGTAGGCGGCGTCATCGCCGCGGGCCTGGGCCAGCAGGGCCTCGAGCCGCAGCAGCCAGATCTCGTGCAGCACATAGCCGGGGTCGGTCGGCAGTTCCGCGAGCCGATCGATCGCGGCGTGCGCCTCGCTCAGATCTGACTCGGAACCCCTGAGCAACAGCGACTCCACCAGCACCGCGACGGTCGGAGCGCTCCACGTCGATATGCCTTGGCTGAAAAGTTCCTCAACCGCGGTCCGAGAAAATCCGATAGCGCCCTCGATGTCGCCCAGCTGGGCGTGGTGTCTCGCGGTGCAGATATTGGTGATCGGCAGCAGCGTCATCGAGAACCGTTGGTTCATAGCCCTTTCGCGGATCTTGGCGAGCAAGTCGAGGCCCGCCTCGCGTACCGGACCATCCTGATAGGCAAGGGTCACACCCCGGGTGGTTCGCGTGAGATCGAGCGCAAGATCGTCACCGGACTGCTCCCCCAAGGCCAGTGCTTGGGCGGTGTCGCGTTCGGCAGTGCTGTCGGCGAGCAAAAGCCCGGTCGGAATCGTCAAGGTATACGCGAACCAAATCGTCCCCGAGAGCCCCATCGGCCCGGCGGCAGAACGGACCATTTCCACGCCCTGCCGAATATCGTCTCGCCAGCCGGGAATGCCCAAGCAGCCGCCGGCGAGGCCGCGAAACGCCATCGCGACCGACAAAGGCGACTGGGCGATCAGGTTGCCTTTGGTCGGGTCACCTTCGGCTAGGTCGATCAGATACTGTGCCAGACGTAGGATTTCGGCCATTTCGGCGGTCTCGTGTTTGCCGACTAATGCCGAAGGGAGCAGCGCGACCGACAATGTCGAGTCACCAATCGACTCCAGCAATTGGACAAGTTCACTGGAGAGCCGAGAAGCGTCGTGCAGATTCCCCTTCATCTCGTGCGCGATCACCAAACCGGCCATGCCGATCGCCAACGATCGCTGGTCGCCGGCCGTGGCGCACAAGTCACGCAACTCGTCGAAACCCGTTTCCGCGCCACTGCCCCCGACCCGAAACGCATTGGTGCACAACAGACTGCGCGGCGCGATCCGCATCGACATGCGATCGGGATCGTCCTCGGGCAGTCGGTCGGCAACCTGTTGTGCCCGGCGCCAACTGGTGAGTGCTGCGGTGATGTCGCGGAAGTTGGCCCAGATTCCGGCTCGCAGGTGCCAGCCGAAGGCCGCGTGCAGTTCGCCGGCCGCCTCCAGATGCTCGGCGATCAGCCCCGCGTTTTCCTCGGCCGCACCGCCGGTTTCGATCGCGGCGGCCAGGCGCCGGTGCAGCTGCGCGCGATCGGCCCGCAGCTGCGATTCGTAGGCCACGGTGCGGATCATCGGATGGCGAAACGCGTACTCGGCACGCGGGGCGAACCGCACCTGGTCGACAAGTTGCGCGTCGATCAGCGGGGTCACGTCCGTGCTGTCGACCAGCACACGCAGCAGATCGGGGTCAAAACGTAACCCGATCACCGCGGCGGCGTTCAGCGTCTTTTTCGCGGCAAAGTCCAAGCGGTCGATGCGGGCACCGATCGTTGCCTGCAACGTGGCCGGCACAGTTGCGTCTTCAACTGGGCCCTGCAAACGGTACGAGCCCGAATTACCCTGCAGCACACCGCGTTCTGCCAGGTCCCGAACCATCTCCTCGGCGAAAAACGGATTCCCGGCAGCCCGCGCTGCGACGAGTTCCGCCAACCGGCCGGTCGACGGGTCACCGCCCAGCAGTTCGGCGGTCAAGGCCGAAGCCTGCGCGTCATTCAGTGGCCGCAGCGCCATCGTCTGCGCATCCGGCGCTTGGGCCAGCGCGCCGATGTATTCGGGCCGGTAGGTGATCAGCACCAGCATGGGTGTCTGCGGGATCATGGCCAGGAACTGCGCCAGCATCGACTCGCTCACCTCGTCGATCCAGTGCACGTCCTCGACCACGTAGACGGCAGGATCCGTCTGCGCCAGCGAAGCCGCGCTGACCAGTGCCGTCAATCGCCGTCGCCGCGCGTCGGCCGCGATATCGGGCAATGGCACTGCCGTGTCCCGGATCCCCAGCAGATCCTCCAGCAACAAGAGGTCCTCGGGGTCGGCATCGGGAAATCGATCCCGCACCCGCACCCGGGCGGTACCGGTGTCCAGATCGTTGATTTCCATTCCTGCCCGCAGCAACCGCGCCACGACCTGGAAGGGGATGTCACAGGTATGCGACTCGCAGTAACTCGTGAACACCGGGACGCCACGGTCGGCAGCGATTGCAGCGGCTTCGCGCACCAAACGACTCTTGCCAATGCCGGCAGGTCCCCTGACGTTGACGACGCACCCGGCGCCGCCGATGGCCTCGTCGAGAATCCCGCTGATCGTGTTCAGCTCCCACGTCCGGCCGATCAGAGTCGACTCACCCCGGCGAAGGGGCCGGTTCTCACCGATGGCGACCAGCCGCCGGGCGGCGACCGGAACGTCAAAACCCTTGATCCGCAGCAACTCCGGTTCATCCAGCAGCACAGCGTTGTCCACCAACCGCGCCGTCGATTCGCTGAGCATCACCCCGCCCGGCGGTGCCACCGATTCCATTCGCTGAGCCATCCCGACCTGTTCACCTACAGCTGTGTAACTTGCCGCGGCGGTGCCGATTTCGCCCGCGATCACCTGTCCGGAATTCAGACCGATGCGAAGTTGCAGGGTAACGTCATCACGGGTTTGCACGTCGGCCGCCAAGCGTTCGGCTTCCCGTTGGATGTCGGTGGCCGCCAGGCAAGCACGAAAAGCATGGTCTTCCAAGGCAACCGGAGCGCCGAACAGCGCCATGATGCCGTCGCCGGTGAACTTGTCCACAATGCCGCCGTAGCGCTGCACGACGGCCGTCGAGCAATCCAGCAGCGCCGCCATCACTTCCCGGAGCCGCTCGGCACCGAGCGACGCCGCGAGGTCCATGGAATGCACCACGTCGGCGAACAAGACGGTGACCTGTTTGTACTCCGCCGACTGGGAGCTCTGGGCCCGCGGCTTACCACACTCGCTGCAGAACTTAGCCGATGCGGCCAACGGGCTTCCGCACGACCAACAGGACAGTTCCACGTCCGTATCGTGTCATTGCGAGCTGGCGAGCAGACGCAAAAGCACCCATTTCGGGCACCAAATTGGGTGCTCTTGCGTCTGCTCGCGCAACTTGCCACGCCGCGCTCCAAGAATCCTCCAAGAATCCTTCAAGGATCTCGCAAGGATCCTTCTAGGCCCCGGCGTCACGGTTTCGTAACGGCCGTATCGCGACAGCATCGACGCGTGATCCCACACCCGGCCATGTTCGGAGCCCGAGGAAACCAACATGACCGAGATCGCCCACTACCTGCCCTGCCTGACACGGCTCACGGAGCTGACGCCCTTATTAGACGCGTTGGCCGCCGTTGCGGTACGTGGCGAAGTGCCGGGCCCTGACCTGCTGGCTCGCGTTGCGCACGCCCGGTCGAGGCTGTCCATCTTGGCGCAAGTCCCCGCACCCGGCGAGCCCTACTCGCGCTCGATCCTGCGCGTCGACGACGAGGTTGAGATCATGCTCGCCCGCTGGCGTCCGCGTCACAGCTGCGCCCCGCACGACCACGGCGGCTCGGCCGGCTTCGTGATCCCGGTCGAGGGCACCTTCACCGAGCGGCGGTTCGACTGGAAAGGCCCGCAGCTGGTGGTGACCGAGAGCGCCACCCGCCCTGAAGGTCAGGCGATCCCGATTACGCCCGACGTGATCCACGACATGACGGCCGGGGAGTACGGGCTGACCCTGCACTTCTACAGCCCGCCGGCGCCGGGAATGCGGGTGTTCGACCTGGAGCGGTCAGAGGCGCTGGAGCTGGTCGGCAACTACGGGGCATGGATTCCGCAGGGCAATCACCCCCGTGTCTCCTTCGCCGAAATGGCTCCGAAAAGCCGAACGAAGCCGGTGATCTGGGTGGCCCACACCACCCACTACCGCGGCGGGTCGGCCGAATTCGCTGTTGCCGCAACGACGATGGCTCGAGAGCTGGCCGTCGCGAGTCCCGACGCCGAGGTGGTCGTGTCCGGCCTACACCACAAGGCCGACTTCACCGCCGAGCTGGCCCATTTCGCCGGTTCGGGCCGGGAGCTCAGCGAGTTGCACCTGATCAGCCACTCCGGGATGTACGGCCCGATGTTCGGTACCACGGACTGGCCCGAACAGTTCTCCCCGCACGAGTGGCGGGAAATGTCAATTCCCTTCGCCGCCAACGGGCGTGCCTATTTCCACGCGTGCCGGACGGCGCGCTGGTTCGCGCCCTTTTTCGCCGACGTGTTCTCAGTTCCCGCGTACGGCAACTACAACTACACAACCGTGTCTGCACGCAAAGACCGGTTTGCGTGGGCGGGTCGCCACCCGGAGGCCCGCCCGAGTCTTTACATGATCGCCGCGCCAGGCAAGAAATCGCATGGTTGGACCGGAAGCGTCCGCAAGTATTCCGGTTGCGCGGCGGAGCCACTGGTGCAGAGCCTTCCGGCTGAGTCGCACCCGGAACGCTCCTACGATCGGGTGGCCGAGCTCTACGACCGCGCCTACGGCGACATTACGGTCCGCGAGGCGGAGTGGCAGTGGGTGTCCGACAAGGCCGCCCAGGTCCGCGCCGAGCTTGGCCGGGGCTTGCGGATCCTGGAAATCGGTTGCGGCAATGGCGCTTTACTGCGCGAGCTGGACGGCCGCGGCGACATCGACTTCGGCATCGGGGCGGACGCTTCCGCGGGCATGCTCGACAAGGCGCGGGAACGCAGTCGCGATCACACCCGATTGCGGTTCATCAAGGTCAACGGGCCGGCGCTGGACGTTCCCGACGACCACGTCGACGTGGTGATCTCGTTCCTGTCGTTCCGCTACCTGGACTGGGACCCGGTGATGGCTGAGATCCGGCGGGTGCTCGTTCCCGGTGGGCGGCTGTGGGTGGTCGACATGGTCGAGCACCCGGTGCGTGCCCGCGAACTCGGAGTGCTCGCCCGTTCGGCCGTCGCGCACCTGCGCACAAAACGTGCCCGGCCACAGTTCGCCAAAGACCTGGCCGCCCTGACCACGCATCCCGACTGGCGGGAAATGCTGCGGCACAATCCAATCCGCGCCGAGCACGAATACAGCTGGTATTTTGCCAGCCGGTTCCCCGGCACCCGGCTGGAAACGTTGACGGCGACCACGTCCGCACGAGTGGTGGCATTCGATTCCGGACCGCTCGACAAGGGGCAGACAGCCCCGCTCACCTACCCGTAAGGCAGCTGATGTCCGCATCCACAAACTCGTGCCTGGGGATCGTCGATTGGGGTATCGGCGGAATCGGCCTGGTGCGCGCCCTGGACCAGGTGGCACCCGGGCTGCCGGTGCTGTACTGGTCGGACGCCGGGGCCACTCCGTATGGCCGGATGGGTACCGACGAGTTGGCCGCGCGCCTCACCACGGTGGTCACCAGACTCGCCGAGCGGGGTGCCACCGAGGTGGTGTTGGCGTGCAACGCGGCCAGCACGGTGGTCGGACGGCTTGGTGCGGCGCCGATTCCGGTGGAGGGAATCATCGGCCACGGATTGGCCTCGGTTCCCGACGACATCACCGGCTCGGTCGGCGTCGTCGGGGGGCGGCGCACCATCGCCGGCGGCCACTACCGGCGCGGGCTGGCCAGGCGCGGCCGGGTGGTGTTGTCTCGGGTGGCGCAGCCGTTGTCCGCGCACATCGAGGCCGGGCGCACCGGATCTCCGCAGTTTCTCGCTGACTTGTCCAGGATCGTTGCGCCGTTGCGAGGGGTCGACGCGTTGGTCCTGGCGTGCACCCACTACCCCGCCGCGAGTCAATGGTTCGCCGCCGCGATGCCGCACACCTTGCTGATCGACCCGGCCGAGCGGATGGCGGCCGCGATCGCCGCGCGGCATCCGCGCACCCAGCAGACGCGGGGCCCGAGGGTGTTCCTGACCACCGGCGACCCCAAGGCCATGCGGCTTGGCGCGGCCCGCGCGTGGGGCAGCGTAGTGACGGCTACCGCCGTCCGTTCATGACCCGGAAGGCTTCAGCAGGGCCGCGAGCTCCTGGCGGCTCGACACGCCGGTCCGTGCCATTGCCCGGTAGATGTGGGCTTCGACGGTGCGCACCGACAGAGTCAGGCGCTCGGCAATCGCGCGGCTGGGCAGCCCCTCTCGCAACAGCATCACGATTTCTCGCTCTCGCGGGGTCAGTGGAACACGCATGCTGGCTTGACGAAGCGCGGGCGTAGACGCCCCGCCGCACCGCTCGGCCAGCGCTTCCGCTCGCGTCGAGCAACCCAGCGCCGATCCCCGTAAGTCCTTCTGGCGATACGCCGTTGCTGCATGCGCAGCCGCATCGAGTGCCGCGACGAGATCGCCCATCTCTTCGAATTCCTCCGATGCCGCAGCTAATTCAGCGCCGTCACCAGCGGCCAAGGCGGCAGCGAACCGGGCGGCCACACCGACCCGAGGACCCTCCACGACCGCTTCGAGTTCGCGCAGACGTACTGCGGTCGAACCATCGCCGAACTGCGTCGCGGTCTGCAAACACACCGCTTCCGCGGCGAATTGCCCATTGGCACGGGTGGTTTCGGCCGCAGCTGCCGCCATCTTGACCGCTTCGCTGAGCGCGCCCTGGCAGGCCGCCACCCAGGCGCGCGCCAGATCGCGCTCGTAGTTGACGAATCCCCAACTTCGATGGTGTTCAGCTTCCACCGCGCCGAGCGCCGCTGACGCTTCATCGGTCAAGCCGCATATCGCCAGAGCGGTGGTAAGCGGGATCAGGTATCGGTAGCGAAAACCGTTGGAGTCACCGGTAAACAACTCGACAACGGTCGCCAAGCAAGACCTTGCTTCACCCAGGCGGCCCGATCCCAGGGCGGCTCGGCCCACAATCGCGGTGCTCAGTAGCCGGGCAACGCCGGGAACATCCGCTGTCTGCTGACGTGCCCGCTCGGCCAACGAACTCGCCTCGCCCAGGCGACCACATTGCAGAAGCGCGCCGACATGTCTGTCGACGATGAGGAGTCTCATGTGGGCAGCGGTCGCCATGCGCTCCGCGTAGGCATTGCCGACTTCGGCCGTCCGGTCCGCGTCGGTAGCGCGACCCGCATCGCCATGCGCGACAACCAGCGCCCACGCCGCCGCCGCGCTGATGATCCCGGGTAACTGCTCGAGGTCGATGCCGTGGCCGAAAGTCCTTGCCTTTTCCGGCCGGGCCATCGACGCCCAGTAGACAGTCAGGTAGGCATCGCTCCAGCTGCGCGTGGAGGTCGTCGCGATTCGCGCGGCTTCGTCGAAGAACTCCTTCGCCCCATCGGGATCGCCGAGTCCCCACAGCTTGTTGAAGCCGCGATGGCCGAGCAGATACACGCGGTCGGCCTCACTGAGACCCGCCGTGGGCGTTCCAGCCACCACGGCGTCGGCCTCCTCACCACGGCCCTGCCACGCCAGCGCAAATGAGCGGATGTTGTAGGCCTGCACTCCCGCACCCGCACGAATGGCCGCAGCCGCCAGCCGATCCGCCAACGGAGCGTCGGCCAGGAACATGGCACCTGCGGCGGCTCTGACCAACAGGCCCGGGTCCGGTGGGAGATCGGAGTCAACGAGCAATACCGCTCGTCGCACCACCATTCGCACTTCGTCGCTGTCGTCCGACGCGGCCAGCTCCGCGGCGACACGACCCCGCAGCCGACGCAGTCTCGTTGGCGCAACTCGCTTTCGGCGCACTTCGCCATACACCGGATGGGCCAGCCGGACTTCTACCGAACCGCTGCCCAACGTGATCAAGCCGCGAACGTCGGCCTCCTCGATCGCCGCCGGGTCGGTGATTCGGGCCAGCGCCGCCAGTTCGATCGGCTCCCCGACCGCGAGCGCGTCCACCACGTCGCCGACCGCGTCCGGGAGCATTCCGATCCGCGACTCGATCAATTCGGCCAGGCTGGGCGGCACGATCGGATCGCCGCTCCAGCGCCAGTGGCCGTGCTGTCGCGCGAGTCGTCCGTCGGACACCTCCTGCTCGACGATATTGCGTAGATACAGCACATTGCCCCGCGTCAGCTTCCACAGGCGTCGGACGGCATCCGGATCCGGCGGGCCACCCAGCGTTTCCGACACCAGCGTCGAAGTCTCATCGGCCGACAGCGGCTGCAGGTCCAGGCGGTCGAACCCGGCGCCGCTCCATACATCTTGCACCGCAGCGGGAACCGATTCACCGCTGCGAATCGTCAGCACCACTTTGGCCGCGTGCCGCTGGACTATCTGTTGTAGAACGAAGGCCGACAGATCATCGAGGAGATGCGCATCGTCGACGGCGACGACCACCGGGGTGAGCGGTGGTGCGGCGGTCAGCGACTCGATAACGTCGCGGACCAGGTGAACCAGCTGGCTGTTATGGGGTTCGGGCAGGCTCACCCAGGCGGCGAACGCGCCCAGTGGAAGCGAGAGCGCCGACGCAGTGCCTACCGCCCAACGAGTTTCAACCCCTCGCGAGGCCGACGCCGAGAGTGCCTCACGCACAACTCGACTCTTTCCGACGCCGGCCGCACCGCTAACGACGATTCCCGGCGTCCCCGCCTCGGAAATGGCATCCTCGATGACCGCCATTTCCTGTGACCGGCCGATCAGCGGCCACGTCAAACGCACCCGGATAGCGTAGGAGAAACGCAGTCCGGCCGCACCTGGCAGTTCAGCTGATCGACTCGCGGAAGTCGACGCCCTGCTGCAGGGACTGCGCGGCCTGCTCCATCTCGAGCACGGGATAGATCTGGTATTCGGCGATAAAAGCGAATTTGCTTGTGGTGTCGGCGAGGTCGGCCGGATTGTCGGTCTCCACCACAGCGAATCCACCGCCGCCGTCAACTCGGCCCAGGAATGCGAGGTAGGTCGTGCTCTCCGGAGGAGCCCACTTGGAGAACACCGCCAAGCCGCGCCGCATCGAATCTTCGTTATCGGCCGCCGACCCGTTGAAACGGTACGTCCAGGAAACCAGATACTTCACTTCATCCTCCTTGCGGTGTTGGCGCTCTGCCACGCCGTCATCGTCGCGCACGAAACCTCAAGGGGGTTAAGTAGTCGGGTACGCTATTTTTGATCAACCGTTTCCCAGAAGCGGGTGAGAACCGCTGCGCCGCAAGCCGGATCCTGCACCATCCACCAGTGCCCCAGCCCGTCGAGCACCGCCGTCTGCGCTCCGGCCCGCGCTGCGGCGCGACGGCGGAGTTCCTCGGAGCCGATGTAGGGGTCCTCGGTGGCGAGTAGTGAGAGCCCCGGCCGAGCCGCGGCATTCTCCAGTGCGCGTCCCGCCTCGGCCATCGCGGGTTGACTCGCGGAACGATACAACGACAGGATCGCTCGACCCATCTCCGGACCCTGAGCTGCGGCGATCGGCGTTGCGATGTCCATCGGGATGCCCAACGCGGCCCATTGTCCGGCGCGGTCCTGCACGGTGCCGCCGAGGATGGTGTCCACCGACTCCTCGCCCTCGTCCGGGGTCTGCCAGACCTGTGCGAGATCGTGCCAAATGTATTCGGAATCGAACAACCCGATGGCGTCACTGGCCCAGCTACGCACCAACTCCGGGCGGTGCATCACCACATTCATCACGTGGCCGCCGCCCCAATCGTGTCCGACCA
>NZ_DATJYB010000287.1:0-6977 GCF_035499775.1 Mycobacterium sp. | reverse complement strand
GCCGGCCGGGCAGGGGTTGAACGCCGACACGTTGAAGTACGGCGATTTGGTCGCCGACGGCGTCATCGACCCGGTCAAGGTCACCAGGTCGGCGGTGCTCAACGCGGCGTCGGTGGCCCGGATGGTGCTCACCACCGAGACGGCAGTGGTCGACAAGCCGGCCGAGGCGGAAGACGACCACGGCCACCATCACCACTAGGAAGTAACTGACACGAAACACCCCCGGTCTAGGTCGGGGGTGCTTCGTTTTCGTCAGCGAGCGGGGAACGACGGGAACACTTCGTTAATGGCCGCAGCTCAACGGCTACGGACGTTTAACCTCGCGGCATGGATCGCGTCTGGCAGTGGGTGTGGGATCGGTACGCGGCGACGTACTCGTGGGCACTATGGGCAGTCATGTTCGCCGTGCTCCTGCCGGCCTACCTCATGTTGTCGTCTATCGTCGTCGCCTACGAGAAGTCTGATCGCTACGTCGAGGCCGCAGCCGTCACCGTCGTGGCCGTGCCGCTGCTGGCGTACATGTACTTTCTTCCCGGCCTGGGACGCCTTCACCCCGTGGAGCAGTGGGCCGGCGGCCACGACGTCGATCGGGTGGAGGCACTGGACGCCACCTATGTCACCGCCCGGGGTGCGGTCGCCCGAGGGTTGGGAAGCAACGTTATTGCGCTTGCCCTCATGTTTGTCGTTGTCGGTGCGATCGCGGGAGCGACCGAGTGGCGCCTGGTCCAGTACGGGATTTTGGGCGCCTGTTTCGCAGCTGCTGCCCAGTTGATCGGTGTGCACAGCTGGGTGGAAGGGGCGCTGCGACCGGCCAGGGTCGCCATCGCAGGTGACACGGGAATCGGTGACTCTTTGCCCCGCTCCAGGCCGACGTTTGCCGCATGGTCGAAGATTTCGATGCTCGCGGTCGCGTTCGGCTTTTCAATCGGGGCCGCGTTGCTGGGCGCCGCGTTCCATCAGGTCGCCGAAAACCCCGTCCTCGCCGTGGTGATCGGGTGTGTAGCGCTTGGCTTCGCGGTGCCGATTAGCGTCGGTGCCGGGTTCGCGCCGTCAATGCGACCCATTCGCGACCTGGCCGAAGGAACGGAACGCGTTGCGGCCGGCGACTACAGTCAACGCCTGCCGGTGGTTCAGGACGATGACCTCGGCGCGCTGGCGGCGTCGTTCAACCGGATGCAGGCTGGTTTGGCTGAGCGGCAACGACTTCAGGCGGCGTTCGGCACCTACGTCGACCCTGTTCTGGCGGCGCGGCTACTTGAGCAAGGTAATGACGTCTTCATCGGCGAGCGCCGCGAGGTGACGGTGATGTTCGTCGACGTCCGTGACTTCACCCCGTTCGCCGAGGCGAATACCGCCGAGGACACGGTCGCCCGTCTCAACGCTTTGTTCGAGATAGTGGTGCCCGCGATCGTCGATGCCGGTGGGCACGTCAACAAGTTCCTTGGCGACGGCGCTCTAGCCGTCTTTGGCGCGCCGAACGACCTCGCGGATCATGCCGACTCCGCGGTGAGCGCCGCGGTGCTGATTCACCGCCTGGTGGCCGAGCGGTTCGACGGGGAGCTTCGGATCGGCATCGGGATCAACACCGGTGTGGTGATCGCGGGCACCATCGGCGGTGGAGGCAAGCTGGAGTTCACTCTGATCGGCGACACGGTCAACGTCGCCGCCCGCGTAGAGCAGCTCACCAAGACCACCGGCGATTCAATCCTTCTCACCCAGGAGTCCGTCGACGCCCTCACTAATCGACCGCCCGGACTCACCGACCGGGGATCGCATGCGCTGAAAGGTAAGTCAGCCGCAGTAAAGGTTTTCGGGCTCGGCCCAGCGGTGACTCGTTGACGGCTTACGTCCCGGAACCGTCCGAGGAGCAACCTACGGGCATTTGATCTTGAGCTCGAAAGGCTTTGGCGCGCTTGAGTCATTCGTGTCAGCTGGAACCGCCTCGCCGGTGATGTCGTACGTGCCATCCTGACCGAGCGAGAGGTTCGCGTTGCGTCCCACGAGGGGCTTTCCCGTCGAGTTGCCCAGCTTGACCTCCTCGATTCCGGAATTTTGCGGTGCCACGTGAACGTAGACGCCGCTGGGCATTTCACCGACCTGGATGGCTTCACCGGCGGAGTGGGAGCTACACGAAACCGAACCTTGGACCACCTGGTTCTTGCCGTCGATGGTGAGGCTGACGCCAGGGGCCGGGGCCGCTGCTCCTGGTGAGCAACCAGCTACCCACAACAGACTCGCCGCCAAACTCAACAGAGCCGGATGTCGTTGCATTGTCTGCTCCTAATGCTTGCCGGAATCCTGCTGCTATGCCCGCCGGAACCGTCATTCAAACGCGCGAAGACATGCATGACGGGCAAACATCAACCTCCGTCATTTTGCGGCTTGGCTTCTTCGCCCTCGGCCGCCGTTCGTAACCGCCAGCGGAAGTCGCAATGGCTTGCGCCGCCCATGATGGTTTGGGTGCGACGGAACTCCCAATCGGGGCGCAGCGCCGCCTCTGCTGCGAAGTCGACGCCACAGGTCAGGAGTGCCCCGACGTCGGCCGCCCCGATCCCACGGAAGTATTCCGCGAACTGGCATCGGGTCATGTTGACCGCGTATGTCGTGTCCGAGTCTTCGACGACGTCGGTTTCGATAGGCAACTGAGCCTCTATATCTGTGTTGCGCGGGTGGGAGTTTCGCGCAGTGACCGCCTTGGTCTGCCATTCCGCATACGATTCCGCGATCGCCTGACCCACAAGCGCGTGCGCGCGCCCCTTGCCGAGCTCGCGCTCGAGCGCTCTCACGATCGGGATCACAGCGCGGGCCTGGATCTTGACGGCTTCCAGCGCCGTGGTCTGTTTCGGCATTTGCGCCTCCGTTCTGCACAGCCGCTATGCGCGGGTCCACTCGTGGTAACCCACGATATGACGCGAGGGTATTTCGTCTCTCTTTGTTGAGGCCGGCTTTTCTTGCGGCCCGCCGAGAGTTTGGTGACGCCGGATATATGTGTGATTCACTGGGGCGCACGTCGAACTCAAAGCTGGAGGTAAATTTCCGCGAGCCGTTCGACAGCGAACCTGGAGGTTTCGCCCGTGACAATGTCCAATCAACCCGGCTGGTACGACGACCCCGAGAACCCGAATGTGCTGCGTTACTGGGACGGTCGAAACTGGACGCAAAACCGGCAGCAAAAGCAATTCCCGGGACCTGTGCCCCAGGCGTCGTACCTGCCCCAGGCGCCGGGCCTGCAACCGCAGTGGCAACCGCCGGTCGGGGGAGCGCCGCGAAAATCGCGGACCGGCCTGGTGATCGGACTAATCGTCGCAGGGGCGATCGCCCTTATCGTGGGAATAGGCGTAGTGGTGATCGTGCTCGTCGCTGCGAACACAAAATTCATCATTGCGGACAAGGCCGCCGGAATTCTCAGGGATGGGGTGTCGCGGCAGAGTGGGTTCACGCCGACCGACGTGAGCTGTCCCTCCGGAGTCGAGGCCAAGGTAGGCCAGACATTTGACTGCCACTTCAACGGCCCCGGCGGGCGCTACACCTCGCACATGAAGGTCACGAAGGTCGACGGCGACTATGTTGAATTCGACATGAGGTGGAGCCCAGATAATTGACGCTCGCCTGGGCACGCCGTCAGCTCCACGACAATCGAATGAGGTCAGCGAGATGGAAGAACCGCTGCTGCTACAACACCGCGACGATCGCGGCGTCGTCACGCTGACGCTGAACCGGCCGCAGGCCTTCAACGCGCTGTCGGAGGCGATGCTCGCAACGCTCGGCGAGGTCGTTGACGCGCTCGTCAAAGATCAGGGGGTGCGCGCGGTCGTTCTCGGGGCATCCGGGAAGGCCTTCTGCGCCGGCCACGACCTGAGGGAAATGCGGGCCGAGCCTTCGCTTGAGTACTACCAGCGCCTGTTCACACAGTGCACCGCCGTGATGCTTTCGATCCAGCGCCTGCCAGTGCCGGTGATCGCGCGTGTCCACGGTCTCGCGACCGCTGCGGGCTGCCAGCTCGTCGCGATGTGTGACCTGGCGGTGGCGAGCGACGACGCGCGATTCGCGGTCAGCGGCATCAACGTCGGGCTCTTCTGCGCGACCCCGGGAGTCGCGCTGTCGCGCAATCTGCCACGTAAAGCCGCCTTCGAGATGCTCGTCACCGGCGAATTCATCTCTGCGGAGGAAGCCCACGTGTTGGGTCTGGTCAACAAGGTGGCGGCGCCCGAGGCGCTGGACGACGAGGTCGAGACATTGGTTGCGCGCATTGTCGCGAAGCCGGCTGTTGCGGTCGCAATGGGGAAGGCGCTGTTCTACCGGCAGATCGAAGTCGGCATCGAGTCTGCCTACGCGGACGCGGGGGCGACGATGGCCTGCAACATGATGGATGCCAGCGCGCTCGAGGGCGTCCAGGCCTTCATCGAGAAGCGCCCTCCCAGTTGGTCAGCGGCGCAGACGTCAATTGCCTAGCTTGGGATTGGGCCGGCCGCGGCCGGTGCCCGACTGTGGGGCTAATGTACGAAATGCCAACGATTTTCGTGCATAGGCCCCACGGTCGGCGGGGGTCTACGAGTCGAAATCGTCAATTCTCGACGGCAAATATCCGCCACTCGTCGGGCACACCTTTGAGCACGTGAGTCCCACGGTCGGCGAACGTCAGACCGGAGCCGGCCACCAGGTCCTTGACCGTCGACGACACCAGAACCTCGCCCGGTCCGGCGAGTGCTGAGACGCACGCGAATCGCCGACAAGAGGTAGCGCACATCGATCTCGGTGACCATCTGCATGATCGCGACCGCAGCTCCCGGACTTGCCGATAGCCGCTCCCATCGTGCGTGTGCTTTCTGCCACGCGGGATCGTCGGCTCGGTCGGGCGCGAGGAGGAAGAGGGGCAATGCCCCCTGCCCGCGACCCCAGTTCTCCTCGATCTGCCGCCCACCATCAGCCCAGATTTCCTCGGGAATGCCGTCCGGGTAGCCGGGCGCCCACGCCATGCGCGGATACGCGCCGTACAGGACGAGTGCCGACATACGCTCCGGGTATGTCGCCGCGAAGAGGATGGATAGGGCTCCGCCTTCCGAGCTTCCGAACACGGCAGCCCGCTGCGAGCCAGCGGTGTCCATCACGGCGCGCAGATCATCCATCCGTTCCTCGAGCGTTGCCACGGCGACCCGATCGGACAGGCCGGTGCCCCGCTTGTCGAACATGATCAAACGACAGAACGATGCGAGACGCTCGAAGTATCTGCGCTCGGCTGGGTCCTCCCACTGGAGCTCGAGGTTCGAGACGAACATCGGAACATGAATGAGGTCGAACGGTCCGTCGCCGACGACCTGGTACGCGATGCTCACGTCACCCGACTTCGCATAGCGGGTTTCGGGGACTTCGAACACGTAAGCAGTCTAGGTCGCTGTGATAGGAAAACGGGCGCGTCTAATCAGCAATCACCTGCAAGATGACATACATGAACAGCCCATCGTTCTTCGTCACTCCCGGGTATGGCGAACGCCAGAAACAGAACTTGCACTATTCGCAGGCCGTTCGGTACGGCAACCGGGTCGAGATCTCCGGCCAGGGCGGTTGGGACGACGACTGGTACTTTCCAGCATCGGTCCGAGACGAACTGATTCAGGCCTTCGACAACGTCGAGCGGACGCTGGCGACTGCCGGAGCATCGTGGCGCCACGTGGTCAGCGTTCACTCCTACCATGTGCCGGACGCTGACGGCCTGATCGGTCGGGATCACCTGACCACGATGGCGGAACAGTTTCGCCGGCGGATGGGTGAGCGCGCTCCGCTGTGGACATGCATCGGCGTCGCGGCCCTGGCAAGTCCAACGATGCGGGTCGAGCTTCAAGTCACTGCACTGATCGACGACGACGGGTGACACTGGCGGCGTCCGAGCGCTCTTCATCACGTCGTCGACGACGTGCCGGCGGCCACACTGCAGACCGGACTTGCCCTCCTTGGGGTCGCCACCCAGGCGCCCTGATGCGCTGTCAGCGCAACGATGTGACGACCCGGACCTCCGAGGTGAGGGTCTGATGAACGGGGCAGCGTTCGGCGATGTGCAGTAACCGCTGCCGCTGAGTGTCGTCGAGATCGCCGGTTATCTCGATTTCGCGGTCGATCTGATCGATCCATTCGCTGGTGGCTTCGCAGTCCGCGCAGTCCTTTGCGTGAATTCGCGAGTGCCGTAACGCCACTCGAACTCGCTCGAGTGGCCAGCCGTTGCGATTGGCGTACATCCGCACCGTCATCGAAGTACATGCCCCGAGCGCGGCCAGGACCAGATCGTAGGGTGTCGGCCCCGCGTCGTCGCCGACCGGTCGCGGCTCGTCGGCGAAGAGCTGGTGGTGCCCGGCGGCGATCTGCTGCGTGAAGATCCCGGTGCCTGTCTCGGTGACGGTCACCGCGCCCTCGGACGACGCCGCATCACCGCCAGTCTCATGTGTGGTCATGCCGCCATCCTGGCATCGTGCTGGACAGCCGGCGCCGGCGCTCCAAGAACTTCTTTAGGAGCTACCAAGGGCTGACTGCGAATGTCTTCGCAGGAACGACTTTGCCGTCACTCAGCCAACCCACAAACCGAAGTCGACCCCCGTAAACCGAAATCCATTCAGGAGGATCAGTGTCACATCCATATTGGGCAGTTGCCGAGCGCAACGTGTCTCAAGCAGTCATCGATTGGCCTGAGCACGCGGAGCCCTATGCCGCGCCTCAGTACGGCGTCGTGCCGCAGTACGGTGCTCCGGCCCAGGGCTACGGTTCGCGACGCGCCCCAGGCACCGTCATTGCCGCGGCGGTCCTCGCATTTGTGATCGGCGGGCTGGGCGTGCTGGTCACCGTTTTTTGTGTGCTGGCACTCGCATTGATGGGTACCTTCAGCGCCGGCCGCTATGGACCGCTTATCGCCGCGTTGATGGTGATGATTTTTGTCATCGTCCTGCTGGTAGCTGCCCAGAGTGCGCTATTCATCTGGGGCGGCGTCAGGG
>NZ_DATJYB010000286.1:0-39776 GCF_035499775.1 Mycobacterium sp. | reverse complement strand
CACCCGTCCGAGTCTCCGGATCAGGAGGCTTGCCCACCTACGCGCGAGCGGCCCCAAATGCGCGCGGGTGCCGGCGTGTCGCGGTACAAATGCGCGCGCTCGTCAGCGGCCGTGGCATCCGTGACACCACCCGGTAGCGTGACCGGCATGCACGCCATCGTCGCCGAATCCCCCGAGCAAATGACCTGGCAAGAAGTACCCGACGTCTCCGCCGGGCCAGGCGAGGTAGTGATCAAGGTCGCCGCGGCCGGCGTCAACCGCGCCGACGTGCTGCAGGCCGCCGGAAAATACCCGCCACCGCCGGGAGCCAGCGAAACCATCGGCATGGAGGCCAGTGGCGTCATCACCGAAGTCGGCTCCGATGTTCCCGGATGGACTGTCGGACAACAAGTTTGCGCCTTGCTGGCGGGTGGCGGCTACGCAGAGTACGTCTCAGTTCCGGGCGGCCAGCTGTTGCCGATACCGTCGGGCGTCGACTTGGCCGACGCTGCCGGCTTGCCTGAAGTGGCCTGCACGGTGTGGTCGAATCTGGTGCTCACCGCTCACCTCGGCGAAGGCCAGCTGGTCCTGCTGCACGGTGGTTCCAGCGGCATCGGAACCCACGCGATCCAGGTGGCGCGGGCCCTGGGCGCCCGGGTGGCGGTCACCGCCGGGTCGGCGGAAAAGCTGGAACTCTGTCGCGACCTGGGCGCCCAGATCACCGTCAACTATCGCGACGAGGACTTCGTGGCACGCCTCAAGGAGGAGACCGACGGCGCCGACGTCATCCTCGACATCATGGGCGCGGCCTATCTGGACCGCAATATCGACGCCCTGGCCACCGAAGGACAGCTGATCATCATCGGCATGCAGGGCGGAGTGATCGGTGAACTCAACATCGCCAAGCTGCTCGGCAAACGAGCACGGGTCATCGGCACCACGTTGCGGGCCCGGCCGGTGACTGGCCCGAACAGCAAAACCGAGATCGTCGAAGCGGTGGTGGCTTCGGTGTGGCCGATGACTGCCGACGGCAAGGTCCGGCCGATCATCGGCAAGCGCATGCCGATCCAGCAGGCGGCCGAGGCGCACCAACTGCTGGTATCCGGGAAGGTGTCCGGCAAGATCCTGCTGACCGTGTAGCGCGAGTTGTCGCACTAGGTGGCGTCACAATGAGAGACTGACGTCGCCATTGACACGACAGGCCCCGGAGGCTTGAAGCGCGATGTTGGGAACTGGTCTCAGGTTCGGCCTGCTGGGGCCTTTGCTGCTGACCGTGGCCGGCGCGCCCGTGGCGCTGGGTACGCCGAAGCAGCGGGCACTGTTCGCGATGCTGCTGATCAACCGCAACCGTGCGATCGGTACGGATTCACTGGTCTACGCGGCCTGGGATCAGTCGCCGGTGCCGGCAGCACGCACCAGCATCCAGTCCTACGTGTCCAACCTGCGCCGCGTGCTGGGCAGCACCGGGGTAGACCCCTATCAGGTGTTGGCGAGCGCGCCGCCGGGGTATCGGCTCAGTGTCGCGGCCGGCGACTGCGACCTGGACCGCTTCCTCGCCGCCAAGACGGCTGGCATGAAATCCGCCGCAGCCGGACGTTTCGAGCAGGCCGGCAAGCACCTGTCGGCTGCGCTCGACGAGTGGCGCGGGCCGGTACTTGCCGACTTGCGTGACTTTGCCTTCGTCGAAACTTTCGCCACCGCAGTGATGGAAGACCAGATGTTGGTCCAGATCGCCCGCGCGGAAAGCGAAATCGCTTGCGGCCGCGCCGCCGCCATCATCGGTGAGCTCGAAGTGCTTGCGGCCCAACACCCTTACCGCGAGCCGCTGTGGGCGCAGCTGATGACTGCCTATTACGTAGCCCAACGCCAGTCCGAAGCCCTCGACGCATACCGGCGGCTGAAAACGGTGCTGGCCGAGGATCTCGGCATCGACCCGGGTCCCACTGTCAGCGACCTGTACACGCGAATCCTGCGCCAGGAGCGTCTGGACATCAAGCAGTCCGCCAAGACCACCGCGGCTAAATCCATGGCCGCCGTGCAGAGCTTTCTGAACCGCAAGTCTGTTGTCGCCCGGCTGCGCGACGCTTCCGGACGGCAGTACTCGCTACCAGGCGCCGCCACCCGGATAGGACGCTTGGCAGACAACGACATAATTCTCAACGACGACGACGTCAGCCGGCACCACGCCGTAATCGTCGATACCGGAGGCAGCTTCGTGATCACCGACTTGAGGTCGGCCAACGGTGTGCAGGTGCAGCGGCAGCAGATCCGTCCGAGCGCCACCCTCGTCCACGGCGACCTGATCAGCATCTGCGGCCATGAGTTCACCTTCGAGATCCAACAATAGAAGGGCTTGCCGGTGGACGAGGTGGCGTTTGGCCGTTACCGGCTGGTGGCGCTGATCGGTGAGGGCGGCATGGGCAAGGTGTATCGGGCCCATGACACGGTGATCGGGCGTGATGTGGCGATCAAGGTGTTGCCCATCGAGTTGGGCAGCGAGCCGGGTTACCGGGCCCGGTTCAAGCGCGAGGCTCAGACCGCAGCGCGACTGAACGAGCCACACATCATCCCGATCTTCGACACCGGGGAGTTCGAGGATCAGCTGTATCTGGTGATGCCGATCGTCGAGGGCGTCGACGTGCACGCGCTCTTGGCGCGGGAGGGGCCGATGCGTCCGCCGCGGGCGGTGCATGTGATCGAACAGTTGGGGGCGGCGCTGGACGCCGCACACGCCGCCGGCCTGGTGCATCGTGATGTCAAGCCGTCCAACGCGTTGGTGACCGCGCGCGATTTCGTGTATCTGATCGATTTCGGGATCGCTCATGTCGGGGCGGCGACCAAGTTGACCGCCACCGGGATGATGGTGGGCACCTTGGCGTATATGGCCCCGGAGCGCTTCACGTCCGGTGTGGCCGATGCCCGTTCGGATGTGTATGCGCTGGCGTGTGTGCTGCACGAGTGTCTGACGGCGCAGCAGCCGTATCCCGGTGACAGTCTCGAGCAGCAGATCGCCGGACATTTGACGCTGGATCCGCCGCGGCCCAGTGAGCACCGGTCCGGGCTGCCCGGCGGATTCGACGAGGTGATCGCCGCGGGGATGGCGAAGAATCCCGAGCAGCGGTTTCAGAGCGGGCAGGACCTGGCCGTCGCGGCGCGGCGGGCGCTGACCAGCATGCCCTCGCATATTCCGCGCACCGCCCCCCGGATTAACCCGACGCGGCCCGTGCCGCCACCGCGGTGGCAGCAACCCCCCTACCCGAATCCGGTTGGAAACCAACAACATCCACCCAACCGACCCGCGGTTCAGACGCCCCCGCAGCCGTCGCCGTCAAAGCCGGCCCAAAGCCGGCGCACCCAGATCGCTGCGCTTGTCGCGGTGGTCGCGACCCTGGTGATCCTGTCCGTCGCCGTGATCACCTTCACCCTCTTCAAACCGCATGCGTCCCAAACACCAACCGCTGCACCGCCTTCCGAGCCGACGACGCCCGGCCACACCGCAGCACCGGCGTCGCCGTCGCAGCCGCCCGTGCCGACGTCGCAGTACTTCAAGACTCCGTGGGGCACGCGCTGTCAAGTCGATACGGACACGGTGACGTGCGATACCTGCGAACCGGGACTGCTAATAGACACGCCGCACGGCAGCTGTCCCGGTGCCGGCTCCAACCAGGTCGCCGTCAATGCCTCGGGCGCTTCTTTGACACCGGCTGACGGCGTCATTCTTCCGGCCACTCCAACCATCCAACCGCTCGCTGCCGGGCAGACCTATCGCGCCAACGGTTGGACGATCGCGGTCAGCGCGTGGGTCCGCTTCACCAACGACGCGACCGGCCACGGCATGGCCGTCGCCGCGCAGAACTTCGACAAGTTCTGAACCGACGGCGGGAATCGAGCCGGCTCGGTACCATCTCCCAGCGGGTGAGGGAGGCCTGCCGATGGACGAGGTGGCGTTCGGGCGTTACCGGCTGCTGTCGGTGATCGGCGAGGGCGGCATGGGCACCGTCTACAAAGCCCACGACACGGTGATCGGCCGCGACGTCGCAATCAAGGTATTGCCCAACGAGTTGGGCAGCGAGCCTGGCTATCGGGCGCGGTTTCAACGCGAGGCCTACACCGCGGCCCGGCTGACCGAGCCACACATCATCCCGATCCACGACACCGGCGAGATCGACGGCCAGCTGTATCTGGTCATGCCGGTCATCGACGGCATCGACCTGCACGGCCTGCTGCAACGAGACGGGCCCATGGCGCCGCATCAGGCCGTCCAGGTGATCGAGCAATTGGCCACCGCCTTGGATGCCGCGCACGCCGCCGGACTGGTGCACCGAGACATCAAACCGTCCAACGCGCTGATGGCCGCGAACAACTTCGTCTACCTGATCGACTTCGGCATCGCCCACGACGTCAAGGCCACCCGATTGACGAGTACCAGCATGCTGATCGGAACCCTGGCCTACATGGCACCGGAACGCTTCAGCACCGGCGTTGCCGACCCCCGCTCCGATATCTACGCGTTGGCATGCGTGTTGCATGAATGCCTGACCGGCGCCCAGCCCTATCCGGGTAACAGCTTCGAACAGCAGATCGCCGGGCATCTCACACAGGCCCCGCCCAAGCCCACCCACGTCAACCCGACCGTCCCCGTCGGATTCAACGACGTGATCGCCACCGGCATGGCCAAAAACCCCGACGACCGGTACCGAAACGCCCTCGAACTGGCCACCGCAGCGCGCCTCGCCTCGACCGGCACCCAGGCTGCCGGCCATCCGACCCGACCAACGCCGGCGCCCGTCTACCGGCCTCCGCCGCCGCCGGTCAACCTACCGCCGCCGCCGGCCGCAGCGGCCCCGCAACCGGAGCCGACCCGTCCGCGTGCCTCGCCCAAGCGCGCCAAGTTCGCTTACCTCGCCGGCGGGATTGCGCTGATCGTCGTTATCGCGATCGCCGCAGTCCTGGCCACCTCCGGACCGGACAAGTCCCCGTCGTCCCCGTCCGGCGGCGGCCTGTCGTTCACCGGGCTCAACGGCCCCCGCGGTGTGGCCGTGGACGCCGCCGGCAACGTCTACGTCAGCGACAACAACAACGGCCGGGTGGTGAAGCTGGCGGCGGGATCCGCGACTCAGACCGTGCTGCCGTTCGCCGATATCAAGGCCCCCTGGGGAGTCGCGGTGGACGCCGCCGGCAACGTCTACGCGACCGCCGGCAACGGTGTGCTGAAGCTGGCGGGCGGAAACACTACGACCACACTGCCGTTCGCCAGCCCCGACAATCTCAAGTTCATGGGCGTGGCGGTGGACAACGCCGGCAACGTCTACGCCACCGACTCGGTCCGGGTGTTCAAATTGGCGGCGGGCACGACCACCGCGATTACCTTGCCATTCACCGGCCTCAAACGCGCCGAGGGTGTGGCGGTCGATTCCGCCGGCAACGTCTATGTCGTCGACTACCTCAGCAACCGAGTCCTCAAGCTGACATCGGGAACCACCACCAGCACGCTGGCTTTCACCGGCCTCAGAGAGCCCAAGGGGGTCGCGGTAGACGCTGCCGGCAACGTGTATGTCACCGACTGGTACAACGATCGGGTACTCAAGCTCGCGGCCGGCGCCACGACCCAGACGGTGCTGCCGTTCAGCGGCCTGAGCAACCCGAGCGGTGTAGCGGTAGACGGTGCCAGCAACGTGTATGTCACCGACTACGGGCACAACCGGGTGCTGAAATGGCCGCCCTAGCCTAGCCGAGCGAGGCCAAGGCGCGCACCAGCTGGTCGACCTCGGCCGTCGTCGAGTAGTGCGCCAGCCCGACGGTCACCGCGCCGCCGACGTCGTTGACGCCCAGCACGTCCAGCACGCGTGAACTCTCGTCGGCGATCGCCAGAATTCCGTTGTCCGCCAAGCGCTGTACCACCCGCTCGGCCGGCACCCCGTGCAGAGCGAAACTGACCACCGGTATCCGCGTCTCGGGCCGGCCGATCAACATCACCAACGGCAACGACCGCAACGACACCATCAGGTACTCGAAGATCCGGTTCAGATACGACGCGGCGGATTGCATTGACACAGAGAGGCGTTCGCGTCTGCTGCCGCGAGCTGACTCGTCAAGTGCCGCGAGGTATTCGATGCTGGCCACCACCCCGGCCAACAGACCGAACTGGTGCGCGCCGACCTCCAGCCGCGCCGGGCCGGTGGCATACGGGTTCGCCGAGACCGAACTGAAGGAGTCCAGCAGAGCCGGATCACGAAACACCAACGCCCCGATCGGCGGACCGCCCCACGCATGCGCGTTCACCGCCACCACATCGACTTCGGTTTCCTTGACGTCGAGCAACCGGTAGGGCGCCGCCGCCGAATGGTCCACCACCGCCAACCCGCCGACCTCGTGCACCAGCTTGGTCATCGCCCGCAAATCGGTGACCGTGCCCAGCGTTGCCGACGCGGAGGTCACGGCCACCAGCCGGGTCGCCTTTCCGATCAGGCTCTCCCACTGCCACGTCGGCAACTCACCGGTCTCGATATCGACCTCGGCCCACTGCACCTTGGCGCCATAGCGGTGTGCCGCGCGCAGCCACGGGGCGATGTTCGCCTCGTCGTCCAGGCGGCTGACGATCAACTCGTACCCCAGACCGGCCCGCGACGACGACGCCTCGGCCAACGACGACAGCAGGATGGCGCGATCAGCGCCCAGCACGACGCCCGCCGGGTCGGCGTTGAACAGATCGGCGACCGCCGCACGCGCGGCTTCCAGCACGGCCGCGCTGCGCTGTGCTGACGGGTGAGCGCCCAACGTGCTCGCGCTGGATCTGCGGAAGGCGGTAGACACGGTGGTCGCAACGGAATCGGGAATCAGCATCCCGGTCGGCGCGTCCAAGTGCACCCATCCGTCACCCAATGACGGATGCAATCCACGCACCCGGGCGACGTCGTATGCCATGACAGCCACCTTAGAGCTTCCGCAATTCCGCGAAATTGTGACGGTTGCGGGCGCCCCAGAGAGGGTCCCGCCGGCCCAGCCGGTCGGAGGCCTCGAAAGCAAGGTCACCCGGCCAGCCATACTAGTCGAGTGGGGCTGGCCTTCGGAACGCTGATCGCGTTGATCGTGCTGATCGCCCCGGGAGCCATCGTCGCACGCATCGCCCAGCAAACTTGGCCGATAGCCATCGCAGTTGGCCCGGCACTGACCTACGGCGTCGTGGCGCTTGCCATCATCCCGTTCGGCGCGGTCGGAATTCCCTGGAACGGCTGGACAGCGCTGGCCGCGCTGGCCGTGGTGTGCGCAGTCATGACTGGTTTGCAGGTGATGCTCGCCCGCTACCGCGACACCGAGGCTGAGGCCCGCGCGCTCGGCGGCCCCCCCGCACTCATCGTGGCGGCCGGAGTGCTGCTGGGAACGTTGCTGGTCAGTTGGGCGGCCTATCGCGGCCTCGTGCACTGGCAATCCGTCCCGAGTACCTGGGACGCCGTCTGGCACGCCAACACCGTGCGCTTCATCCTCGACACCGGCCAGGCATCGTCCACCCACATGGGTGAGCTTCGCAACGTCGAGACACACCAGCCGCTGTACTACCCGTCGGTGTTCCACGCCCTGACGGCGGTGTTCTGTCAGCTGACGGGTGCCGCACCCACCACCGGCTATACGGTGACGTCCGTGGCGGCGTCGATCTGGCTGTTTCCGTCCAGCGCCGCGGTCCTCACCTGGTTCCTGGTGCGTCCGGTCATGAGCGAATGGCGCGCCGCGGGGGCCACCGCCACCGCCGCCGCGCTGTCGGCGTCGTTCACCTCGGTGCCCTACATCGAATTCGGCGTCGCCGCGATGCCCAATCTGGCTGCCTACGGCGTCGCTATCCCGACTTTTGTGTTGATCGCCTCGACGCTGCGACACCGCGACCGCATCCCGATAGCCGTGCTGGCGCTCGTCGGCGTCTTCTCGGTCCACCTGACCGGCGGGTTCGTCGTCATCCTGTTTCTGTTGGGCTGGTGGCTGCTGGACGCCTTGTGGCATCCGGTGCGCGGCCGGCTCACCGACGCGCTGACCCTGGTCGCAGTGGCCGTGCCGACGGGGCTGATTCTGGCGCCGCAGTTCCTCGGGGTGCTCAAGCAGGCCGACATCATCGCCGGGCACGCATTCCCCAGCTTCAAGAGCGTCAAGCAGTACGTCATCGACGCGCTCCTGCTGCACACCCGCCACCTCAACGACTTCCCGACCCAATACGGCCTCGTCGTGCTGTCCGGCATCGGCATGGCGATCTTCCTGTACCAGAAAATCTGGTGGCCGCCCGCAGTCTGGCTGGTGCTTACGGTGGCGACCATCTACTCGGGGGCGCCGTTTCGCAACCACGCCGGGGACTTCATCGAACAGTTCAGTCAGTTCTTCTACAACGATCCCCGACGGCTCACGTCGGTGGTGACGATGCTGTTGGCGCCGATGGCGGGCATCGCGCTGTTCGCACTGGTCATGGTGCTGATGGCCGGCGCGAAGCGGCTCGCCGATCGGGTCCGGCCCGACGGGCACCTGCCCGCGCAGGTGTGGGTCTCGGCCACCGCGGTGGTGCTGGTGCTGGCCACCGTGCTCACCGGGCGGCACTACCTGTATCGGCACCTGGTCCTGTTCGGCGACAAGTACGACTCGGTGATGATCGACCAGCACGACCTCGACGCCATGGCGTATCTGGCCAAACTGCCCGGCGCCAGACAGACCCTCATCGGCAACTCCAACGTCGACGGCACCGCGTGGATGTACGCCGTCGCCGACCTGCACCCGCTGTGGACCCACTACGACTTCCCGCAGCAGACCGGCCCCGGCTACTTTCGCTACATCTTCTGGTCCCGGGCCAACACCGGCAATCCGAGGGTCGCCGAAGCGGTCCGGGTGCTCAATATCCGCTACATCCTGACCAGCGAGCCGACGGTTCGCGGGTTCAGCGAGCCCGAAGGGATAAGGTCACTGGAGAAATCGCCCGCCTGGGCGAAGATCTACGACAACGGCGGAGCTCAAATCTGGGAATGGCGCGGAAGTCCCGCAGCGCCACATTCCTAGAATGACGCTCCTGGCCAGGCACGAAAGAGGACGGTGACTGCATTGAGTACCGGCAACGATGACGACGGCATCGAGGTCATCGGCGGCGTTGATCCCCGGATCATGGGGTTGCGCGACGTGGCATCCGACGATGACGGCGACGACGAACGCTCACTGGCCGACCTGGTCGAGCAGCCCGCCAAGGTGATGCGCATCGGGACCATGATCAAGCAACTGCTCGAGGAAGTGCGCGCCGCGCCACTCGACGAAGCCAGCCGAAACCGGCTGCGTGATATCCACGCCACCAGCATCCGGGAGCTCGAAGACGGGCTGGCGCCGGAACTGCGTGAGGAACTCGACCGCCTCACCCTGCCGTTCAACGAAAACGCTGCGCCGTCGGACGCGGAATTGCGCATCGCCCAAGCGCAGCTGGTCGGCTGGCTGGAAGGGCTGTTCCACGGCATCCAGACCGCGCTTTTCGCCCAGCAGATGTCCGCCCGCGCACAGCTGGAGCAGATGCGCCAGGGTGCGCTGCCACC
Organism: Mycobacterium sp.; assembly: GCF_035499775.1. Taxonomy (GTDB): domain Bacteria; phylum Actinomycetota; class Actinomycetes; order Mycobacteriales; family Mycobacteriaceae; genus Mycobacterium. Next base: position 30,252 of record NZ_DATJYB010000286.1, on the reverse strand, counting down.
GGGTATGGGGAAACCAGGCCAAGCCGGACAGCCGGGCGCTCACGGCACCGGCCAATACCTCTGACCTTTTCAAACTCCGTGGCGACCGGCCCCTACATCGAAACCCGCAATGCGTGGGTGGAGTTTCCCATCTTCGACGCCAAGTCGCGTTCGCTGAAGAAGGCCGTCCTGGGCAAGGCGGGCGGCACGATCGGACGCAACAACTCCAACGTGGTCGTCATCGAGGCGCTGCGGGACATCAGCATGTCGCTGAACCTGGGCGACCGGGTAGGTCTGGTGGGCCACAACGGGGCCGGGAAATCGACTCTGCTGCGCCTACTTTCGGGCATCTACGAACCCACCCGGGGCTCGGCGATGGTGACCGGCCGGGTGGCGCCGGTCTTCGATCTCGGCGTCGGCATGGACCCGGAGATCTCCGGCTACGAAAACATCATCATCCGCGGGCTGTTTCTGGGGCAGACCCGAAAGCAGATGCTGACCAAGGTCGACGAGATCGCCGAGTTCACCGAGCTGGGCGACTACCTGTCGATGCCGCTGCGCACCTATTCCACCGGCATGCGTGTGCGGTTGGCGATGGGCGTCGTCACCAGCATCGACCCAGAGATCCTGTTGCTCGACGAAGGCATCGGCGCCGTGGACGCCGATTTCCTGAAAAAGGCCCAGTCCCGGCTGCAGCGACTGGTCAAGCGTTCCGGAATCCTGGTTTTCGCCAGCCATTCCAACGAGTTCTTGGCCCGGCTGTGCAAGACCGCGATGTGGATCGACCACGGTGTCATCAAGCTCACCGGCGGCATCGAGGACGTCGTGCGCGCCTACGAGGGTGAGGACGCCGCCCGGCACGTACGCGAAGTGCTGGACGAGACCGGGGATGAGTGACTCGGTCTTCGCCGTCGTGGTCACCCACCGGCGCCCGGACGAGCTGGCCAAGTCGCTGGATGTGTTGAGCAGCCAGACCCGGTTGCCCGATCACCTGATCGTCGTCGACAACGACTTTTCCGGCGATGGTCGGGTCCGCGAACTGGTTGCCGCCCAACCGATTTCCACCACCTACCTGGGGTCGCGCCGAAACCTAGGCGGCGCAGGCGGTTTCGCGCTCGGGATGCTGCACGCGCTGGCCCAGGGCGCCGATTGGGTGTGGTTGGCCGACGACGACGGGCGCCCGCAGGACACCGAGGTGCTGGCCACCCTGCTGGCTTGCGCGCAGAGGTACGGGCTGGCCGAGGTGTCGCCGATGGTGTGCGACATGGACGACCCGGAGCGGCTGGCGTTTCCGTTGCGCCGTGGCCTGGTATGGCGCCGGCGAGTAAGCGAATTGCGTACCGAAACGGACCAGGATCTGTTGCGCGGCATCGCGTCGCTGTTCAACGGCGCCCTGTTCCGGGCGTCGACCCTGGAATCGATCGGCGTTCCGGACCTGCGGCTGTTCATCCGCGGTGACGAGGTGGAGATACATCGCCGGCTGGTGCGGTCCGGCCTGCCGTTCGGCACCTGCCTGGACACGATCTACCTGCACCCCTGCGGAACCGAGGAGTTCAAGCCGATCCTGGGCGGCCGGATGCACACCCAATACCCCGACAACCCGACCAAGCGATTCTTCACCTACCGCAACCGCGGCTACCTGCTGTCGCAGCCCGGTCTGCGCAAGCTGCTGCCCCAGGAGTGGGTGCGCTTCGGCTGGTTCTTCGTGGTGAGCCGCCGCGACCCCAAGGGCCTGCTGGAGTGGATTCGGTTGCGCCGCTTGGGGCGTCGCGAGAAGTTCGGACGGCCTGGAGGTTCAGCATGACATTCATCGACGCGGCGGCTCAGTCGAAGACGTTTGCCCGCGCCCGCGGCGATCTGATCGACGGCTTCCGCCGTCACGAACTGTGGCTGCACCTGGGCTGGCAGGACATCAAGCAGCGCTACCGCCGCTCGGTGCTGGGACCGTTCTGGATCACCATTGCCACCGGCACCACCGCCGTGGCGATGGGCGGCCTGTACTCCAAGCTGTTTCACCTGGAACTGTCGGTGCACCTGCCCTACGTCACCCTCGGGCTGATCGTCTGGAACCTGATCAACGCCGCCATCCTGGAAGGCGCCGAAGTCTTCGTCGCCAACGAGGGATTGATCAAGCAATTGCCCACGCCGCTGTCCGTGCACGTCTACCGGCTGGTGTGGCGGCAGATGATCTTGTTCGCGCACAACATCGTGATCTATCTCGTCATCGCGGTCATCTTCCCCAAGCCCTGGTCATGGGCGGACCTCTCGGTCCTTCCGGCGCTGGCGCTGATCTTCCTCAACAGCATCTGGGTGTCACTGTGCTTCGGCATTCTGGCGACCCGTTACCGCGACATCGGTCCGCTGCTGTTCTCGGTCGTGCAGTTGCTGTTCTTCATGACGCCGATCATCTGGAACGACGACACGCTGCGCCAGCAGGGCGCCGGGCGCTGGTCGAAGATCGTCGAGCTCAACCCACTGCTGCACTACCTCGACATGGTCCGGGCGCCGCTTTTGGGTGCCCACCAGGAGCTGCGGCACTGGGCGGTGGTGGTGGCGCTGACCGTGGTCGGCTGGATACTGGCGGCCTTCGCGATGCGGCAATACCGCGCCCGGGTGCCGTACTGGGTGTGAACTCGATACGCGGTGGGTGTGAATTCGATACGACGGTGGATTGGCCGCAGCTGATATCGGCCGATGGGTAGACTACGGTCGCGTCGTCGAAACCCGTCGGCGAGCGCGCGCAAAATGCCAGCCGGACCGGCGTGTCGCTGTACATCTCCGCACCCTCGCGGCGGAAGCAAGCGCTTATAGTCACCGCGGCCGCCGATGAGGTGTCGACCCACTCCAAGAATCCTCCAAGGATCCTTTTAGATTCCGTCAAGGCGTCGCCCGGACGCTGAGCCGCAAGCATGAAACAACCTAGGTCAGAGGCGATCTCGGGAAACCATCCATGAGAGGATCGACATGCTGCGTCATGCCGATTTGCCCCTGCTCGCCGGCGGGCCGGCTCCGGCTTCGGACCACGACTCCGAACTGGTACTGGCCGGCTCTATTCCGTTTCAGTCCCTGTGCGAGCAGCATCTGCTGCCGTTCTACGGCGTCGCGCACGTCGGATACATCCCGAACGAAACACGGCTGGGCACACCCGAGTTGAGGCGGATCGTCGAGGCATGCTCGCGCGGCATTCAGGTCCAGCACCAGATGACCAACCGGATAGGTCTGTGGCTGCACCACCAGCTGGCGGCACGCGGGGTGGGCGTCCTGGTGCAGGCGGTGCACATCTGCATGCCCCCCACCGTCGTCTCAGCGAACGGCGCCCAGACCATGACCACGTCCTTCTACGGATCCCTGCGTGACAACGCGGACGCGCAAGTCGAATTCCTCACGCTGGCAAGCCAAGAGCACACCTCAACTCAGGAAGGTAGTTACGCACATGAGTGACACCGCCCTCGCCGACGTGGTGCACATCGCAACGCTGCACCGCGACGACGCCCCCCTGGGCCGGACGGCGCGGTTCCATATTCGCAAGTTGTTCGACAACCTTCCCTGCTGCCGCCGCTCCTGGGCCAACCACGGAAAGCGGGTCTTCCTGCACGGCTACGAGCGGGCGTTCGAAATCGAGTTCGCTTGCGCGGAAACTGAGCCCGGCACCGGCGCGGTGCTGGACGCGAAGACCCTCACGCAGGTCTGGGCAGCGCTGCGAAACCAGTTCGACCACACCACGCTGATCGCGGTGAACGACCCGCAACGCGCCCTGTTCGAAATGCTGGCCGAGCGGGGTGTCATCGACCTGCGGCTCATGGACAGCACCGGGATGGAAGGCTCGGCGGCCTGGGTGTTCCACACCGTCGAAAGTGTGCTGGCGCAGGCAACTCGAGGCCGGGTCTGGGTGTCGCGGGTCAAGGGACGGGAGAGCCACAACAACGTCGTCACACTGACCGCGGGATCCGGGGTCGTCCCGAACTGAAGCCGGACATCACCCAACCGCATGACACTCGACGCGGGACCGTCCCTGGGGGATTATGCGATGGTGAGCGACGTCTCGGTAATCGGCTGTGTGGGAAAGCTGGTCGTCGCGACCCGCGGCGGTGGTGGCGCCGGCGAGGTCCTGCTTACCGTACGAGGGTCCAAGGAGGCATTTCTCGCCTGGTCTGACGAACCACTACAAAAGGGCACCAAGGTGCTGGTCATCGATGTTCGGGGCGCGAGGACAGTGATCGTCGAGCCTTGGAGCGACCACATACATATGGATTGAAACAACGAAATTCCCTGCAACACAACAGCGCAACCCAAAAGGAGTCCAACATGCTCGGTTACAAGGTCCCCGATCCGGACGAGGCGATGCTGATCTCCGGCGGCCGAGTCAAGGCCAATGCCCCCTTCCGCGTGGTGACCGGTCACGGCGCCTTCATCTTGCCGTTCTTTCGCAAGGCCCGGTTCCTCACGCTGGCCATGTGTGAATCAGAGGTCGCCGAAAAATGCGTGACTCAGCAGGGCATCACGCTCAACGTCCGGGCGGTGATCGCCTTCAAGGTCGGCAATGACACCGAAAGCATCATCTCCGCAGCGCAGCGCTTCCTGTCCGACCAAGACCAGATGTCGATACTCACCGGCCGGATCTTCGCCGGGCACCTGCGCTCGATCATCGGGTCGATGACCGTCGAGCAGATCATCCAGGAACGCCAGAAACTGGCCACCGAGGTGCTCGACGGTTCCAAGGAGGAGATGGCCCGCATCGGCCTGAACGTCGACGCCCTGCAGATCCAATCCATCGACGACGACGGGCTCGGTTACATCAACGCGATGTCGGCGCCGCACAATGCCGCGATCCAGCAGCAGGCACAGATCGCTCAGGCCCAGGCGAACCAGAAGGCCGCCGAGGCCGAACAGGAGTCGCAGCGCAAGCAGGCCGAATTCGCCCGTCAGACCGCCATCGTCAAGGCGCAGTACAAGGCCGAGGTGGACAAGGCTCAGGCGGAGGCTGCGCAGTCGGGCCCGCTGGCGGAAGCCGAAGCCCAGCGCGAGGTGCTCGCGATGCGCACCGAATTAGCCCAGCGTGCTGCCGAACTGCGCCAGCAGGAGCTGGTCGCCGAGGTGGTCAAGCCCGCGGAAGCCGAAGCCGAACGGGTCCGGATCCTGGCTCTCGCCGACGCGGAAAAAATGAAGATCCAGGCCGAGGCGGCCGCCTCGCACAACCGGGTTGCACTGGACCGGATGCTGATCGACCAGTTGCCCCAAATCGTGGAGAAGGCAGCCGGTGGTCTCGCCGGCGCAAATGTCACCGTGCTCAACGGCGCCGAAGGACTCAGCCAGATGGCCACCGGGCTCGTCTCGCAAGGCAAAGCGATCTTCGACGCGCTGCGCGGCGGCGTCATCGACTACGACTACGAAGATGAGGACGCAGCGCCGCCCGCAAGCCGCTGACGTGACGAAAGTCACTCTGTGACAATGTGACTCGTGCGGTGAACGGCAAAACCCCATGCCGGCGCCACTGGCGAGGCCGGCCGCTTGATTGTGCGCACAGCTGAACCATCGAAAATCGTTGTCGGAAATTAGTGACGGCTGCGTCTATTGGTGTCAAACTGAAGCGCCACGGGGTACCCCTGGGCAATACGGCAATCTGGCGCGGAAGGTCGACGGACGTGAGTGAGGAAGTCCAATCATCGGGACTGGCGGATGCGGCGCGGGACAACCTCGCCGCGGAGCTGGCCCGGCTGCGTCAGCGGCGTGACCGTCTCGAGATCGAGGTCAAGAACGACCGCGGCATGATCGGCGATCACGGCGACGCGGCCGAAGCGATACAACGCGCCGACGAACTCGTCGTGCTTGCCGATCGGATCAACGAACTCGACCGGCGGTTGCGAACCGGACCGTCACCTGCCGAGGAATCCGAGGCACTGCCCGGCGGCACCGAGGTGACGCTGCGGTTCCCCGACGGTGAAGTGGTCACCATGCATGTGATCTCCATCGTCGAGGAGACTCCGGCCGGCCGCGAGGCGGAGACCTTGACGGCTCGCAGCCCGTTGGGGAAGGCCCTGGCCGGGCATCAACCCGGCGACACGATCACCTATTCGACCCCGGGAGGACAAAGCCAGGTCGAGTTGATCGCCCTGAAGCGGCCCGCCTGACCAGCCGCCGAATGGTTCGCCCCGATGACCCTGCCGCTTCTGAAGCTGCGCCGCCACAGCTGAGCCTGACCAAACAGGCATGGCGCTTCGTCGTCACCGGCGCGATGTCGGCGGTGGTCGACTTCGGTCTTTACTTCACCCTGGTCAAAGTGGCGGGTTTGCCGTACGACCCGGCAAAAGCCCTCGGCTGGTTGGCCGGCACCATCACCGCCTACCTGATCAACCGCCGCTGGACGTTCCAGGCCGCACCGAGCACCGCGCGGTTTCTGGCGGTCATGGCGCTGTACTTCGTCACCTTCGCCGTCCAGGTCGGACTCAACCATTTGGGCCTGGCGCTCATGCACTACCAGGGCTGGGCAATACCGGTCGCGTTCGTGATCGCGCAGGGCACCGCCACGGTGATCAACTTCATTGTGCAGCGAGCCGTGATATTCCGGATCCGCTGAGCCGGGCCGCTAGCCTGTACCCTCTTTGACGATGTTGAGCAACGAGGCTTTGACGACGCCTACCCGGCTGACCGGGTGGGGACGCACGGCACCGTCGGTGGCCGACGTGCTCCGCAGCCCCGACCCCGAGGTAATCGCCAAGGCGGTGGCCCGGGTGGCCGACTCCGGCAAGCGCGGGGTTATCGCCCGCGGGCTGGGCCGGTCCTACGGGGACAACGCGCAAAACGGCGGCGGCCTGGTGATCGACATGACCGCGCTGGACAGCATCCACTCGATCAGCGCCGACACCAAGCTGGCCGACGTCGACGCCGGGGTGAATCTCGACCAGCTGATGAAGGCGGCCCTGCCGTTCGGGTTGTGGGTTCCGGTGCTGCCGGGCACCCGCCAAGTCACCATCGGCGGCGCGATCGCCTGCGACATCCACGGCAAGAACCATCACAGCGCGGGCAGCTTCGGCAACCACGTCCGCAGCATGGACCTGCTGACCGCGAGTGGCGAGATCCGACACCTCACCCCCAACGGCCCGGATACCGCTGACTCCGAACTGTTCTGGGCCACCGTCGGCGGCAACGGCCTGACCGGCATCGTGCTTCGTGCCACCATCGAGATGACACCTACGGAGACGGCGTATTTCATCGCCGACGGCGACGTCACGGCCAGCCTCGACGAAACCATCGCACTGCACAGCGACGGCAGCGAAGCCGGCTACACGTATTCCAGCGCCTGGTTCGACGCGATCAGCGCTCCCCCGAAGCTGGGCCGCGCGGCGGTATCGCGCGGCTCGCTGGCGAGGCTGGACCAGCTACCGGAGAAGCTGCGCGGCAACCCGTTGAAATTCGATGCGCCACAACTACTTACGCTGCCCGACGTGTTTCCCAACGGACTGGCCAACAAATACACCTTTGGGCCGATCGGCGAGTTGTGGTACCGCAAGTCGGGCACCTATCGCGGCAAGATCCAGAACCTGACGCAGTTCTACCACCCACTGGACATGTTCGGCGAATGGAACCGCGCCTACGGGCCGGCGGGCTTCCTGCAGTACCAGTTCGTCATCCCCACCGAGGCGGTGGATGAGTTCAAGAGGATCATCGGCGACATCCAGGCCAGCGGCCACTACTCATTTCTCAACGTGTTCAAGTTGTTCGGCCCCGGCAACCAGGCGCCGCTGAGCTTCCCGATCCCGGGCTGGAACATCTGCGTCGACTTCCCGATCAAGACCGGGCTCAACGAGTTCGTCACCGAACTCGACCGCCGGGTACTGGAATTCGGCGGCCGACTGTATACCGCCAAGGACTCGCGCACCACCGCCGAAACCTTTCACGCCATGTATCCGCGGATCGACGAGTGGATCGCGGTGCGCCGCAAGGTCGATCCTTTGCGGGTGTTCGCTTCCGACATGGCCCGACGTTTGGAGCTGCTGTAGATGGTCCTCGATGCCGTAGGAAATCCGCAAACCGTGCTGCTGCTGGGCGGCACCTCCGAGATCGGCCTGGCGATCTGCGAGCGGTACCTGCAGAACGCCCCCGCGCGGATCCTGTTGGCCGCCATGCCCGACGACCCCGGCCGTGACGACGCCGTCGCACAGATGAAGGCGGCCGGCGCGCGGTCGGTCGAGTTGATCGACTTCGAGGCCACCGACCCCGACAGTCACCCCAAGATGATCGACCAGTGTTTCGCCAACGGCGATGTCGACGTGGCCATCGTGGCGTTCGGTCTGCTCGGTGATGCCGAAGAACTCTGGCAGAATCAGCGCAAGGCCGTGCAGATCGCCGAAATCAACTACACCGCAGCCGTTTCCGTCGGCGTGCTACTGGGCGAGAAGATGCGCGCCCAGGGCTTCGGCCAGATCATCGCGATGAGCACGGTGGCCGGTGAGCGGGTGCGGCGGTCCAACTTCGTCTACGGCTCCACCAAAGCGGGTTTGGACGGCTTCTATCTGGGATTGTCGGAGGCTCTGCGCCAGTACGGTGTTCACGTCCTGGTGATCCGGCCGGGCCAGGTGCGTACCCGAATGAGCGCGCATATCAAGGAAGCCCCGCTGACCGTCGACAAGGAGTACGTCGCGAACCTCGCGGTGACGGCGTCGGCAAAAGGTAAGGAACTCGTTTGGGCGCCAGCAGCATTCCGTTACGTGATGATGGTGTTGCGACACATCCCGCGGAACATCTTCCGCAAGTTGCCAATCTGACCATGCGCAACGCGCTGGCCGTTCTCGGCCAGATGGTGCTGGCGACGGTGGTTGCCGTGGCTGTTTCGGTGGTATCGCTGACCGCCATCTCCCGCGTCCAGTGGCCGGCCTTCCCGTCGTCGAACCAGCTGCATGCGCTGACCACCGTCGGCCAGGTCGGTTGCCTGGCCGGCCTGATCGCCACCGGATGGGCATACCGCTCGGGCCGCTTCCGGCGGCTGGCTCAGCTGAGCGGACTGGTGTTCGTGTCCGCGTTCACCGTCGTGACCCTGGGCATGCCGTTGGGCGCCACCAAGCTGTACCTGTTCGGTATTTCCGTCGACCAGCAGTTCCGCACCGAATATTTGACCCGGCTCACCGACAGCCACGCGCTGCAGGACATGACCTACCGAGGCCTGCCGCCGTTCTACCCGCCGGGCTGGTTCTGGATCGGCGGGCGCGTCGCGGCGCTCACCGGAACACCGGCCTGGGAGATGTTCAAGCCGTGGGCGATCACCTCGATCGCCATCGCGGTCGCGGTCGCGCTGGTGCTGTGGTGGCGGATGATCCGGTTCGAATACGCGCTGATCGTCACCGCCGCGACCGCCGCGGTGACACTGGCCTACGGCTCGCCGGAGCCGTACTCCGCGATGATCACGGTGTTGCTGCCGGCGGTATTCGTCCTGACGTGGTCGGGTCTGCGTGCCGGCGAGCGGGGCGGGGGCCCCCTTCTCGCCGAGCGTGAAGCTGGCCGCACACTAGACGCCGAACGTCAAGCTGGCCGCACGCTCGGCGGGAAGAAGCGGGGCGGGGGCTGGGCCGCGATCATCGGCGCCGGCATCTTCCTCGGCTTCGCGGCCACCTGGTACACGCTGCTGCTGGGTTACAGCGGGTTCACGGTCACGCTGATGGCGCTGCTGCTGGCCGGTTGGCGCTGGCGGCAGGCCGGACCCGGGGCCCGTTTGCAGGCCGCGCTGGACCCACTGCGCAGGCTGGCCGTCATCGTCGTCATCGCGGTGCCGATCGCGGCTATCACCTGGCTGCCGTTCTTGTTGCGGGCGTCCCGCGACCCGATCAGCGACACCGGCAGCGCGCAGCACTACCTGCCCGCCGACGGCGCCGAGCTGACCTTCCCGATGCTGCAGTTCTCCCTGTTGGGCGCCATCTGCATGCTGGGCGCCCTGTGGCTGGTGGTGCGAGCAAGCTCGTCGGTGCGCGCCGGCGCCCTGGCGATCGGGGTGCTGTCGGTCTACCTGTGGTCGCTGCTGTCGATGCTGACCACGCTGGCCCGCACCACGCTGCTGTCGTTCCGCCTGCAGCCGTCGCTGTCGGTGCTGCTGGTCGCCGCCGGGGTGTTCGGCTTCGTCGAGTTGGTGCAGGCGCTCGCTTCCCGCGGCCGCGCGGTGCTTCCGGTGGCCGCGGCCATTGGGCTGGCCGGCGCGATCGCGTTCAGCCAGGACATCCCCGACGTGCTGCGCCCCGACCTGACCATCGCCTACACCGACACCGACGGCTACGGCCAGCGCGGCGACCGGCGGCCGCCGAGTTCGGAGAAGTACTACTCCACCGTCGACGAAAGAATCCGGACCATCACCGGCAAACCGCGCGACCAGACGGTGGTACTGACCGCCGATTACAGCTTCCTGTCCTACTACCCGTACTGGGGTTTTCAGGGATTGACGTCGCACTACGCCAACCCGCTGGCGCAGTTCGACCAGCGGGCCGCGCAGATCAAACACTGGGCCAAGCTCGACACCGCCGACGAGTTCATCCACGCACTGGACACGCTGCCCTGGCCGCCGCCGACGGTATTCCTGATGCGCCGCGGTGCGGGCAACACCTATACGTTGCGGCTGGCCGAGGACGTCTACCCCAACCAGCCAAACGTCCGTCGGTACATCGTCGACCTGCCGGCCGCGCTGTTCGCCGACCCGCGTTTCGCCGTCCAAACCATCGGCCCGTTCGTGCTGGCCGTCCGCAAGCCGTGACGAGCAGCTGATGGCCACCGAAACCTCACCTGACGCGGTCGAAGAACTACCATCTACCTCCGTGAGCGGCGCGGGCGTAAATCAGCGGTTCGCTCGGCGCGTTGCCGTCATCGCCGGTCTGCTCGCGGCCGTGCTGGCGATCCTCACCCCGGTACTGCCGGTCAACCAAACCACTGCCCAACTGAACTGGCCGCAGAACGCAGTGTTCGACAGCGTCGAGGCACCGCTGGTCGGGTATGTCGCCACCGAACTCAAAGTCACCGTGCCCTGCGAGGCTGCCCGCGGACTGGCCGGACCGCAGGACCCGGGCAAGACGGTGCTGTTGTCGACCGTTCCCAAGCAGGCCCCGAAGGCCGTCGACCGCGGGCTGCTCATCCAGCGCTCCAACGACGAGCTGGTGCTCGTGGTCCGCAACGTTCCGGTGGTCTCCGCTCCGTTGAGCGAGGTGCTAGGCAGCGCCTGTCAGCGCCTGACCTTCACCGCCCACGCGGACCGGGTCACCGCCGAATTCGTCGGCCTGAAGCAGGGACCCAACGCCGAGCATCCCGGCGAGCCGCTGCGTGGCGAGCGCAGCGGCTACGACTTCCGGCCGCAGATCGTCGGCGTGTTCACCGACCTGTCCGGGCCGGCGCCGCCGGGCCTGAGCTTCTCGGCGACCGTCGACACCCGCTACAGCAGCAGCCCCACCACGCTGAAGATGGCCGCGATGATCCTCGGCGTCGTGCTGACCGCCGTCGCCCTCATCGCGCTGCACATGCTCGACACCGCCGACGGCACCAGGCACCGCCGCTTCCTGCCCGCTCGCTGGTGGTCGATCGGCGGTCTGGACGCGCTGGTGATCGCCGTACTGGTGTGGTGGCATTTCGTCGGCGCCAACACCTCCGACGACGGCTACATCCTGACCATGGCCCGGGTGTCCGAGCACGCCGGGTATATGGCGAACTACTATCGCTGGCTCGGTACGCCCGAGGCGCCGTTCGGCTGGTATTACGACCTGCTCGCGTTGTGGGCGCACGTCACCACCGCCAGCATCTGGATGCGGCTGCCGACCCTGGCGATGGCGTTGACCTGCTGGTGGGTGATCAGCCGCGAAGTCATGCCCCGGCTGGGTTCCGCGGTGAAGCGCAGCCAGGCCGCGGCGTGGACCGCCGCCGGCATGTTCCTGGCGGTCTGGTTGCCACTGGACAACGGCCTGCGGCCCGAGCCGATCATCGCCCTGGGCATCCTGTTGACCTGGTGCTCGGTGGAGCGTGCGGTGGCCACCAGCCGGCTGCTTCCGGTGGCGGCCGCCTGCATCATCGGCGCACTGACGCTGTTCTCCGGACCCACCGGCATTGCCTCGATCGGCGCGCTGCTGGTGGCGATCGGGCCGCTGCGGACCATCCTGCACCGCAGGTCCAAACAGTTCGGCGTGCTACCACTGCTGGCGCCCATCCTGGCTTCGGTCACCGTCACCGCGATCCTGATCTTCCGCGACCAGACCCTGGCCGGCGAGACGCAGGCCACCATGCTCAAACGCGCCGTCGGGCCCAGCCTGAGCTGGTTCGACGAACACCTCCGCTACGAGCGGCTGTTGTCGCCCAGCCCCGACGGGTCCGTCGCCCGCCGTTTCGCGATCCTGGCACTGGTTCTCGCGCTGGCCATCACGGTGGTAATGTCGTTGCGCAAGGGGCGAATTCCGGGCACCGCCGCCGGACCGAGCCGCCGCATCGTCGGTATCACGATCATTTCGTTCCTGGCGATGATGTTCACTCCCACCAAGTGGACCCACCACTTCGGGGTGTTCGCCGGGCTGGCCGGATCACTGGGTGCGCTGGCCGCGGTGGCGGTGATGGCTCAGTCGACGCGTTCCCGACGCGACCGCACGGTATTCGCGGCCGCGGTGTTGTTCCTGGTCGCGTTGTCGTTCGCCAGTGTGAACGGCTGGTGGTACGTGTCCAATTTCGGTGTGCCGTGGTCGAATTCGTTCCCGGCATGGAAGTACGCCTTTGCCACCGCGCTGTTGGGGCTGACCGTGCTGGTGCTGCTGCTGGCCGCGTGGTTCCACTTCGTCGCCACCGGTGACGCGCAGCCCAGAACCCGGCGCGGGGCACGGGTGGCCGGAATCATCCGGTCCCCGTTGGCAATTGCGGCCTGGGTGCTGGTGATCTTCGAGGTGGCGTCGCTGACCGTCGCGATGGTGACCCTGTACCCGGCGTGGTCGGTGGGCCGGTCCAACCTGCAGGCGCTGACCGGCAAGACCTGCGGTCTGGCCGAGGACGTGCTGGTGGAGCAGGATCCCAACGCCGGCATGCTGGCACCAGTGTCGGCCCCGGTTGCCGATGCCCTGGGCGCCGGCCTGTCCGAGGCCTTCACGCCCAACGGTATTCCGGCCGATGTCTCCGCCGACCCGGTGATGGAACGTCCCGGTGACCGCAGTTTCATCAACGACGACTCGAAGACCACCGGCGGCGAAGCCGGCACCGAGGGCGGCATGAACTCGGCGCCGGGAATCAACGGCTCCCGGGCCCAGCTGCCGTACAACCTGGAGCCGGCCCACACACCTGTGCTGGGCAGCTGGCGATCCGGCACCCAGGTGACCGCCCTGCTGCGTTCGGGCTGGTACCGACTGCCGCCACGGGACAAGGCGGGGCCGCTGCTGGTGGTCAGCGCGGCCGGCCGGTTCGACCCGCGCGAGGTGCAGCTACAGTGGGCCACCGACGACGGCGCGGCCAGCGGACACCCCGGCGGGTCATTCAAGTTCGCCGACATCGGGGCGTCACCGGCCTGGCGCAACCTGCGGTTGCCGCTGGCCCAGATACCCAGCACCGCGACCCAGGTCCGCCTCATCGCCAACGACGAGGACCTGGCGCCCCAGCACTGGATCGCGGTGACGCCGCCGCGCATCCCGCAGTTGCGCACGCTGCAGGACGTGGTGGGCTCCCAGGACCCGGTGTTCCTGGACTGGCTGGTGGGCCTGGCGTTCCCCTGTCAGCGACCGTTCGGCCATCAAAACGGCGTCGACGAGACGCCCAAGTGGCGCATCCTGCCGGACCGATTCGGCGCGGAGGCCAACTCGCCGGTGATGGACAACAACGGCGGCGGCCCGCTGGGCATCACCGAGTTGCTGGTCAAGGCGACCACCATCGCCACCTATCTGAAGGACGACTGGTCGCGGGACTGGGGCTCGCTGCAACGCCTGACGCCGTATTACTCCAACGCCCAGCCCGCCCGCCTCGAGCTGGGGACGGTCACGCGCAGCGGGCTGTGGAACCCGGCCCCGCTGCGGCACTAGGTGGGAGTTGGCTCTCGTCGGGTGGCCCGCGTGGCCCGCTCACCGAGACTGAAGTGAGGGCGCGGTTTTGGCCTCAACCGCGACCTGTACTCAGTCTCGGCGCCACCAGTTCAGTCTCGACGCCACCGGGCGCGCGAAATCGGTTGGGCGGCAAACATTTGACTCTTAACACACTTCTGCCCCGGCCCGAAACGGGGACGGGGCAGAAGGCAGCGCTGGGACGACTCATGGAATGGCGGCGCGGACGGGGTGCCGCAGGGCCCAACCCGGGTGCAGGACGTCGCCGGCGTAGTGCCGCAGCGGGTGCAGGGGACCGCTAGCGGGATCCCACGGATCTGCCGACGCGGTGACGGGCACTAGCGACGCCATGAGTGACAGGCCGACCGCTCCCAACACGACACCGGCGAACATGCGCAGCTTGGACACTTTCTTCTTCTGCTCTGGGGATTCTGATTCCGTGATTTTGGCGTTCATGGTTGTTCCTCATCTCTGCCGATTTCCCCAGGTGACTCAACCTGCTGTAAGTGAGCCCCTCCCCCTGGGGCCGGTCCTACTGGCCGACAAGATCAGGTTCGCGAACCTCACTTAAAGAATCTTGGCGATATTCTTGCGAAATTCTTGCGAAATTCTTGCGTTCGCTAACTAACTTCATGGTCTACGACTATCCAGCTCATAGATTGTCTTGCGTGCTAGATCGGTTTGCTGCGAGCCCTGCCCGAGGTTCTTGCGGAGTGCTTGCGCCTCCAATTGGTAAGTCTATACTTACGGTTCGTGGCCACTTACCAAGTCGGGGCCGCCTGGGTGGCGCTGGCCGACGGGACGCGACGGGCCATTGTGGAACGACTTGTGCACGGCCCGTTGGCAGTCGGTGAACTTGCCCGCGATCTACCCGTCAGCAGGCCGGCTGTTTCGCAACACCTCAAGGTGCTCAAGTTCGCCGGATTGGTGCGTGACCGCGCCGCCGGAACCCGGCGGGTCTACCAACTCGACCCACGCGGCCTGGAGGCGTTGCGCGCCGACCTCGACCGGTTTTGGACGCAAGCCCTGGTTGTCCACGCGCAAAGCTTCGAAGCCTCAAGCGAGGGGGAAGCCATATGACACAGCCGCAAACTCCTAATGTCCGTCGCCACGTCGTCGTCAACGCCCCGATCGAGCGCGCGTTCGCCGTTTTCGTCGAGCGATTCGGCGGCTTCAAACCGCGCCAGCACAACCTCCTCAACCTGGCGGCACGGCCATGACGGCCAGCCTGATGGAGATGGCCCGAGCCGAGCGGACCGACCTCGCCGAGTTCCTGGCCACCCTGACGCCTGAGCAGTGGGACGCGCCCAGCCTCTGTACCAAATGGAGCGTCAAAGACGTTGTCGCGCACGTGATCAGCTACGAGGAACTGGGCACGCTCGGACTGCTCACGCGCTTCGTAAAGGGCTGGATTGTGCGTGCCAACGAGGTTGGCGTCGACGAGTTCGCGCCGCTGACCCCGCAGCAATTGCTCGAATTTCTCCGCGACCACCTCACCCCGCAGGGGCTCACCGCGGGTTTCGGCGGAATGATCGCGCTGGTCGACGGCACCATCCACCACCAGGACATCCGGCGCGCGCTCAGCCGGCCCCGCACCATCCCCACCGATCGGCTCGACCGTGTCCTCGGGTTGGTGCCGGGCAACCCCCGACTCGGGGCGGGACGCCGGATCAGGGGATTGCATTTGCGCGCCAACGACGTCGACTGGGAGCACGGCCACGGACCCGAAGTGTCGGGTTCCGGCGAAGCGCTGCTGATGGCGATGTCCGGGCGCCCCGCGGCGCTGGCAGATCTCACCGGCCCGGGCCAGGCGACGCTGGCCGCCCGGCTGGGTGGTCAGCCGAACGAGTAGTCGATCAGCTCAGCCGCCGCGCATCTCGATGAAGAACTCGTGGTTCCCAATGCGGATGCGGTGGCCGTCAGCCAGGTTGGCGCTGCCCCGGATGCGCTGATTCTGTACCTCGACACCATTGGTCGACCGCGAGTCGTAAATCACGAAACCCGCTCCGGTGTCGATGATTACGGCGTGGTGCCGGCTGACGTCTTCGTCGTCGGCGAGGACGATGTCGTTGTCGTCGAGACGCCCGATCCGGGTGGTCGCGCCGGTCAGCCGGTACCGCCGGCCGACCTTGTCGCGCAGCCAGGCGTCGACGGACAGGGCGCTCATCGGGGCGGTCGTCTCCTGATGGGCGCTCAGCTTGTGGGTGGTCAGAGTGGATTTCTTCTTGGGGACCAACGGCTGCTGGCGCAGGATGCGCTCGTGCAACGCGCTCACCGTGGGGCCGGGGTCGATCCCGAGCCCGTCGGCCAGCGCCGTCTTCAGTCGGCGGTAGGCGCCCAAGGCGTCTGACTGGCGCTCGGTCACGTAGTAGGCGGTGATCAGCTGCGCCCACAGCGGTTCACGGTAGGGATGCTCGGCGGTGAGCGCCTCGAGCTCACCGATCACCGCGCCGGCGCGGCCGCACGCGATCTCGGCCTCGGCGCGCGCAGTGTGCGCCGCCACCTTTTCCTCCAACAGCGCGGCGGCGAAGGCGTCGACAAAGGCAAAGCCGCGTAGGTCGTCGAGAACCGGCCCGCGCCATTCGCCCAGCGCGACCGAAAAGTGCCTGCTGGCGTCCTCGAATTCGCCCGTGGCGGCGGCCGCGACACCGGCGTTCTTTTCGATCCTGAACCGCCCGACGTCGCAGTCGGTGTCGGCGATGCTCAGTTGATACCCGGGCGGTGCGCTGGCCAGCACCTGGAGCGGATCGACCCCGGCGGTGCGCAACAGTCGGCGCAGGTTGGACACGTGAGACTGGATGCTGGTCCGTGCCGCCGGTACCGGGTCCTCGTCCCAGACCCCGTCGATCAACGCGTCGACTGACACCGGACGGTTGCGGTTGATCACCAGCATGGCCAGCACGGCCCGCTGTTTAGGCGCGCCCAACGACAGCCGGACGCCGTGCGCGGTCATGAGCAACGGCCCAAGAACGCCGAACCCGAGTCCCGAGTTCTTCATTGCGCCGCCAACCTCCACGGTGATCGGAGGCCTCAGAGTCCCGACCACGGGTCCTCAGCCTTAGATCCCCATTGTGACGGCATAGTGGCCGTAATCGCCTGATCTACGCCGCGACGGCCCGTCCAGCCGGACCGCGGGCAGCCGGAAACCCGGCGGGAGCTCTCACACGCTTGCAACGCGTACATGAAGGGAGTCAAGGGGAGTCGCTGCAATAGTCGTTGAGGTGGTTGAGGGGACGGTTAAACGGTAGCGCTTCGCTGGGTGTCAGGCCATGACATTCGATTGTTTTGACCAGTCCGTGTCCCCGCGTCGGGGTGTCGTATTCAGTGCTCTTCTACGGCCTGGCTCCGGTTCGAGCTCAATGGCTGCGAATGCGTGCTGATTACAGCGCGGGTAACGCGCCCTTTGCGACAACCTCGCTAAGCAGGCTTACCATTCGCTCAACGGCGATGTCGCTGGTCACCATCCTGGAATTCGGTCGGTCGTAAGGTTTTATGACGTCAGGGTCGAGCCGTTTCTTGGTAGGTGCGTTCACAGCGCTCCTCTCCCCAGGGTTTCGCTATATGCACAGCGATTGAGGCTTTCCCTTACGGTGTCGGTGCTAAACCAAGAATTGCTACGGAATTCAGTTGCATCCAACCTGGTTGGAGGCCTAAGGTCGCGGTCGGCCGCTCGTGCGTTCGGCGCCTTTGACTTCATCTTTTGCGGTTTCGAGTATCCACCTTCATTCGACTGTTGATAAATAACGGCACCCGGGGCGTTACCGATTCGAAATAGAAACAGCCCACCTGTGGGCCCGCTGCGCGGCCCTGCATCCTCACCGGACCAAGCAGCGTCGCTTACCATCGACCCTCGTGCCCCCCGAGCGATCGCAGCGGATCCCGCGGTTGATCGCCGTCGTCGCCGGCATCGTGGGTCTGCTGTTGTGCGCCATGGTTCCGTTGCTGCCGGTAAGGCAGACCACGTCGACAATTCGGTGGCCGCAGGGCACCACCGCGGACGGCCACATCACCCAGATCACCGCTCCATTGGTTTCCGGGGCGCCGCGTGCGCTGGACGTCTCCATCCCCTGCGCGGCAATGGCTACCTTGCCCGCCGACGGCGGCCTGGTCTTGTCCACGCTCCCGGCCGGCGGCATGGACGCCGGCAAGCACGGGCTGTTCGTCCGCGCCACCAAAGACGACGTCGTCGTCGCGTTCCGCGACTCGGTAGCCGCGGTGGCACCGCGTTCGGCGGTCGCCGGCGGCGGCTGCAGCGTGCTACATATCTGGGCCGACGCGGGCGCCGCGGGCGCCGATTTCGTCGGTATCCCCGCACCCGGGGCCAGAGGGATCCTGGCTCCCGAGAAGAAGCCGCAGGTCGGCGGCATCTTCACCGACCTGAAGGTCGCACCGCAGGGCTTGTCGGCCCGTATCGACGTCGACACCAGGTTCATTCTGACGCCCACGCTGACGAAGAAGATCGCGATCATCCTGGGCACGCTGGCGGTCCTGGTCGCCATCCTGGCGCTGGCCACGCTAGACCGCCATAGCCGAGGCACCACGCTGATCAACTGGCGCTCGCCGATCGCCTGGCTGTCCCGGTACCGCCCGCGCGCGCCACGCGGTCACTGGTGGCGTGCCGGCCTCAGCACCTGGATCGCCGACGTGGGAGTGATCGGGACGCTGCTGCTCTGGCACATCATCGGCGCCACCTCGTCAGACGACGGCTACAACCTGACGATCGCTCGCGTCGCGCCCGACGCCGGCTACGTGCCCAACTACTACCGCTACTTCGGCGCCACCGAGGCACCGTTCGACTGGTACGACTCCGTGCTGGCCCACATGGCGTCGGTGAGCACCACCGGCGTATGGATGCGCCTGCCCGCCACGCTGGCCGGTATCGCCTGCTGGCTCGTCATCAGCCGTTGCGTGCTGCGCCGGCTGGGACCGGGCAAGGGCGGGATGGCGTCCAACCGGGTAGCGGTGTGGACCGCGGGTGCGGTGTTCGTCGCCGCCTGGCTGCCGTTCAACAACGGGCTGCGGCCCGAGCCGCTGATCGCCCTGGGCGTGGTGGTCACCTGGATCCTGGTGGAACGCTCGATCGCGCTGGGACGACTGGCGTCGGCTGCGGTGGCGATCATCGTCGCGACGCTGACCGCGGCGCTGGCACCGCAAGGGCTGATCGCGCTGGCCGCACTGCTGACCGGGGCGCGGGCGATCGCCGCGACAATCCGGCGGCGCCGCGCCACCGACGGGTTGCTCGCACCGCTGGCGGTGCTGACCGCGTCGTTGTTGTTGATCTTCGTCGTGGTGTTCAGGTCGCAGACGCTGGCCACGGTGATCGAGTCGGCGCGCATCAAGTACAAGGTCGGGCCGACGATCGCCTGGTACCAGGACTTCCTGCGCTACTACTTCCTCACGGTCGAGAGCAACGCCGACGGGTCCATGACGCGGCGCTTCGCCGTGCTGGTCCTGCTGCTGTGCCTGTTCGGGGTGCTGATGGCGCTGTTGCGGCGCGGCCGGGTGCAGGGCTTGGCCAGCGGGCCGACCTGGCGGCTGATCGGAACCACCGCGATCGGGCTGCTGTTGTTGACGTTCACCCCCACCAAGTGGGCGATCCAGTTCGGTGTGTTCGCGGGGTTGGCCGGCGCCCTGGGCGCGGTCATGGCGTTCGCCTTCGCCCGGATAGGCCTGCACAGCCGCCGCAACCTGACGGTATACATCACCGCGCTGTTGTTCGTGCTGGCGTGGGCCACCTCGGGGGTCAACGGCTGGTTCTACGTGAACAGCTATGGGGTGCCCTGGTTCGATATCCCGCCCGTCGTCGCCAGCCATCCGGTGACGTCGATGTTCCTGACGTTGTCGATCGTCACCGGGCTGCTGGCCGCCTGGTACCACTTCCGGATGGATTACGCCGGCCACACCGAGGTCAAGGACAACCGGCGCAACCGCGTCCTGGCGTCCACGCCGCTGCTGGTGGTCGCGGTCATCATGGTGCTGGGCGAAGTCGGTTCGCTGGCCAAGGCTGCGGTGTTCCGCTACCCGCTCTACACCACCGGCAAGGCCAACGTGGCCACCGTGCTTTCCGCCGGGACCAGTTGCGCGTTGGGCGACGACGTGCTGACCGAGCCGGACCCCAATGCGGGTCTGCTGCAGCCGGTCGGCGGGCAGGAGTTCGGCCCGGCGGGCCCGCTCGGCGGAATCAACCCCGTCGGCTTCAAACCCGACGGGGTAGGCCCTGACCTGAGATCCAACCCGGTGGTCACCAAACCGGGGGTGGTGAATTCCGATGCGTCTCCCAACAAGCCCAACGCCACCATGAGTGACTCGGCAGGCACGGCCGGCGGGACAGGCCCGGTCGGGGTGAACGGGTCGCACGCGGCACTACCGTTCGGCCTCAACCCTGCCAACACCCCGGTGATGGGCAGTTACGGCGAGAACTCGCTGGCCGCCACCGCAACCTCGGCCTGGTACCAGATGCCGCCTCGCGCCCCGGACCGGCCGCTGGTGGTCGTCTCCGCCACCGGTGCCATCTGGTCGTACAACGAGGACGGCACCTTCACCTATGGGCAATCGCTGAAACTGCAGTGGGGCGTCACTCGGCCCGACGGCACCACCCAACCGCTCGGGGAGGTGCAGCCGATTGACATCGGACCGTGGCCGGCGTGGCGCAACCTGCGGTTCCCGCTGGCCTGGGCGCCGCCGGAGGCTAACGTGGCACGCATCGTCGCCTACGACCCGAATCTGAGTTCCGAGCAGTGGTTCGCGTTCACGCCGCCGCGGGTCCCGGTGCTACAGACCCTGCAGCAATTGATCGGATCGCGCACACCGGTGCTGATGGACATCGCGACCGCGGCAAACTTCCCGTGCCAGCGGCCGTTCTCCGAACACCTCGGCGTTGCCGAACTTCCGCAGTACCGCATCCTGCCCGATCACAAACAGACGGCCGCGTCGTCGAACGGATGGCAGGCCGCCGACACCGGCGGTCCGTTCCTGTTCACCCAGGCGCTGCTGCGCACCTCGACGATCTCGACGTACCTGCGTGGCGACTGGTATCGCGACTGGGGATCCGTCGAGCAGTACTTCCGGCTGGTGCCGGCCGATCAAGCGCCGAACGCCACCATCCAACAGGGTGTGATGACAGTGCCCGGCTGGAGCCGGCAAGGACCGATTCGGGCCCTCCCATGAGCGTGACGACCGTCGCGAACCGCGAAGACAAGGCAGCCGCCCCCGGTCAAGACGTGCAGGTGACGCGTTGGGTGGCCATCGTCGCCGGGCTGCTCGGTTTCGTCCTGTCGGTCGCGACGCCGCTGCTGCCCGTCGTGCAGACCACCGCGGCGCTGAACTGGCCGCAAAACGGTCAATTGAACAGCGTTACCGCGCCGCTGATTTCGCTGACGCCGGTCGACGTGAAGGCAACCGTGCCGTGCTCGGTGGTGCGCGCGCTGCCACCCGACGGCGGGGTGGTGCTGAGCACGGCGCCCAAGAAGGGCAAGGACGCCGCGCTCAACGCGCTGTTCGTCGTGGCCAGCAGCAAGCGCGTCGACGTCACCGATCGCAACGTGGTGATCGCCAGCGTGCCCCGGGAGCAGGCGGAGTCCCCGCAATGCCAGCAGATCGAGATCACCTCCACGCTGGCGGGCACCTTCGCCACCTTCGTCGGACTGACCGATCAGGCGGGGAAGCCCGTGCGCGGCGGGTTCGCCGATCCCAACCTGCGCCCCCAGATCGTCGGTGTGTTCACGGATCTGACCGGCCCCGCGCCGCCTGGACTGCAGTTCTCGGCGACCATCGACACCCGCTTCTCCACCACGCCGACGACGCTGAAGCTGGCCGCGATGGTGCTGGCGATCGTGTCGACGATCGTCGCGCTGATCGCACTGTGGCGCCTGGACCAGTTGGACGGGCGCCGCATGCACCGGTTGATTCCGACCCGCTGGCGAAAGTTCACGCTGGTCGACGCCACGGTGATATTCGGCTTCCTGCTGTGGCATCTGATCGGCGCGAATTCCTCCGACGACGGCTACATCCTGGGCATGGCCCGGGTCGCCGACCATGCCGGCTACATGTCCAACTACTTCCGCTGGTTCGGCAGCCCGGAGGACCCGTTCGGCTGGTACTACAACCTGCTGGCACTGATGACCCACGTCAGCGACGGCAGCCTGTGGATGCGACTGCCCGACCTGGTCGCCGGGCTGGTCTGCTGGCTGCTGCTGTCGCGTGAGGTGCTGCCCCGGCTCGGGCCGGCGGTGACCTCCAGCATGGCGGCTAACTGGGCGGCCGGCCTGGTCCTGCTCACCGCGTGGATGCCGTTCAACAACGGGCTGCGTCCCGAGCCGATCATCGCGGCGGGCTCACTGATCACCTACGTACTGATCGAGCGCTCGATGTGCGCCTCGCGGCTGACGCCGGCGGCCCTGGCGGTGGTGACCGCCGCATTCACCCTGGGCGTGCAACCCACCGGGCTGATCGCGGTGGCCGCGTTGGTTGCCGGTGGCCGTCCGATCCTGCGAATTCTGGTCCGCCGACATCGCGTGGTGGGCACCTGGCCGCTGGTGGCCCCGATGCTGGCCGCCGGTTTCGTCATCCTCACCGTGGTGTTCGCCGACCAGACCCTGTCAACGGTGTTGGAAGCCACCAGGATTCGCACCGCGATCGGGCCCAGCCAGGCGTGGTACACCGAGAACCTGCGCTACTACTACCTCATCCTGCCGACTGTCGACGGTTCCGAGTCGCGCCGGTTCGGGTTCCTGATCACCGCGCTGTGCCTGTTCACCGCCCTGTTCATCATGTTGCGGCGCAAGCGAATCCCCGGTGTGGCCCGGGGGCCGGCGTGGCGGCTGATGGGTGTCATCTTCGGGACCATGTTCTTCCTGATGTTCACGCCGACGAAGTGGGTGCACCACTTCGGGCTGTTCGCCGCGGTGGGCGCGGCGATGGCCGCGTTGACCACGGTGCTGGTGTCGCATGAGGTGCTGCGCTGGTCACGCAACCGCATGGCGTTCGTGGCCGCGGTGTTGTTCGTGTTGGCGCTCTGTTTCGCCACCACCAACGGCTGGTGGTATGTCTCCAGTTACGGCGTCCCGTTCAACAGCGCCATGCCCAAGCTCGCCGGAATCACGATCAGCACAATCTTTTTCGTCTTGTTCACCATCGCGGCACTGTGGGCGACCTGGTTGCACTTCGCCTCACGGGATCACGGCGAGGGCCGGCTGGCACGGGTGGTGACGGCGGCGCCGGTGCCGGTGGCGGCCGGGTTCATGACGCTGGTGTTCGTCGCATCGATGGTCGCCGGAATCGTGCGTCAGTACCCCACCTACTCCAATGGCTGGGCCAACTTGCGCGAATTCGCCGGCGGCTGCGCGCTGGCCGACGACGTGCTCGTCGAGCCGGACAGCAACGTCGGTTTCATGACGCCGCTACCCGGCGGTGACGGCCCGTTGGGTGCGCTCGGCGGCGTCAACCCGGTCGGGTTCAACCCCAACGGCGTACCGGACCACACCGTGGCCGAGGCGGTCCAGGAGACGTCGGTGCCGCAACCCGGCACCGACTACGACTGGTACGCGTACGACTGGCGCGCACCGACCAAGCTGAAGGCGCCGGGTATCAACGGATCGTTGGTGCCGTTGCCCTACGGCCTTGACCCAGACAAGGTTCCGCTGGCCGGCAGCTACACCACCGGCGCCCAGCAGCAGAGCCGACTCACCTCGGCGTGGTACCAGTTGCCCAAACCGGATGACGCGCATCCCCTGCTGGTGGTGACCGCCGCGGGCAAGATCGCCGGCAACAGCGTGCTGCACGGGCACACCGACGGGCAGACCGTGGTGCTGGAATACGGCCGGCCCGGCCCCGGCGGTGACGTAATACCGGCCGGGCGGTTGGTGCCCTACGACCTGAACGGGGAACAGCCGAGGGCGTGGCGCAATCTACGGTTCGCCCGAGACAAGATGCCCGCGGACGCGGTTGCGGTCCGACTGGTGGCCGAAGACCTGTCCCTGACGCCGGACGACTGGATCGCGGTGACCCCGCCGCGGGTGCCGGAGCTGCGTTCGCTGCAGGAGTACGTGGGCTCGACGCAGCCGGTGCTGTTGGACTGGGCGGTTGGGCTCGCGTTCCCGTGCCAGCATCCGATGCTGCACGCCAACGGCGTCACCGAGATCCCGAAGTTCCGCATCACGCCGGACTACAACGCCAAGAAGCAGGACACCGACACCTGGCAGGACGGCGTCAACGGCGGCCTGTTGGGCATCACCGACCTGCTGCTGCGGGCGCACGTCATGTCGACGTACCTGTCCCGCGACTGGGGCCGAGATTGGGGCTCACTGCGTAAGTTCGACACGATCGCCGACGCCAGTCCAGCGCAACTCGACCTGGGCACCGCGACCCGCAGCGGGTTGTGGTCGCCGGGCCCGATCCGGATCAAGCCGTAGCTGTCGATGGTGCCAACTGCGGGCCAGCCCGCGGGCGGCTTCAACACCCGGTTGTTGCCGTAATCGGTGACGTTCCACCGCCCCCCTGCGGGGCGGTCAAGGCCGGTGAACGGCAGCACGGATCGTGGCTCCGGCCGCCAACTTCAGCACCCGGTTGTTACCGGTGTCGCTGACGTACAGGTTGGCGGCGTCACCAACCGTCACCCCACGGGGGTAGTTGAGGCCGGTGAACGGCAACACAGTCTGGGACGTGGCGCCAGCCGCCAGCTTCACCAGCCGGCCGTGGCCAGAGTCGGCGAGGTACAGGTTTCAGTACTGGAGACTGATCTCATTGTGGGTTCACTTTCATCGGACGCTGCCAGCATAGTAAGTACGACTAGTCAGAGTGATCACGCTGACGTTCGCCGCGTATCGGCGGCTGCTGCGGCAGTTCTGGCTTCGCCCAAAAGCAGAACAGCGGGACAGCCGGGTGGCTGCAACGGTCGTTCGCAAGTTTGCCGCGTGAAGCGTGGTAGCCGGCCCGGGATTGGTGGGCAGGACCATGATCCCTCCCCATCTTCCCCAGAGATTAGGTCCCTCGGCGGTGGCCAAGTATCACCGTCGCCCTCCTCCCAAGTCGCGAATGCCCAAGGTGCAAGGTAGCTTCGGACGCGGCGAAAGTGGTCAACGGGAAGTGGAAGCAGGTCACCATGTTCGTCGGGCGCAGCACCGTCTAGTTACGTCCTGCACGACTCCGTTCCCCTACTAGGCATGAAGCTCATGCCGGCTCCCAATAACGGACACCCAACCACTGCCGCGATACTCTGCCATGTCCGCAACAGCTCGCCATCGACACAGGAGACGTGCTGAACCTCAAATCGGGTCCAACGTGATCATCGGACAAGCCAACCCAAAGGTGCCGCCTGTCGCGAGCAGTCGCGCAGCCAGGAGCGCTGATGATGACCTGCCCGAAGTCCTGGCCGACACCGTCACCAGGTTCCTGGGCAAGCCCCGTGCACGCGGTTGGATTCACCTCTGCTCGGCGGTCACCGCCATCGTGGCCGGGGCGGCGCTAGTGTCGGTGGCCTGGATTGCCGCATCACCGAAGGCCGGCTGGGCCACTCTGATTTACACCGCCGCCATCGTCGCCATGTTCAGCGTCAGCGCTACCTACCACCGAGTGCACTGGCGATCCCCCACCGCCCAAATGTGGATGAAGCGTGCCGACCACTCGCTGATTTTCATCTTCATCGCCGGCAGCTACACTCCCATCGCGCTATTGGCGATGCCGCCGCGCACCGGGACACAGGTCCTGACCGTGGTGTGCACCGGCGCGGCCGCAGGTGTTGCCCTCAAGATGCTGTGGCCCTCGGCGCCTCGGTGGCTCGGCGTGCCCCTGTACCTACTGCTCGGCTGGGCAGCGATTTGGTTCACCGGAACACTCTTGGACAGCGCGGGTGTCGCCGTCGTCGCGCTACTCGTCGCCGAAGGTGTGCTGTACAACATCGGCGCTATCCTTTATGGCCTTTGCTGGCCCAACCCGTGGCCACAGACCTTCGGCTATCACGAGTTCTTCCATGCGTTCACCGCGGCCGCGGCGATCTGCCACTACATCGCTATCTGGGTCGTCGTTTTGTAGCGATCTGCGGCTGCCGGTCGTAACGGCGGAGTTGTGCGCACCTAGGCACCCCTTCTCGAGTTAGGCGCTCCAGCTATACCGCTAGATGGAGTCTCAGCGCGTTGTCAAGCTCGGCCAGTTCGCCGCTTGAAACGCGACCGATGCGCCGCAAGAGGCGTTGTGTCGCGATCGATCTAACTTGCTCAGCTTGTGCTTTCGATTCAACCGGCAATCCACTGGCTGTCGACAACAACACCTGAAACGGATACACCTTGTCGGTGTTACTCGTCACCGGGACGACCGTGACTATCCCGTAGCCCAAATGTGTCGCCGTAGCGTTGGCCCGGTCGTTGCTGACGATCACGGCCGGGCGCTGCTTATTTGCCTCGCTGCCGCGCACTGGATCCAGGTCAACCTGCCAGATCTCACCGCGCAGCATCGCCGATGCCATCCCCAGTGGTGCTGTCCCAGGTCTCGGCATCCCCGCCGGCGGACCACTGCGCCCACGCGTCGGCGTAGTCCTCCTCAAGTGTTGGATAGCGCAGCATCTGCACCGCGCGCTGCAACCCCGCCGACCGCGACGTCAGCCCTGTTCTCTTGACGTAGGCATCCAACACGGCCACGTCGTCGTCCGACAGACTGACGCTAAGCTTCATACTTCAATGCTACTAAGGTAGCTATCTAGTAGCAAAATACCTTAGAGCCGAAGGTGCTCGACCGCTTGGCCTGTGATCTGTGCTATGAGCTCAAAGTCCTTGTCCACGGACAACCGTCGGTGTGACCGGTGGTGAAAAACTTGACGCATGGGTTCGGCGCGACTCAGTATCGCAGCGCTGGTGGGCGCAGTGGCGGTCGCCTGCGCCGGCGCACCGACGGCCAGCCATGAGCCGGCCCAGCGGCTCAACTATGTCGCCCTGGGCGATTCGATCGCCGCCGCGCCCGGGGTGCCGGACCCCGCGCCGCCGCCCGGCTGCCGCAAGTCGACCAACAACTATCCGTCGGTGCTGGCGCGCCAGCTGACGATCGCCAAGTTCGTCGACGTCACCTGTAGCGGAGCGACCACCGAGGACATCACGCATCGAGCGCAGCAGACCAAGAGCGGAGCGATCGCGCCCCAGATCGACGCGATCGACGCGTCCACCAACCTGATCACCATCACTATTGGCGCCAATGACGTCGGCCTGCAGGGCGATGTGGAGGACTGCATCGTCAAATCGGCTAATCCGCAGCCGTGTGCCAATCAATTCGTCGTCGGCGAGGTCGACCGCATTTCGGACGTGATCAACGCGCAGGTACCTGTGTGGAGCGCGCTGATTGACGGCGTCCGGGGCAAAGCACCGAATGCGCGAATCATTTTGGTGGGCTACGGCGTCTTCGTGCGGGCCGGTGGTTGCTTTCCCGGGCAACCGGTGCTGCCGGGGGACTCCGACTACTTGCAGTCCAAGCTCAATGAGCTCGACGACCGGCAGCGTCAACTCGCGGCGGAGAAGGGGATCGACTACTTCGACACCAGGCCGTTGTCGCAGGGGCACGATATGTGCGCCCCGCCCGGCGATCGGTACATCGAGGGCTACATAGCGACCGGGCCCGCTATTCCGTTGCACCCCACCGCTTTTGGCGCCGCTTCGGTCGGAAAGGCGCTCGCCGGTTTTATCCGGCACTGAATTTCTTCAGCTAACTAACGAAATTGAATTCAAAGAATTTTCCGCGGACCAGGTTTTAGGTTCGCGAATACGGTCAATACGTGGCGTGAGGGTCGGGGAACTATCCAAACGGGCAAACATGGTGGGGCAAATGCGCGCGTGTACAACAATGGCGAAATCCGCTGCGACAATCACTCTGATCACTTCTTCGGCGTTGGCAGCAGGCATCGGCGCCGCTTCTGCCAACCCGGGGGCAGTCGGCACCACAACTGTCGCTTTAGATGCGACTCTCCGAGATTGCGATTTCACCACGGTGCGCAATCCACCGCTGGAGCAGGTGCCGGCTTTGGGCACCGGCCAGGTCCGCATCCACACCACCGGGTCGACGGCGGTCGCAGAAGTGTTCCTGTCGGACTCCCCTGACCCGGGCACCCAGTTCACCGTCGGCATCATCGAAGAACCGCGGCCGTCGTCGGCCAACTGCGGCCCCGGGGCTCCGGGCACGTCCTACACCAGCATGGTCACCGACGCGGCGGGCACCGGAACGGTGACCGTTAAGGACAACTTGCGGCCCGGTACGACGGGCGTGTGGGTGATGATCGAACGGCCGAATCCGCATGCCCAAGATCCGGCGGAGTATTACACCACCGAATTTGTGGTGCCTGCCTGAGGGCTTTAAACGCCGCGGCATGTAATACCGTCGCGGAATGAGCGAGTACGACGTAGAGGCCGTTGACCGGCTGCCCTTCTCGACTCCCGAAAAGGCGCAGCGCTACCAAACGGACAGCTATCGCGGAGCGGTGGGCCTTAATTGGTATCTCACCGATCCCAGCCTTCAGTTCGTCATGTCGTACTACCTGCGGCCCGACGAGCTGGCGGTCGTCGAGCCTGAGCTGATCGGCACCGGTGAGCTGATGGGTGGTCCGGTGGCGCGGTGGGCCGAGGAAACCGACCGCAACCCGCCGCGGCTCGAACGGTACGACCGATGGGGACATGACGTCAGCCGGGTCGTCATGCCCGCCTCGTTCACAGCATCCAAGCGCGCGGTGCTGGACTCTCAGGCGACGTTGCGTGCGCGGGCACGCGCCGCGGGCTTCAGCTCGTCGCTGCCGATGTTCGCGTCCAACTACCTGCTCAACCAGGCCGACATCGGGATGGGCTGTGCGCTGGGAACCGGCGGCGGCATGGTGCAGTCGCTGGTCAGCGCCTACGCGCCGCCCGACGTGCGCGATCACGTGCTGGCCAAGTTCGACTCCGGTGACTGGGCAGGCGAGACCGCGCAACTGCTGACCGAACGTACCGGTGGCTCGGACCTGGGCGCGCTGGAGACGACAGCGCGACGGTCAGGTGACTCCTGGCTGCTGAACGGCTTCAAGTGGTTTGCCTCCAACTGCGCCGGCGAGGCGTTCGTCGTACTGGCCAAACCCGAGGGCGCTCCGGACTCGACCCGCGGAGTCGCCAACTTCCTGGTGCTGCGCACCCGACGTGACGGCTCGCGCAACGGGGTTAGGGTCCGCAGGCTGAAGGACAAGCTCGGCACCCGCTCGGTGGCCTCCGGCGAGGTCGAGTTCGTGGACGCCGAGGCGTTCCTGTTGTCCGGGGAGCCGTCCGCGGACGCGGGCCCGTCCGACGGTAAGGGGTTGGGCCGCATGATGGAGCTGACCAACGCGGCGCGGCTGGGCATCGCGTTGTTCGCGTTGGCCAATGGGCGCCGGGCGTTGGTCGAGTCGTTGTGCTACGCCCGGCAGCGCCGGGCGTTCGGCGGCGCGCTGATCGACAAGCCGTTGATGCGGCGCAAGCTGGCCGAGCTGATCGTCGACGTCGAAGCCGCGCAGGCGCTGGTGTTCGACGGCACCGGCGCAACCAACCACCGCCAGCCGCGTGGGATGCGGCAGCGCATCGCGGTGCCGGTCACCAAGCTCAAGGTCGGCCGGCTGGGGATCACCGCGGCATCGGATGCGATCGAAATCCACGGCGGCAACGGCTACATCGAAACCTGGCCGGTGGCAAGGCTTTTGCGTGATGCGCAGGTCAACACCATCTGGGAGGGCCCGGACAACATCCTGTGTCTGGACGTGCGGCGCGGCATCGAGCAGACCCGGGCGCACGAGACTCTGCTGGCGCGGATGCGCGACGCGGTGTCGGTTTCCGACGACTGTGAGACCACCCGGCTGGTCTCCGAGCGCGTCGAGGATCTGGACGCGGCGATCACGGCGTGGGAGAAGCTCGACGGAGCGGTGGCCGAGGCGCGACTGTTCCCGCTCGCGCAGTTCATGGGCGACGTGTACGCCGGCGCGCTGTTGACGGAGCAGGCCGCCTGGGAGCGTGAAGTTCGCGGCGGTTCACGCAAGGGTCTGGTGGCCCGGCTCTACGCGCAGCGGCATCTGGCCGACCGCGGGCCGCTGCGGGGGATAGACGCCGACGGCGACGAGGCTATCGAGCGCTTCGACGAGCTGGCCGCCGGGGCGCTGAAATTGTGACCTGACTTCGGTGGCCGAGATTTGTCGTACCCGGCTGCAAGGATGAATTCATGTCGTTGACCGCGTTACCTCCGGTTGGGAGTCCAGCCCAGCGTGTGGAGGTGGCCTTCGAGAAGTTGGCGG
>NZ_DATJYB010000285.1:0-9621 GCF_035499775.1 Mycobacterium sp. | reverse complement strand
CCGCGCAACGAATGGCTGTTCACCGACGCGTGGGGGGTGGACGTGGCGGTGTCCACTCCGCGGATGCTGGCGTCGTTGATCGAGGAGGCCGTCGCCGTCGGCGACCTGGTCCGCCTGATGGAGTTCCGCAAGGGTCAGGCGAACCTGGTCGAGATCACCCTGCCCGACGACACTTCGTGGGGCGGCAAGCCGGTGCGCAAGCTGCAACTGCCACGCGACGCGGCGCTGGTGACCATCCTGCGCGGGCCCCGGGTCATCGTGCCGGACGGCGACGAGCCCCTCGAAGGCGGGGACGAGTTGCTCTTCGTCGCGGTCACCGAGGCCGAGGCGGAGCTGAGCAAGCTGTTCCTGCCCGCTGCCGATACCACCGACTGAATGGGCTACCGCCGCTAATCGCGGCCGGCGCCGCCGTCGCGCTCCGTCGCGCCGGCCGTGGCCCCGGCACCCTCACCGGTGCCCTCAGCAACCTCACCGCCGTCGTCGGTCGCTTGCATGGCACGCCGAGCGGCCTTGATCGCCGCGTACGTCGCCAGCGCGGCGATCGCGGTCAGCGGCCATCCCATCCCGATCCGCGCCACCCCGAGCCATCCGGTCTTGTCGGCGTCGTACAGCAGCCGCTGGACCACGAACCGGGCCGCGAACACCAGCGTCCAGCACAGCGTGGCGACGTCGAACGCGTAGACCGCCCGGGTCACGGCACGCCAGCCGCGATCACGCCCACTGGCCCAGCTCCACACGTAGCCGATCACGGGCTTGCGGATCACGATCGAAACCGCGAAAACCACCGCCCACAGCAGTGACATCCAGATGCCCAGCAGGAAGTAGCCCTTGGACTGCCCCACCGCGTAGGCGATCAGCGCGCAGATGGCGACCCCGAAGAACCCGGACAGGGCGGGTTGGGTCGATTCCCGCCGAATCAGCCGCCACACCAAGACCAGTGCGGCCGTGCCGAGCGCAAACCCGATGGCGGGCAGCAGCCCGGCGACGCTGGAAGCGGCCACGAAGACCACCACCGGCAGCGTCGAGTAGATGAGCCCGGCCACCCCGCCCACCTGCGCGAGCAGGCGCTCACGACTGGCGTGTCCAGCCGTCTCGGGCGACCCCGGTGAGTCGCCCAAGTCACCGTGCATGGTCACCGCTGAATCTCGTAATGCGGGTTGTAGATCGCCTTGGATCCGTTCTCCAGCTTGCCCAGCCGACCGTGCACCCGCAGCGTGCGGCCCGAGTCGATGCCGGGGATGCGGCGTTGACCCAACCAGACCAGCGTGACGGTGTCGCTGCCGTCGAACAATTCCGCGCGCACCCCGCTGGCGCCGCCCTTGCCGCAGGTTTCCACGCTACGCAAGGTACCCATCATCGTGACTTCCTGACCGCGCTCGCAATCGATGACGCGCTGTGCGCCGGTGCTGGCGACCTCGTCGGACAACTCCTCGGAGTCGCGTTGTTCCGGGTCCTCCGTCAACCGACGGGAGAGCCGGCGCAGAAAACCTTGGGCCCTCATGGCCACTCCTGACACTGTTCAGCTGTCGGCGCATTACATCTATGCCAACGGCAACCGTAGACCTGTTGGTTCCCGGGCGCCACCGGACTAAACCGACGATGTTGGAGGACCCTTCGGCGGCGGGCACTATCGAGGGGTGACTGTCGATTTGCACGGTGTCACGACGGTGTTGTTGCCCGGAACCGGATCGGACGACGACTACGTCGACCGGGCGTTCTCCGCCCCGTTGCAGGAGGTCGGCGCGCTGGTGGTGACACCGCCGCCGCAGCCGGGTCGACTGATCGACGGCTACCTGTCCGCCTTGGACGACGCCGCACGCGCGGGTCCGATCGGCGTTGGGGGCGTCTCGATCGGCGCGGCGGTCGCGGCGGCCTGGGCGCTGGCCCATCCCGATCGCGTGGTGGCCGTGCTGGCCGCACTGCCGGCCTGGACCGGCGAACCGGGGTCGGCGCCGGCCGCGTTGGCGGCCAGGCATTCGGCATCCCAGTTGCGTCGCGACGGCCTTGAGGCGACGACCACCCAGATGCAGGCGTCCAGCCCGCCCTGGCTGGCCGACGAGCTGACCCGGTCGTGGCGCAATCAGTGGCCGCTACTGCCCGACGCGATGGAGGAAGCGGCGGCTTACGTTGCCCCGAGCCACGCCGACCTTGGTCGGCTACGGGCGCCACTGGGGGTGGCTGCCGCGGTCGACGACCCGATCCACCCGTTGCAGGTCGGGGTCGACTGGGCGACCGCCGCGCCGCACGCGGCATTGCGCACGGTGACGCTGGAACAGATCGGCTCGGACACCGCCGCGCTGGGCGCCGCCTGCCTGGCCGCTCTCGCGGAGGCTTAGTCAACCGCTGTTCGGCTGCGTGCGGCTAGCCGCCGGTCGTGGTGCGCAACTGCTGCATGGCCGAGCCCTCGGCGCTGCGGCGTGCGGTCGGCTCGTTGGACGGTTGCTGCGCTTCTGCCTGCTGAGCGGCCTGTTGGGCGGCTTGTTGGGCGGCGGCCTCGCGTAACTGTTCGACCATCGGCTCGGGCAGCTGCACCGGCAGCGGCGTCCGTACCGGCAGCGGTGTGTCGCCACGGCGAACCACGGTGTCCGCCAACGCGGTGCGTGCTTCCTCGACCAGCGCGTCGATGGTCTCGTGCGGTCCGTTGACGACGCAGCGGATCATCCAGCGGTAGCCGTCGACCCCGATGAAACGCACGACGCCAGAGGCGGTGCCGATCACCTCGCGACCCCACGGGCCGTCCTTGATGCTGACCTGGGCCTCGTCACTGCGCAGCGACTCGGCGAGTTCACTGGCCACCTCACGCCACAGGCGACCGGTCTTGGGTGCTGCGTAGGCGGCGATGGTGAAACGACCGTTGGGTGTGACGACCCACACCGCGCTGGGCACCCCGCCCTCGGTCAGCTCGACCTGCAGCTGACCGCCCGACGGCATGGGAAGTAGCACCGAGCCCAGGTCCAGTCGGGCCTGCTCCGCGTCGGCCGGGTCGTCGAAGTCGTCGATGTCGAACGGGCCTTCCAGGTCGCCGTCGGCATCGTCGGAGGCGGCTTCGGCTTCGTCCTCTTCGATGGCCTCCTCGACGGCCTCTTCGATCTCCGGCTGTTCGTCCGGAGCCTTGGCGCTGTCGTCCTCTTTGCCCGAGCGTCTACCGAATGTCGCCATCAGCGCCGCTCTCCCCCGCAAGCGGGTGGTACCCCCACCTCATCGCGGACCTCCTTCTGCATCATCACCGGGCTCACAAACTCGCATGTCCGCCGGAGGAACCGTGACCGCCGTCGCCGCGGGATGTCTCGGCCAGCCCGGCTTCGTCGAAGGACGAAACCTCAACCAGCTCGACCAGCTCGACCCGCTGCACCAGCAGCTGGGCAATCCGGTCGCCGCGGTGCACGTCGATCGGCGTGTCCGGGTCGAGGTTGATCAGCGAAACCTTGATCTCTCCACGGTAGCCCGCGTCGATGGTGCCCGGACTGTTGACGATCGAAAGTCCCACGCGGGACGCCAATCCCGAGCGGGGGTGGACCAGGCCGACCATCCCGTACGGGATGGCGACCGCGACGCCCGTGCGCACCAGGGCGCGATGCCCGGGCGCCAACTGAACATCTTCGGCGCTGAACAGGTCGACCCCGGCGTCGCCGTCGTGGGCGCGGCTGGGCAGCGGGAGGCCGGGGTCGAGGCGGACAACTTTCATTTCAAGGCCAGACTGTTCGACACGGGGCCACAGATTACCCTTGACCGCGTGTCCGGTACGCGCGTCGCACCGCACAGCGTGCGATATCGCGAACGGCTGTGGGTGCCATGGTGGTGGTGGCCGCTGGGCTTCGGGTTGGCGGCGCTGCTCGCGTTCGAGGTCAACCTCGGTGTTGCCGCCCTGCCCGACTGGCTGCCGTACGCGGTGTTGTTCGCCGCGGCGGCCGGAGTGCTGCTGTGGCTCGGCAGGATCGAAATCCGGGTCACCGCCGGTGACGAGGTCGAGTTGTGGGCCGGCGAGGCGCATCTGCCCGCCACGGTCGTCAGCCGGTCCGCCGAAATCGCGCCGTCAGCCAAGTCCGCCGCCCTAGGCCGTCAACTCGACCCGGCGGCCTTTGTGCTGCACCGGGCATGGGTCGGCCCGATGATTCTGGTCGTCCTCGATGACCCAGATGACCCCACGCCGTACTGGCTGGTGAGCTGCCGTCATCCCGAGCGGGTGCTGTCGGCACTGAGAAGCTGATGAAGCTGTCAGGCGGCGCAGTCGGTACAGATCATCACGCCGTTCTTCTCGCTGGCCAGCCTGCTGCGGTGTTGTACCAGGAAGCAGCTGGAGCAGGTGAACTCGTCAGCCTGCTTCGGAATGACGCGTACGGAAAGCTCTTCGCCAGACAGGTCGGCGCCGGGCAGCTCAAAAGATTCAGCGGATTCGGATTCGTCAACGTCGACCACGGCCGACGCCGCTTCGTTCCGTCGCGCTTTCAGCTCCTCCAGCGAGTCCTCCGAGACGTCGTCGGTCTCGGTGCGCCGTGGAGCGTCATAGTCGGTAGGCATCTTCCTATCCCCGTCCTATCCCCTCTTACGACCTCTAAATGATTCAAAGCCCTATATGTCCCAAGCAACGCTTTGTACCAGCGTCGAACGCATCCACCAAACGATTCGTGCCCAGATGGCCCTCCATTGGACTGTGATTTACGTCACACCCTGGAGTTGACCCGTCAGTTCGCCGTTAAACAGGGCGTTTGGCGTCCGACTAGAGTGCACGTGTGGTCGCACAAATCACCGAAGGCACCGCTTTCGACAAGCACGGCCGGCCGTTCCGGCGACGCAACTCCCGGCCCGCCATCGTCGTGGTGATCCTCCTCACGATCCTCACTGGAATCGTGTGGACCGTCGCGCTGACGCGCCCGGCGAAGGTTCGCGAGGCCGAGGCGTGCAACCCGCCTCCGCAGACCGCGTCGTCGACTCCGGCCAAGGTCGGCGATCCGGTGTCGCGGTCCGACATGGCGGATGTCGCGCCCGCGAAACTCGCCGATACCAAGATCCGCGTCCTCAATGCCAGCGGCCGGGGCGGTCAGGCCGCCGACGTATCTGCGGCACTGCGGGATTTAGGCTTCGCCCAGCCCACCGCCGCCAACGACCCGCTCTACGCCGGCGCCCGGCTGAACTGCCAGGGCCAGATCCGCTTCGGCACGGCCGGGCAGGCCGCCGCGGCCGCGGTGTGGCTGGTGGCTCCGTGCACCGAACTGTTTCACGACAACCGCGGCGACGACTCCGTCGACCTTGCCCTCGGCACGGACTTCAGCGCGCTGTCGCACAACGACAACATCGACTCCGTCCTTGCCAGCCTGCGCCCCGGCGCCACCGAGCCGGCAGATCCCGCGCTGTTGTCGAGGATCCACTCCAGCAGCTGCTGATCGGTCAGGCGGGGATCGGCTCCAGGCCGTTGAAGCGCTTGAGGGCCGCCAGCAGCTCGTCGGCAATCCCGGGCGCGGCGGCCACCACCAATCCCGCACTGCCGTTCGGTGCGTCGTAGTCAGGCAGCACCACGCGGGCTCCCGCCTCGGCCGCGATCAGCGCACCCGCCGCGCAGTCCCACCGCTGCAGCCCGTGCTCGTAATAGCCGTCCAGCCGGCCCGCTGCGACCATGCACAGATCCAGTGACGCCGAGCCGATACGACGCACGTCACGGGCCACCGAGAGCATCCGGGCCACCAGCGCCGCCTGGACCGTGCGGCGCCGCATCGAGTACGCGAAGCCGGTGCCCAGCAACGCCATCGACAAGTCCGTGACAGCCGTGCATCGCAACGGGCGTGTCCCCTGCTCGTCGGTGACATGCGCGCCGAGGCCGCTCGCCGCCGAATACACCTGGCCGGCAACGACGTCGGCGACCGCTCCGGCCACCGACACGCCGTCGACCTGCGCGCCGACCGACACCGCGTACACCGGGATGCCGTAGACGAAATTCACCGTGCCGTCGATGGGGTCCAGCACCCAGGTGACCGCGTCCGCGGGCGGGGCTGCCAGATCCGCGGGACCGCCGCCTTCCTCGCCGACGATCGGGTCACCGGGTCGCAGTTGAGCCAGCCGAGTGCGCAGCAGCCGTTCCGTCTCGGTGTCGACCACGGTCACCGGATCGGTCGGGGTGCTCTTGGCCCTGACCGCGCCGCTACCGGCGGCGGTGTCGGCGCCGAACACCTCCGCACGACGACCCCGCACGAACGCGGCGGCTTCGACGGCCAGCGTTTCGGCCGTTGCGCGCAGCCGCGCGGGGTCCCTGTCGGATGGGGTCACCGGTCTATCGCATCACAGTTGCCGGGCACGGCGTCCAACTGCTCAACCCGGGCAACCGGCGGGGCTAAGGGGTTTAAGGTAAGCCGGACCGCTACGTCTTGCCGAGGAGATTCGATGACCAGCACCGACCCCGTGTCCGAAGCAGCCGGCGGCAGCGCGCAGAGTCGCGGATTCGGTATCGACGTCGGCGGCAGCGGCATCAAAGGCGGAATCGTCGATCTGGACACCGGACAGTTGATCGGCGACCGGATCAAGCTGCTGACTCCGCACCCGGCCACTCCGCAGGCCGTCGCCAAGACCATCGCCGAAGTCGTCAACGGATTCGGGTGGACGGGTCCCCTGGGCGTGACCTACCCCGGCGTCGTCACCCACGGGATCGTCCAGACCGCGGCCAACGTGGACAAGGCCTGGATCGGGACCAACGCGGGCGACATCATCAGCGCCGAGCTGGACGGCCAGGACGTCACGGTCCTCAACGACGCGGATGCCGCCGGGCTTGCCGAGGAACGCTACGGCGCGGGCAAAGGGCACGAAGGCCTGGTCGTGCTGCTCACATTCGGCACCGGAATCGGGTCCGCGGTCATCCACAACGGCGTGTTGATACCCAACACCGAGTTCGGGCACCTCGAAGTCGGCGGTAAAGAGGCCGAACATCGCGCGGCGTCGTCGGTCAAAGAAAACAACGACTGGACCTTCAAACGGTGGGCAAAAGAGGTGACCAAGGTGCTGATCGCCATCGAGAACGCGATCTGGCCGGACCTGTTCATCGCGGGCGGCGGCATCAGCCGCAAAGCCGACAAATGGGTGCATCTGCTGGAAAATCGCACCCCGTTGGTGCCCGCCGCCCTGCAGAACGCCGCCGGGATAGTGGGTGCGGCCATGGCCTCGACCAGAGACGTCACGCACTGAAATTTGCCCGGTCGCGCGGTATGAGCCCGCACTGTCGTTACAATGGTCAACGGCGGCCGCCCGACCGATAACGCGCGAGTACTCACGCTGGTATCAACGCCGACATTCGACATAGCAGACACTTTCGGTTAAGCACGCCCAGATCCACCGGAAGTGGAGTCCGACCGAAGGGGTGTATGTGGCAGCGACCAAGACGAGCCCGGCAACTGACGATCCGGTGAAGCGCACCGCCGCCAAGTCGTCCGGGTCTCAAGGGTCCCACGCGTCGCCGGCCAAAACAGCCGCCAAGCGACCGACGGCCAAGGCCGCCAATGGCGCCGCCCCCGCAAAACGGGCCACCAAAACAGCACCCCGGGCCGCCAAGTCCGCTGTGACGTCTGAGGCCCCTGAGGCAGGTGACGCCGTGAAGAAGACCCGTGCCTCGGCAAAAGGCGCCGAGGCTAAGGCGCCGTCCGCCCGCGCGGCAAAGACGTCCAAAGACGCCGGCGAGGACGCCGCGAAAGATCCCGAGGCCACCCTCGTAGCCGTCGACGACCACCACGAGGACGCCGAAGACCTCGACGCCGACGCCGAACTCGACGTCGAGCCCGGCGAGGACCTCGACATCGATGCTGCCGAGCTTGTCCTCGACGATCTGGAGGTGGACGTCGTCACCGACGTCGTCGAGCTCGAAGCCGACACCGAAGACAGCGAGGATGCCCCGGCCGTCACGGTCGCCGCGCCCGCCGAACCCGCCGGCGAAGAAGACGAAGAGATCGCTGAACCCAGCGAAAAGGACAAGGCCTCCGGCGATTTCGTGTGGGACGAGGACGAGTCCGAGGCGCTGCGCCAGGCCCGCAAGGACGCCGAACTCACCGCGTCCGCGGACTCGGTTCGCGCGTACCTCAAGCAGATCGGCAAGGTGGCGCTGCTCAACGCGGAGGAAGAGGTCGAGCTGGCCAAGCGGATCGAGGCCGGTCTGTACGCCACGCAATTGATGGCCGAGCACACTGAGCGGGGCGACAAGCTGCCGGCCGCCCAGCGCCGCGACATGGTGTGGATCTGTCGTGACGGCGACCGCGCGAAAAACCATCTGCTGGAAGCGAATCTGCGGCTGGTGGTGTCGCTGGCCAAGCGCTACACGGGTCGCGGGATGGCGTTCCTCGACCTGATCCAGGAGGGCAACCTGGGCCTGATCCGCGCGGTGGAGAAGTTCGACTACACCAAGGGATACAAGTTCTCCACCTACGCCACGTGGTGGATCCGCCAGGCCATCACCCGCGCCATGGCCGATCAGGCCCGCACCATCCGCATCCCGGTGCACATGGTCGAGGTGATCAACAAGCTGGGCCGCATTCAGCGCGAGCTCTTGCAGGACCTGGGTCGCGAGCCCACTCCTGAGGAACTCGCCAAAGAGATGGACATCACCCCCGAAAAGGTGCTGGAGATCCAGCAATACGCGCGCGAGCCGATCTCGCTGGACCAGACCATCGGCGACGAGGGCGACAGCCAGCTGGGTGACTTCATCGAAGACAGCGAGGCCGTGGTGGCCGTCGACGCGGTGTCGTTCACGTTGCTGCAGGACCAGTTGCAGTCGGTGCTCGAGACGCTGTCGGAGCGCGAAGCGGGCGTAGTACGGTTGCGCTTCGGCCTCACCGACGGTCAGCCGCGCACGCTCGACGAGATCGGCCAGGTCTACGGCGTGACCCGCGAGCGCATCCGCCAGATCGAGTCCAAGACGATGTCGAAGCTGCGCCACCCCAGCCGTTCTCAGGTGTTGCGCGACTACCTGGACTGACGTTCGACGCGCCCATAATGCGGCCTGATATCACGGGCGGCTCGGCGGTGCCGATACCTCCTCGTCGATCGAGTCGCGCGTGGTAATCCGGATGCCGTTGACTGCCGTGACGGTCACGTCCGCGGTGTAGCGCTTGCCG
The DNA here is from genome assembly GCF_035499775.1 of Mycobacterium sp. Classification (GTDB taxonomy): domain Bacteria; phylum Actinomycetota; class Actinomycetes; order Mycobacteriales; family Mycobacteriaceae; genus Mycobacterium. Next base: position 538 of record NZ_DATJYB010000285.1, on the reverse strand, counting down.
TTGTCGGTAATCGAGCATCGCTCGAACGCGCCCACGTGGCCATCCAGATCGCCAGGACAATTGACGCTTTGCGGCGGATGGCCGATCTGGTCTTGGAAGTCGCCGGAAACCTTCGCGACGACGTCGGCCAGCGGAAGGAAAGTCCCGGCGGCTTGGGAACTGTGCGTATCGGCCGGAGTCGTCGGCGCGGGGCTCTGGTCGTGCTGCCGCACGGCGATGAGGCCGATCAGGGCGACGGCGGCGGCAGCAGCGATGACGCCGGCGACTGTAGCCCCAATGATCCACTTCCGAATCGGGTTGGCCTGGACCGCAATCGTCGGCTGCTGCGAAAACACCGGCGCGCGCGCCTGCAGGTCGGAAACCATGCCGAGAAGCTCACCGCGCGTCTTGGCCGACATCGCCGACGAACATCGCTGGCGATGTTCATCGCCGTCGAGTTCGCCGTTTGCGTAGGCATTGTCGAGAATCGCGCACACGTCGGCGCGATCGGCATCGCTGGCGCGCGTCGAGTCTGGATACGACGAACCCGGCTGCATCA
>NZ_DATJYB010000284.1:0-27809 GCF_035499775.1 Mycobacterium sp. | reverse complement strand
TACAACTGCCTCAAGCGCGAGGGTGTGCACACCGTCGGAGAGTTGGTGTCGCGCACCGAGTCCGACCTGCTGGACATCCGCAACTTCGGTCAGAAGTCCATCGACGAGGTGAAGGTCAAGCTGCACCAGCTGGGCCTGTCGCTCAAGGACAGCCCGCCGAGCTTCGACCCGTCGGAGGTCGCGGGCTACGACGTCGCCACCGGCACCTGGTCCACCGAGGGCGCCTACGACGACCAGGACTACGCCGAAACCGAACAGCTTTAGCCGCAGGGCTTTTCAGAAATCTAGACAGGAGGGTCAGCAATGCCTAAGCCCACCAAGGGACCTCGCCTCGGCGGGTCGTCTTCGCACCAGAAGGCGCTTCTGGCCAATCTGGCCACTTCGCTGTTCGAGCACGGCCGGATCAAGACCACCGAGCCCAAGGCGCGGGCACTGCGTCCGTACGCGGAGAAGCTGATTACCCACGCCAAGAAAGGCACGCTGCACAACCGGCGTGAGGTGCTCAAGAAGATCCGCGACAAGGACGTGGTGCACGCGTTGTTCGCCGAGATCGGTCCGTTCTTCGCGGACCGTGACGGCGGCTACATCCGCATCATCAAAGTCGAGGCGCGCAAGGGCGACAACGCCCCGATGGCCGTGATCGAACTGGTGCGGGAGAAGACGGTGACCTCGGAGGCCAACCGGGCCCGGCGGGTAGCCGGCACCCAGGCCAAGAAGGCCGCGCCCGTGGCGGCAGCGGCCGCACCGCAGGCGGCGGTCGAGCCTGAGGCGACAGAGGCCGAAGAGCCTAAGGCAGAAGAGGTCAAGGCAGAAGAGGCCGGCACCGAAGAGGCCGGCACCGAAGAGGCCGAAGAGGCCGGCACCGAAGTAGAAGCCACGGCTGACGAAAACGCACCCGCAGGCGACGCTGACGAGGCCACTGAGAATTAGCGAGGACGTCCGTCTTAGGCTCGACATCGCCTACGACGGAACAGATTTCGCGGGCTGGGCAACTCAGCCGGGGCAGCGGACGGTCGCCGGCGTCCTCGACGAGGCGCTGACGACCGTTTTCCGTACTTCGGTGCGGCTGCGCGCGGCAGGTCGCACGGACACCGGAGTGCACGCCACCGGGCAGGTGGCTCATGCGGACGTCCCCGCCGACGCGTTGCCCAACGCGCAATCCCGCTCGGCGCGGCCCGACGACGCGGAGTTCTCCGCCCTAATCCGTCGGCTGGGCAGATTCCTGCCCGCCGATGTCCGGATCCTCGGCATCGTCCGCGCGCCGACGGGTTTCGATGCCCGGTTCTCGGCGCTGCGGCGTCACTACGTCTATCGGTTGTCGACGGCCGTCTACGGCGTGCAGCCGCAGCAGGCTCGTTACGTCACCCCGTGGCCGCGCGACCTGGATGTGGAGGCGATGAACGTCGCAGCGGCTGACCTGTTGGGATTGCACGATTTCGCGGCGTTCTGCCGGCATCGCGATGGCGCCACCACGATCCGCGAGCTGCAACGGCTGGATTGGTCGCGCGACGGCGATTTGGTCACCGCGCACGTGACCGCCGACGCGTTCTGCTGGTCGATGGTTCGCTCACTGGTCGGGGCGCTGCTGGCGGTCGGCGAGCGTCGGCGCACCGCGGCGTGGTGTCACGCATTGCTCACCGCAACCGACCGGTCCAGCGATTTCGCCGCCGCGCCGGCGCACGGTTTGACGCTCGTTCAGGTCGATTACCCGGCCGATGACGAGCTGGAGTCACGGAATCTGATCACGCGCGATCTCCGCTCGCGGGGCTAGAGCCTGCCTGCGGCGAAGCTGGCGGCCTGATCCACCAGTCCGGAGCCGATGTACGAGGGCTGCAGATGCGCCGACCAACTCGTGCCGTTCCGGCAGATCGGGTCGCCCTGCGCACATTGGTCGATCGTCTTGCCGGCGAAGGCGGGGGCGACGCGGCGGGTGCCATTACCGAACAACGCGACCGCCGCGACGTGCTGGTCCACCCCCGGCGGGATGCGACGCCAGGTCGCGACGTCGGCCACCTCGGCACCCAGCGAGTAGCCGCCGAGCACTTCGCGGGTCGCCGGGCAGGTTCTTGCCATGGATTGAACGTGGGCGCTCATATCGGTGGCGCCACTTTCGACGTCGATGTTGGCGGGATAGTTGACCCCGTACACCCCGACCGGCATGCGCGTCTTGGCGCGCAGGGAATTGACGAACGCGTCGCCGACCGCACCGACGCCGGGTGGCTCCTCCCGGCCCCGAGCAAACACCACTTCGGCACCGGGACACGCCGCCGATGCCACAGGTAGCGGGGCAACGACTAACGCCGGAAGAAATGCAGCGGCGGCCGCCAAGCGGCTAAGCCTCATGAATCGATATTACGAGCCGTTGGGCAGGTTGTTTGCTATGTATTTGTTAGGTAATTCAGTGAACCTGCAAACCGGTTCCGGGGGTGCTCACGACGGAGCCGTGTGCCGGGACAGGCGGGACGGGGCCGGGTGCCTGGATGGGTCCGGGCGCCTGCGGCGGGAACCCCGGCGCCTGCGGCGAGAACCCCGGCGTCTGCGGCGTGAGCCCGGGCACTGCCGGCCCGAACCCGGGCACCTGGTGACCGGTTCCGGCCAACAACTTCGACGCCACGAACGCCGCCGCCTGGGTTGTGTACACCGGGACATAGCCCTCGGTGTGCCCGCTCCACTCGTTGCCCGGTCCCGCGTGACAGATCGGGTCGTTGGGGTTGCACAGGTCGATTGCTTTGGAGCCGAGCAGCGCGCTCTGGGCCGGCAGCGATCCGCCGGCGCGGTCGGCCACGTCGCCGAAGGTGGCGACCGCCGCGATGTTGCTGGCGTATTCGGGCGGCAGCGAGCTGCCCCAGTTGATGCCTCCGATGGGCACGCCGGCGACGATGTCCATCACGGACGCGCCCTGCGAGTAGCCACCCAACACGATCTTGGTGCTCGGGCAGGAGGACACCGTGGATTTGATGTGGGAAATCGCGTCATTGGCGCCGTCACCGCCGTGCAGCTGAAGCTTGCTGGCGGCGTAGTTCACCCCGTATGCCCTGATATTCAAGCCGGTCTGCTGCCGTAGCGAGTCGACGAAGGCGTCGCCGACCCGGCCGAGGCCGGCCGGCTCGTTGGTGCCTCGCGCGAAGACGACCTCGGCGTCCGGGCAGTTATCGGCTGACGCCGTCGGAAGAGCGCCAGGTATGCCGCTCGGCGTGATGAACAGGACGCTGGCGGCGGCCAGGGCGACAGCTCCCGTGCTGGCCCAGCAACCTATGCGAGGGATTTTCACGCCCAAATTTTACCCGCGGCCAGGGAAAACGAAACTTCCGCAGCCGAGCATCGGCTGTGCAGAGCCGTCGGCCTGCGGCAGCCGTCAGGCCTACGTTGGGCGCAACCACGTCGATTTTGGGGGGAGCGGTGCCGCGCCAACCGGTAACGAGGCTGCATGTCAGCGGGCACCGATTCCTGCTGCGGCGAGTTGAGTGCGCGTTGCTGCGCAGGGACATCCGTGCGGTCGACGAACCACTGCGGATGCGCACCGCATCGTTGGCAGTCGGGTGTGCGCTGGCATCCGTCGTAGTGGCGGGATGCGCGTTTCTCGCTTTGCTGCGACCGCAGCCGGCGCTGGATCGTGCACAGATCGTGATGGGCCAAGAGTCCGGGGCGCTGTACGTCCGGGTGGGCGACACCTGGCATCCGGTGCTGAACCTGGCCTCGGCACGATTGATAGCCGCGACCGACACCAACCCGCAGCCGGTGCGGGAGTCCGAGTTGGCCCACACCAAACGCGGCGCGCTGCTGGGCATTCCGGGTGCGCCGCAACTGCTGGGCCAGCCGCTGTCCGCGGCCGAATCGGCCTGGACGATCTGCGACACCGACCGCGGCACCACGACAACCGTCGTCGTCGGGCCCGCGACCGGATCGTCCCTGCATGGTCTGGCGCCCGAACAGGCCATCCTGGTCGCGCCCGGCTCGGGTTCGCCAGCGTATCTGCTCTACGACGGACGCCGGGCGGTGGTGGATCTCGCTGATTCCGCGGTGGTGCGCGCGTTGCGGTTGGAGGGACGGGTACCGGTGACCGTCTCGCAGTCGTTGCTGAACACCGTTCCGGAGGCGCCGCCGATCACGGCTCCACGCATCCGGGGCGCGGGCGGCCGGGGCCCCGGCGAGCTGGCCGGATTTCCGGTCGGCAGTGTGCTCCGCATCACACGCGGCGACGGCGACGACTACTACGTGGTGTTGGTCACTGGAGTGCAGCGCATCGGCCAGGTGGCCGCGGATCTGCAGCGATTCAGCGACTCGCACGGCACCGCGAACGTCATCTCGGTGGCCCCCGACGCGATTCGCAGCGCTGCCGTCGTGGATGCGCTGCCGGTGACCACATTCCCCGATCGGGCGCCGGCATCGGTGGACGGCGGAGACACGTTCTGTGTGACCTGGGCGCCCGGCCATATCGGGTTCTTGACCGGCAGCGGCCTGCCGGTGCCGGGCGGGCGGGCGCCGGTGCGACTGTCGCAGGCCGACGGTGCCGGACCCGCGCTGGACGCGGTCTACCTGCAGCCCGGCCGCAGCGCCTACGTGCGCGCTGCGAGCCTGTCCGGCCCCGGCGTGCGGTCTGCAGGCACCCGTTACCTGATCACCGACACCGGTGTCCGGTTCGCGATACACGACGACGAGGCGGCGCATGACCTGGGTCTGCCGGCGGTGGCGGTACCGGCGCCGTGGGCGCTGGTCTCAGCGCTGCCGTCCGGACCGGAACTGAGCCGACAGAGCGCCTCAATCGCCCGTGACACCGTCGCGGCGGGAGCGCCGTAACCGGCGGGTCGCCGTTCCGGCGGCCAGCGCCGCCACCAGCGCAACCAGGCAGATCGCCGCGCCGCCGAATGCGGTGTCCCGGGCGCGCCGATCCGGCGGTCCGGGTGGCGGTGCGGCGGCGATCGGCACCGGCACCTCTTGGGGCTTGGCGGCGGCGGCCGGCGGGGTGGCGCTGGTGCTGACCGCGGCCAGGGCATCGATCGTGCCGTTGCCGACGAGGGGATCCCACCCGGCGGGCGGGTGATGCGCGGTCGATTCGATGCGCGCCATCACCTGCCGCGCCGTCAGCGCCGGGAACCGGGCCCGGATCAGCGCGGCCAGCCCGCTGACGACCGGCGCGGCATAGCTGGTGCCCGACAGCGACGTCGAACCAAGTGAGGTCACCCCCTCGCCGACGGCGGCCACATCCACCCAGGGGCCGGCCAGGGTGAACGCCGACGGTGCCCCGTCGGCGTTCACCGAGCCGACGGTCAGTACGTAGTCGTCGTACCAGGCCGGACTGACCGCAACCGTGACGGTGTCCCACGTCGCGCCGGGCCGCTGCGGTGGGCACTGCGCGGCGCTGCCGGTGTTGCCGGCCGCAGCGACGACGACGGCGTTCTTGACGTCGACCGCATAGGCCAGCGCGGCGCCCAGCGCCCGGTCGTCGAGAGCCGAGGCGACGGGAACGCAGGCGACCGAGGAAATGTTGATCACCGAGGCCCCGAGGTCGGCGGCGGTGCGGACCGCTTTGGCCATGGTGTCGACATCGCCGAACCCGACGCTGGACCGGTCGCTGACTGCAGCGAACTTGCCGCTGGATTGCCGAATGCTGATCAGGGTGGCTTCGGGAGCCACGCCGCTGAAGTCGTCTACTTTGGAATCCGTTGCCGCAGCGATGATCCCGGCCACCAGCGTGCCATGCGCATCGCAATCCTGAGTGCCGTCGCCGGTGAAGACGTAGTCACCTCCGGCCACCACACCGGGTAGCCGCCGGTGCTTGGCGACGCCGGTGTCGATGACCGCGATGCGTTGCCCCGCACCTCGAGTGAGTTGCCAGACTTGTGGCAGGTCAAGGCCGGCGGTGCCGGCGTGACGCGGCGCTCCGGTCGGGTCCGGGTCCACCGGGACGACTGCGCATACCTCACGCTGCACCGTCGGCCGCGGGGGTGCCGGCACGCCCGGTTTCGGCAGCCATTCGTCGTCGACCGGCGGGGGCGAAACCGCATGTGCCGGCGGCGCCCCGCAGACGGTTGCGAGCGCGGCCACCGCCAGCAGGCGCACGACGCGCATCACATCAGGTCCAGGCCGCGAACGGCGCTGTAGAGTCCGCAAATCCAGCACGTCAACGGCATCAAGGCCGCCAACGTCAGACACTCCAGCACCTCGACGCCGCGGCGCCCGAGGGGGGAGAGCGGCCTTGCGGTAACCACGCAACCCAGGTAGAGCGCCGCGGCGGCCGACACCGCCGTCGCCGCGGTTATCCATGCTGCGTGCGTCGGCAGGCCAGCCCCGGTCGCAACGAATGTCGTTCCAGCCGTGGCGATTCCAGTGACGATAAACATCAGTGTTCTTCTCCTCTCGATCTGTGCAGACGCCCGCAGCAACAGCACTGCTCCGGTGAGTGCGGCAAGCGTGATGCAGCCCAACCGCGGCGCGCCACGGGCGGCGACCGCGGCGACGAGCGCGCCGGTCGCGGCCGTCGCCGAGAAGGCGGCCAGCAGGCTGGTCAACCAGCCGTCCGCGCGGGTCGCCCTGGTGGCCACGTCGTGATTCAGCTGGGGCGACAACCCCGTCAACGCCATCGACAGCCGTGCGGACGCCTCGAGTAGTCCCAGTGACAGCAGTACGGATACCGAACCGATCACATGCGGCGCGAGCCCGGTGAGCGCACCCGCCAGCGCAGCGACCGCGACCGCCACCGCGAAACAGGCCGCGGTGGTCAATGTGACCACACCGCAGCCGGTTACGCGCATCGCCAGCACCGACATGACGGCCCCTGCCATCGCGGCGAGCAGCACCTGGGGATAGCCCGGCGGATCAGGGACCGCCAACAGTCCGGCAAGCGCCGCGAACGTTGTGGCGATGACGCTCAGCGTGAGGCCGGCGATCGGGTCCCGACAGACCCGGTGTGCGAAAGCGCCCGCCGTCAGGGCCAAAATGCCCGCGACCGCCGCGACAGCCGCAGCGCCCAAGCCATTAACAGCGTTGTGGCTCAAGGTATTTCGGGCCAGGGTCAGGCAGCCGAGGCCGGTAATGCAGCCCGCTACCACCGCGCCGGTGAGCCGGGCCGCCTGCCCGTTGGTTGTCGGGGCGACCGTGTCGAGTGTGTCCGATACGGCCTCGGCCACGTCGTCGAAGTGGGGCTCGGGTATTTCGGCGCTCGACTGGTTCAAGACCAGAACGGCGCCGTCGCGAACATCGTTCTGCGCCAGCGTCGTCGACGCATGTAGTGCAGGGAAGCCGAGGCGGGAAAGTTGGTAACGCGCGGCCGTCGCCGTCGGGAACGGATTGGTGCTCCGGCCGTCCAGGATGTCGATGATCGACGGGATCAGGGTGGCGATGGGCACCGCGGCGGGCAGGGCCAGGTCGACGGCGACTGTGCCGGCGTGAACGCAGACGCGGCGCAGCCCCGGATCGGATGCAGACAACGATGGCCCCTTCGGACGCGGATTGGCGGCACGGTAGTAGGTCTGCCTTTGCGCGGTATCCCCCGATCCACAGGTGACTTGCGGGCAATCCCGGTGTCGCCTAACGTCGCCACGCTGTCAGGGAAAGGCCGATATGACACGGAGTTTCGCGCCGGCGGCGCGGCGGCCGGCAACGGCGTTCGCCACTGCCGACATCGCGGTCGTCGCGCCGCCCGAGGTAGCGCGGCCGACGTCGTCGGGCCTGCTGGTGCGCCTGTTGCCGGCGTTCATGTCCGTCGCGAGTCTGGGCGTCATGGCGGCCGCCTTCTTCTCGGGGTCGGCCGTCAGCCGCAACCCCACGTTCTTGGCGCTGCCGATGATGATGCTGATTTCGGTGGTGGTCGCCGCGGTGAGCGGACGTGGCCGCGGCGCCGGGCTGGACGCCGATCGCGTCGACTACCTCGGCTACCTGAGCGATTTGCGCGCAACCGTCACCGAAACCGCCGCAGCACAACGTTCGTCACTGAACTGGGATCATCCCGGCCCGGACACGTTGTGGACCTTGGTCGGCGGCCCGCGGATGTGGGAGCGGCGGGCCGCCGACTCCGACTTCTGCGTGGTCCGCATCGGCGTGGGCACCCGGCCGCTCGCCACTCGCTTGGTGGCTCCGGAGACCCGGGCCGCGCAGCGGTCGGATCCGGTCACCGCCACCGCGCTGCACCGGTTCCTGGACGCCCACTCGACGATCACGGACGTACCCATCGCGATCCCGTTGCGTCCAGCGGCGCCCGTGACGATCGACGGCGATTCGACCCGCGCGCGGGCGCTGCTGCGCGCCATGATCTGCCAACTGGCCGTGTTGCACGGGCCGGACCAGTTGTTGATCGTCGCCGCGATCAGCGACCGTCGCCGTGCCGATTGGGATTGGCTGAAGTGGTTGCCGCACAACCAACATCCCAGCGCCGGCGACGCCGGCGGGTCTGCCCGCATGGTGTATCCGAGCATGGCGGAGGCCGACCGCGCGCTCCCGGCCGGCGCGGCACGGCCGCACCTGGTGGTGGTTTGTGATCTCGACGAACACGCTACCGCGATCGAGGGTGCGAGCGTCCTCGAGGTCGGCAGCGGCGGCGCCGGCGCGCCGGTGGCGATCAGGCATCCCGGCGAAGCCGAACGGCTTGCGTGCCCCGACCAGCTGGAGCACGCACAGGCGCTGACGTGTGCTCGCCGGCTGGCGGCCTACCGTGCGGGGGAACCGGCCCGCCCTGACGCGGGTACCGGCTGGCCGCAGCTGTTCGGCATCGGCGACGTCGGCTCTTTCGACCCGATCACGCTGTGGCGCAGCCAAAACCGCCGCGATCGGCTCTGCGTTCCGATCGGAACCACGACCGGCCGCAAGCCGCTGCTGCTCGACATCAAGGAGCCCGCCGAAAACGGCATGGGCCCGCACGGCCTCTGCATAGGTGCCACCGGGTCCGGCAAGTCGGAGCTGCTGCGAACGGTCGCGCTGGGCATGATGATGCGGAACTCCCCAGAAGTGCTCAACCTGCTGCTGATCGACTTCAAAGGTGGCGCAACCTTTCTCGACCTGGCCAGGGCGCCGCATGTCGCGGCGCTGATCACCAACCTCTCCGAGGAGGCGCCGCTGGTGGCGCGGATGCGCGACGCGTTGGCCGGCGAGATGAACCGCCGGCAGCAGCTGCTTCGGGCGGCAGGCAACTTCGTCAGCGTCGCGGCCTATGAGGACGCGCGCCGGGCCGGTGCCCGATTGACGGCGCTGCCCACGTTGTTCATCGTCGTCGACGAGTTCTCCGAACTGCTCAGCCAGCATCCCGATTTCGCCGAGACGTTCGTGGCCCTGGGCCGGCTCGGCCGGTCGCTGGGTATGCACCTGCTGCTGGCCAGTCAGCGCCTCGATGAGGGCCGGCTGCGCGGGCTGGAAGCTCACCTGTCCTACCGGCTGTGCCTGAAAACGCTGTCCGCCAGCGATTCGCGAACGGTGCTGGGAACATTGGATGCCCATCAGCTGCCCAACACCCCCGGCGCGGGTTTCCTGCGTTCGGCGACCGGGGAGTTGATCCGCTTCCAGACCGCATTCGTTTCGGGTCCCCGTCGGGCGCCGGCCATGCCGCGCCGGCCGGCCTCGCCGTCGGTGCAGCTCTTCACGACGCGGGTCACCGAACCGGTCGCAGTGCTTGACGAGGTGTCTGCGGCGCCGGCCCGTACCGTGTTGCAGACTGCCCTGGACCGGCTGTCTCGACTGGGACCACCTGCGCACCAGGTGTGGCTGCCGCCGCTGGGGGATGCACCGGGACTGGACACCCTGTTGCAAGGCTCCGCGCTCGGTTTCTTGAGCGTGCCGATCGGCGTGGTCGACCGGCCGTTCGAACAGTGCCGGACGCCGCTGGTGGTCGACTTGTCCGGAGCCGCGGGCAATGTCGCGGTCGTGGGCGCGCCGCAGTCGGGCAAGTCGACCGCCTTGCGCACGCTGATCGCGGCGCTGGCCGCCACCCATGATCCACGACAGGTGCAGTTCTACTGTCTGGACTTCGGCGGCGGAACACTGGCCTCGATGTCCGCCTTGCCGCAAGTTGGCGACGTCGCCGGCAGAGCCGAACCGCAACTCGTCGTGCGGATGGTCGCCGAACTGGAGTCGATCGTCCGGTCCCGGGAGGTGTTCTTCCGCGACCACTGCGTCGACGAATGGGGCCACGTGTTCCTGGTCGTCGACGGGTGGGCGGCCCTGCGTCACGAGTTCGAGGCGCTGGAGGAATCGATCACCGCCCTTGCAGTCCAGGGCCTTTCGTTCGGCGTGCATGTGGTGGTGTCGGCGTCGCGCTGGGCCGAGATCAGGCCTCCTTTGAAGGATCAGCTCGGAACCCGCATCGAGTTGCGGCTCGGCGATCCCGCCGATTCCGAAGTGGACCGCAAGCGGGCCCAGCAGGTACCCCCCGACAGACCGGGCCGTGGTCTGTCTCGCGACGGGCTGCACATGCTGATCGCAGTGCCCGGCGGCCGGGTCGAACCGCGCTGCGGCGACGGCGAATCGGCCGCGCCCCCGATACCGCTACTGCCCGCCGAAGTGGAGTACGAGACCCTGCTGCGCCGCGCCGGTGACCAACTCGGTGCCGAGATCCTGCTCGGCCTCGACGAGCGCCGATTGCATCCGGTCGCAGTCGATTTCGAGCGATACCCGCACTTGCTGATCATCGGCGACAACGAATGCGGAAAAACCGCCGCGCTGCGGCTCTTGTGCCGCGAAATCGTGCGGACCAAGACCGCCGGACAAGCCCGGCTGCTGATCGTCGACTTCCGGCGCACGCTGCTCGGCGTGGTCGAGTCGGAACATCTTGGCGGCTATGCCATGTCGCCGGCCGCCCTGAACGCGTTGCTGCCGGATCTGGCGGCGTCGCTGCAAGCGCGGATGCCTCCTTCGGACCTGAGCCACGCTCAGCTGCTGACCAGGTCCTGGTGGTCCGGCCCGGATCTCTACGTCCTGGTCGACGACTACGACCTGGTCGGCGCCCCGGCGGCCAATCCGCTACTTGCCTTGCTCGAATACCTGCCGTATGCCACCGATCTCGGTCTGCACCTGGTCGTCGCGCGGCGCAGCGGGGGCGCGGCACGCGCCCTGTTCGAGCCGCTGCTGGCCAGCCTGCGCGACCTCGGCTGCATGGGGCTGATGATGAGCGGAAGTCCGGACGAGGGCGTGTTGTTGGGTGCCGGCCGCCCGGCGTCGCTGCCGGCGGGCCGTGGCGTGCTGGTCACTCGTCCCGGCGACGAGCGGCTGGTTCAGGTGGCCTGGAGTCCACCCTGATGAGTTCGCATCGCGCGGTGATCGAGGCGGGCCCGAGTGTCGTACGCCGATTATGTTGTGGCACAGGCATGGTCACCGAAACCGAGGGTACGGCGGCGCTGAGCGCGATAGACGACCCGGTGGCGCTGGTGAACGGACGCCCCGTCGCCGTCGAATCGCTGTGGCGGCCGATGCTGCGGTCTCTGAGCTGCGAAGGCTCAGCGGGCGTGATCGTCGTGCACCCCTCGTGGTGGCCGGCGTCGCGTATCGGGTTGATCAGCACAGCGGCGAGCGTCCTGGCCGATGAGCCCAATGACGTTGTGGTACATCCGCGCTCGTGGTTGCTGACCCAGGGGCCGTCGGACGAAGCGGTGGTGGTGGAGATCGCGGACCGGCTGGTGGCGATCAGCGGTGCCGAAATCGTGGCGGTGCCCCGTCTGGCGCAACCGCACCCCGTTGCCGAGCAAGTCGCCGGCGTAATCACCGACATGGCGCCGGCGGCGGCCGTGCTGATCGACGCGCCCGGCGCGGTCGCAGGCGCTGCGGCGCTCGCGGCGTCGATCGCGGACGCACTGCGCGGTAGCAGCCGGAAGGTGGTGCGCATCGACGACGCCCGGCTGTCGCGTCTGGCGCGACTGGCCGGGGCGAGCGTGTCGTCGGAGCCGCCCGCCGTGAGCGGTGTTCCGTCGCGCGCCCGCAAGCTGGCGGGTGTGGGCGCGGCCGGCGTCGCCGTGGCCGCGCTGGGCCTGGCGGCGCCGACCGGGACCCAGGTTGACCACCACGACGTCGCGCCTGCCGCCAAGGCGCCCACGACGTTTCTGGTGGAAGGCCGGGTAGCGCTCACGGTTCCAGCCGACTGGGCCGCCGAGCGCGTGGTCGCCGGGCCCGGCTCGGCGCGGGTACAGGTCACGTCGCCGTCGGATCCTGAGGTGGCGCTGCACGTGACGCAGTCGTCTGTTGCCGGTGAGACGCTGGCCCGCGCCGCCGAGCGGTTGAAGCAGGCGATCGCCGCGGAACCGGCGGGTGTGTTCGTCGACTTCAACCCGTCGGGATCCAGCGCCGGACGGCCTGCGGTGACCTACCGCGAGGTGCGCGCCGGCCATCACGTGCGGTGGACCGTGTTGCTGGACGAAGCGGTCCGCATCAGCGTCGGGTGCCAGAGCAGGCCCGGCGGCGAGGACGCCGTCCGCGAGGTCTGCGATCAGGCCGTCCGGTCCGCGCACGCCGTCGGCTAAAGGATGGAACCGAATCGGTGTGGGCAGGGTCGTACTTGGTATCGGAACGGAAGGGGACGCCGGTGGCGAGCAACGCGCTGAGCACCGACTTCGACCTGATGAGGTCGGTGGCGAACACGACGGATGTCCGCAACGAGGAAATCCGGGTGATGCTGCAGGCGTTCATCGGCCGGATGAGCTCGGTGCCGCCGTCGGTGTGGGGTGGGCTGGCGGCCGCGCGGTTCAAGGATGTGGTGGACCGGTGGAACGCCGAGGCGACGCGGCTCAATCACGTCCTGCACGCGATCGCCGAGACCATTCGACAGAACGAGGCCACGCTGCGCGAGGCCGGCCAGGACCACGCCCACCACATCGCCGCCGCCGGCGGGAACCTGTGATCGAGGGGATGACCTGATGGACCCGGTGCTGTCGTACAACTTCGGTGAGATCGAATACTCCGTTCGCCAGGAGATCCACACCACATCGGCCCGCTTCAATGCCGCGCTGCAGGAGCTGCGCTCACAGATAGCGCCGTTGCAGCAGTACTGGACCCGGGAGGCCGCCGCGGCGTACCAGGTCGAGCAGCTCAAGTGGCACCAGGCGGCCACCGCGCTCAACGAGATACTGCTCGACCTCGGCAATGCGGTGCGCGACGGCGCCGCCGACGTGGCGAACGCCGACCGCCGCGCGGCGGGGAGTTGGGCGAGGTAGCCGCGCCCCCACTGACCTGTGGGTCCCGGCGGAGGAGAGCCGTCGGGACCCACAGTGATTTTTCCGTGCGGGCATTTTTGACCTGCGGGGATGCGCCTCGGTAAGCTGCTCGGTTGGCGTACGGGTACGCGGGGCCTCGGGTCAATGTCGGTCGCCGAGACCAACCTCACCGTTCACGCCTGACCGGCCCCCGGGCTTGCACCGGGATCCACCTGAGGAAGAAAGAAAAGGTAAGCGCTGTGCCTACATATGCGCCCAAGGCGGGTGACACCACCAGGTCGTGGTACGTCATCGACGCCACGGACGTGGTGCTTGGCCGCCTTGCCGTCGCGGCAGCCAACCTGCTGCGCGGCAAGCACAAGCCGACGTTCGCCCCCAATGTCGATGGCGGTGACTTCGTCATCGTCGTCAACGCCGACAAGGTAGCCATCAGCGGCGACAAACTGCAGCACAAGATGGCTTACCGGCACTCGGGTTATCCCGGCGGCCTGCACAAACGCTCGATCGGCGAGCTGATGGAGAAGCACCCCGACCGCGTGGTGGAGAAAGCGATCGTCGGCATGCTGCCCAAGAACAAGCTCAGCCGGCAGATCCAGCGCAAGCTGCACGTCTATGCCGGCCCCGAGCATCCCCACACCGCGCAGCAGCCGGTTCCGTACGAGATCAAGCAGGTGGCCCAGTGACCGAAACAACCGAAGTGGTGGAAGTGGAAGTGGTGGCTGAAGCCCCTGCCGCCAAGCCCGCCGAATCGTTCGTGTTCGAGCGGCCCATCCAGACCGTCGGCCGCCGCAAAGAGGCCGTCGTGCGGGTGCGGCTGGTGCCTGGCACCGGCCAGTTCAACCTCAACGGCCGCACCTTGGAGGACTACTTCCCCAACAAGGTGCACCAGCAGCTCATCAAGGCGCCGCTGGTCACCGTCGATCGGGTGGAAAGCTTCGACATCTTTGCCCACCTCAACGGCGGTGGCCCGTCCGGTCAGGCCGGTGCGCTGCGCCTGGGCATCGCCCGGGCATTGATCGTGGCATCGCCCGAGGCCAGGCCGGCGCTGAAGAAGGCCGGCTTCCTCACCCGCGACCCGCGCGCCACCGAGCGTAAGAAGTACGGGCTGAAGAAGGCCCGCAAGGCGCCGCAGTACAGCAAGCGCTGATCAGCGATCACTCTCGGGCCGCAACCGAGCATCTTTTGCATGGTCATGCGGCGTGTCTGCGCACAAACGGGCACTGTTTCGGTCAGAAAAGATTGGGCACGCTAGGTCCAGAACCGCCAACTGTGAGAGGTTTGTCCGCATGGGTCGACTATTCGGCACCGACGGTGTTCGCGGGGTCGCCAATCGCGAGTTGACCGCCGAGCTGGCGCTGGCACTGGGCGCAGCGGCGGCAAGTCGTTTGGCGAGTTCGGCCGAACCGGGCCGCCGGGTCGCTGTGATCGGTCGCGACCCGCGAGCCAGCGGCGAGATGCTGGAGGCCGCCGTGATCGCGGGCCTGACCAGCGAGGGTGTCGATGCGCTGCGGGTCGGGGTGCTCCCGACCCCGGCGGTCGCCTACCTGACCAGCGCCTATGACGCCGACTTCGGCGTGATGATCTCGGCGTCACACAACCCGATGCCCGACAACGGCATCAAGATTTTCGGTCCCGGCGGCCACAAACTCGACGACGACACCGAAGACCAGATCGAGGACCTGGTCGCGGCCGGGCCCGGCCTGCGCCCGGTGGGCGCTGGGATCGGCCGGGTCATCGACGCCGACGACGCGATGGACCGCTACCTGCGCCAGGTGGGCAAGGCCGGCACGTTCCGGCTCGATGGCCTGACCGTGGTCGTCGACTGCGCCCATGGCGCGGCGTCGTCGGCGGCACCGCGTGCGTATCGCGCCGCCGGCGCACGCGTCATCGCGATCAACGCCGATCCCAACGGGCTGAACATCAACGACGCGTGCGGGTCGACGCATCTCGAGTCGCTGCGGTCCGCGGTGATTGCCCACCGCGCCGATCTGGGCCTGGCGCACGACGGTGATGCCGACCGGTGCCTGGCCATCGATGCCACCGGTGAACTCGTCGACGGCGACGCCATCATGGTCGTGCTCGCGCTGGCCATGAAAGAGGCCGGCGAACTGGCGTCCGACACGCTGGTGACCACCGTGATGAGCAACCTCGGGCTGCACCTGGCCATGCGTTCGGCTGGCGTCACCGTGCGCACGACCGGGGTCGGCGATCGGTACGTCCTGGAAGAGTTGCGCGCCGGCGACTACAGCCTGGGCGGGGAGCAGTCCGGCCACATCGTCATGCCCGCCCTCGGCTCCACCGGCGACGGGATCGTCACCGGGCTGCGACTGATGACGCGCATGGCGCAGACCGATTCGTCGCTGGCCGAGCTCGCGTCCGCAATGAAGACGTTGCCGCAGGTGCTGATCAACGTCGAGGTCGCCGACAAGGCGACTGCCGCCGCAGCGCCCGCGGTGCGGAGCGCCGTCGAGGCGGCCGAGGCCGAACTGGGTGACACTGGGCGAATTCTGTTGCGTCCCTCGGGAACTGAACCGATGATTCGGGTCATGGTGGAAGCGGCGGAAGAAGGCGTCGCACAGCAGGTGGCCACTCGAGTCGCCGATGCGGTGAGCGCTCAGCGCTAACCCGGGAACCCCGGCGCGGGGTTGGGCGTCGGATCAGACATGAGATCCGATATTCCACAAAGCTATGGGCACGCGACCGTCGACGTGGCGGCGGTGCGCGCGGTGGCCGACCGGTTCGCTGCCGCGGCCGCACTCGTCGACCGCGCGGCGGACGACCATCTGGCGAGGCTGGCCTTCGGCGGGGCCAGCGCAGGCCGGGCGTATATCGCGCGTGGTGACGCGTTGCGCACCGGGCTGGAACGGCTGGCGCCCACGTTGTCGCAATGGTCTCGGGCAGCCGACGAGATCGCCGTTGCTCTGCGCGTCGGCGCCGACCGCTACGCCGACGCCGAACTGTTTGCCGCGGCGCGGATCGCCTGATCGTGGCCGACCGATTAGACGTCGCCGAACGCCTTGCCGAGGGTCGACCTGCCGCCGAGCACACCCAGAGTTACGTGCGGGCCTGCCACGAACTGGGCTACCAACATCCCGACCTCACTGCCCACCCGTCCCAGGTGCGCGACTGGTACGGCACCGAGGACGGTCTGGACCTGCGTGCACTCGACCGTGATTGCGCCGAGCTACGGGCTGTCGCTGCTGCGGTCACCGAAGCGCTGCGGATGCAGCGTGCGCAGGTCGCCGCACTGGACGCCGCCTGGACGGGGCCGGCGGCGGAATCTGCGCTCTGGTTTCTGCAGCGTCATTGCGACGCCGCCAACTTGGTGGCTGGCGAAGTTCGCGCGGCGGCGCAACGCTGCGAGTCGCTGCGCGACAACCTGTGGCAGCTGCTCGACGCCAAGGTCGCGGCGGCTATCGACATCGACGATCGCACCCGCGCGCAGCGGGCGGCGTGGTTAGCCGCCGCCGATCTGGTCGCCACCGGGGCGGGGGATCGCGCGACGGCCGACGAGGTGGTCGGCCGACAGATAAAGCCTTACGTGGACAACGATATTCGCGTCGAGTGGGTGACTGCTATGCGTTCCGCACAGGCCGGGATGGCGGCGTCATACGACATGGTCACCGATCGGTTCGCCGCTGCGCCAGTGGCATCTTTCGAGACTCCCGGCGACTTCGGGCCGGGCGGCCCACCGCTGCGGCCGGCCCCGCCGCCACCGGTAGCGCCCGCACCGGCGGTTGTTGCGCCCGCCGCTGCCCTGCCCGGTCTTCCGCCGGATTCCGCACCGCAGCCGACGCCGATATCGGCGACAAACGATCCGCCGCCGGCACCGCCGCTGCCGGAGCTGGGGACTCCGCTGGGCGACGCTTCGACCATGGCCCCGGCCACCGGCGGCGGAGACCTGGGCGGTGTGAGCGGTCTTGACGGGCTCAGCGGTCTCAGCGGACTGGCCAACCGGATCGTCGGGGCGCTGGGTGGCCTGCTGGGTCCGACGGCTGACCAGCTCCCCGATGCCTCGACGCTGGACGAGGATCCATTCGACGCAGCCGACAAAGACGACGAGCCTGACGAGGAAGCCGACGAGCCGGAAGAGGGAGGTGTCGTAGAAGCCGCGGAGGCCAAGACGCCACCGATTGATGGGACCCCACCGGTTGAAGGGACGCCACCGGTTGAAGGGACGCCACCGGCGGAGCGGCCGCCACCCGACGCCGCACCACCTATCGGGCCGCCATCCGGCGTGCCGCCGGTGAAGGCGCCGCCGGCCAGGCCGCCCGGTGGATCGACCCCGTGTGAGATCGCCGCCGACGAGCTGCCGCAAGCGGGGCAGTAGCCGATCAGGCCGGCCGCATCTCCAGCAGCTGCTCGACGTAGCGCACGGCTTCGGCGGGGTCGTTGCTGACCGGCCGCACCAATAGCGTCGTGACACCGGCCTCGGCGAAGACGGCCAGCCGTTCGGCGATGAAACCGCGGGGCCCGATCAGCGAGATCCCGCGGGCCAATTCGTCGGGCACCGCGTCGATGGCCTCCCGCTTGCGGCCGGCCAGATACAGCTCCTGGATCCGATTGGCGACCTCGCCGAACCCATAGCGAGTCGCCAGGTTGTGGTAGAAGTTGCGCCCCCTGGCCCCCATCCCGCCGATATAGAGGGCCAGCGTCGGCTTGGACCAGGTGAGCCGCTCGTCGACGTCGTCGCCGATGGCCAGCGACGCTCCCACCATGACGTCGAGCGGGCCCAGTGCGGGATCCCGCTTGGCGGCGCCGGCGGCCAGTGCCTCACCCCAGACCAAGTGGGCCTTGTCCGGATAGTAGAAAGCCGGTTGCCAGCCTTCGGCGATCTCGGCGGTCAGCTCGACGTTCTTTGGCCCCAGGGCTGCGATGGATATTGGAATACGCTCGCGCACAGGGTGATTGATGAGTTGGAGGGCTTTTCCCAAACCCGTGCCACGATCCGCGGGCAGCGGCACCTGATAGTGCTTGCCGGCGTGCTGCACCCGTTCGCGGCGCCACACCTGACGGCAGATCTCCACAATCTCGCGGGTGCGTCCCAGCGGGGCGTCGAACTCGACGCCGTGAAATCCCTCGATCACCTGCGGCCCGGATGTGCCGATGCCGAGGTTGAATCGCCCGCCGGAGACGAAGTCCAGCCCCGCGGCAGTCATCGCCAGCAGCGACGGTGTGCGGATGTAGATGGGAAGCACGCCCGAAGCCAGTTCGACCGTGGTGGTTCTGGCGGCCAGATACCCGAGCTGGCTGATGGCGTCGTAGGAGTAGGCCTCGGCCACGACGGCGATGTCGACGCCGGACTTCTCGAGTTCGGCTACGCGGTCGACGGCTTCGTGGAAGCCGCCCGAGTAGTCCAGGGCGATTCCGATTCGCATCAACGATGCTTATCACGCCGACCGTGGCTCGCCCCGTGCCGGTCAGCCCGTGGACATGCGTCCGGACCGCCCTCACTTCAGCAGCGCGACGATCTTCTCTTCCGGGGTGACCGGCAGGGCCTCGGGATCGATCGGGTCGGTCTTGGGCAGGTGCACGTCGGGATCGGCGAAGTCGCGATAGGTCTTGTCGCCGCCGAGCGTGTAGAGCAGATACCCCGTCAGCAGTGCCCGAACCGAACGCTGCGTCTTGCGGTCCGGGCCGGGCAGCCCCAGCACCGTCGTCAGTCGCCGGCCCTCGGCCACGCCGCCGGCTTCGGCTTTGCTGACGATGCGCAGCGTGGCCGCATCCCAAGCCCGGGAAAGTTCGAGGGCGTTGGAATTCAACGTCTTCGGATCGCCCGGGGCGGTCAAAATCAAGCCGGGGACCTTCAGCGATGCGGCCGGCTGCTCCGCGGGCGGGCTGGTCACGGTCGGGAAGATCGCGACCACCGCAGCGGGCTTCGCGGGCATACCGGCAGCGGCGAAAACGGCGGCCGAGCCGCCGAAGCCGTGCCCCGCCAGGCCCAGCTTGGCGGGATGCACGCTGATGTTGCCGGGTCCCAGTCGTACACCGGCCACGATGTCGAGAGCGGTGCCTAGATCGAACGCCAGGTTGAGCACTGAGGGCGCCAGGCCGCGTTGCGTCTCGGGGGCGCCGGCCACGATGCCCCACGACGCCAGATGCTCCAGTAGGCGCGAATAGCGGTCGGTACCGGTGAGCCAGCCGTGACCGAACGCGATGCCGGGCAGGTTCAGCCCGGCTTCGGGCGTGTAGACCACCCCGGGCAGACCGGCAAAGGCCAGGTCACCACGCAGAACCCGATGCGGGCCACGGCGGCTGAGGGCGGCGACGAGCTTGCGGATGCGGGGCACCCGTCGACGTTAGCCGCGGCCAGGGTGATTGGTCCATCATCGTGGCGTCGAACGTGGGGGACATGTACGCAGTGGAGCGGCGAGCAGTCGAGGCTAGGCCGTGACCTCGATCACCCCTACCCGCCACAGAGCGGCGTAGATGTGGCGCAGCGGGAAGCTCAGCAGGTGGCCGGCCACGTCTGCCATCGGGTCGCTCGGCGGTTCGAAATGCCGCAGCTTCGACACCCGCTTGGGCTGGGGCGCAAGCTTCAGCCTGGGTGCGGGAGGGGTGACTGGCGCGGCGGTGAGTACAACGTCGTCGATCAGAGCGGCGGTCATGATTGTCTCCTGGATGATTGGCGTGGGCGTGGCGGGTGGAACAGATTGAAGGTCTTGAAGGTCGTTAGTTCTGGTGGCGCGGTCGGATGAGCGTTTATTAACTTTGGCCAATTCGGTAATGGCCTCCGCTGAGAATCACGACTGACACTGGCGTGTAACTCCCTGTACATATATGCGCATCTTCAAGTATTTGCGCTGTTAAAGGTTGCTGACTGGGTCTTGAGCGCAACTAACTGATAGCGAAGCTATCTTTCTTAGCGTGCATTAAAGGCTGATGACTAAAGAGCATTTGCGCGGATGCGAAGCGATGATCCGTCACTGCGAGCTCTATACGACGCTGTATATCCACAGTTAACAGGCATCTCCACGCCTTGCACGGTGGTGATCAGTCGCGCCTCAACATTCTTCCTTCCCGCTGACTCCGGCGCCGGTCTTCCCCGTTGGCAATTCTGCGTGTACGGTGTCTAATTGGTTAGCCCAGATCGCAGATATTCAAGGATTCTCGGTGGTTGCCAGCTCTGTCTGACATTCCAAGTTTAATGGGTTATCTCGTTGTGACAATGAAGTAATAGATAACGTCAGAAATACAGGAGGTGAAAAGCGTCTCTAATGATTTGAAGTTCATATGAATTGAAATGAAACTGCGTCGCTCCGCCAGCAGACTGTGATTTGCTGGTTGGTTAGGCGCGCCCGTACTCGGCCACCCGTCCCGACCTGCGTAATACCGTCCCGGCGCCCGGCCTGCACTACCCTGTTCAGCTATGTGCGGAATCGTCGGCTACGTCGGGCAGCGTCCTGCCTGCCAGGTCGTCATGGACGCGCTGGCCCGGATGGAGTACCGGGGCTACGACTCGTCGGGAATCGCGCTGGTCGGCGAGGACGGGGAGCTCACCGTGCGGCGCCGGGCCGGGCGGCTGGCCAACCTGGAGGCGGCTGTCGCCGAAATGGCCGAGATGTCCGAGGCGTCACTGGCCGGAACCACCGGACTGGGCCATACCCGCTGGGCCACCCACGGTCGCCCCACCGACCGCAACGCGCACCCGCACCGCGATGCCGCCGGCAAGATCGCCGTCGTCCACAACGGCATCATCGAGAACTACGCGACCCTGCGCCAGGAGCTCGAGCTGGCCGGCGTGGAGTTCGCCAGCGACACAGACACCGAAGTCGCGGTGCACATGGTGGCGCACCAGTACCACCATGGTGAGACGGCGGGCGATTTCACAGGCTCGGTGCTGGCTGTGTTGCGTCGGCTGGAGGGCCACTTCACCCTGGTGTTCGCCAATGCCGACGACCCCGGCACCATCGTCGCGGCGCGCCGGTCGACGCCACTGGTACTGGGGATAGGCGACGGCGAGATGTTCGTCGGCTCCGATGTGGCCGCGTTCATCCAGCACACCCGCCGGGCGGTCGAGCTCGGCCAGGACCAGGCGGTGGTGATCACCGCCGACGGCTACCGGATCAGCGACTTCGACGGCAATACCGATGTCGAGTTCCGCGAGTTTCACATCGATTGGGACCTGGCCGCCGCGGAAAAGGGCGGCTACGAGTTCTTCATGCTCAAGGAGATTGCCGAGCAGCCCACCGCGGTGGCCGACACCCTGCTCGGGCATTTCGTGAACGGCCGGATCGTGCTCGACGAACAGCGGTTGAGCGACCAGGAGCTGCGCGAGATCGACAAGGTGTTCGTCGTCGCGTGTGGCACCGCGTATCACTCCGGGCTGCTCGCGAAGTACGCGATCGAACACTGGACGCGCCTGCCCGTGGAAGTGGAGCTGGCCAGCGAGTTTCGCTACCGGGACCCGGTGCTGGACCGCAGCACCCTGGTGGTGGCCATTTCGCAGTCCGGTGAAACCGCCGACACGCTCGAGGCCGTCCGGCACGCCAAGGCCCAGAAGGCCAAGGTGCTGGCGATCTGCAACACCAACGGCTCCCAGATCCCGCGTGAGTGCGACGCGGTGCTCTACACCCGCGCCGGCCCGGAGATCGGCGTGGCCTCGACGAAGACCTTCCTGGCCCAGGTAGCCGCCAACTACCTGCTGGGGCTGGCGCTGGCGCAGGCCCGCGGCACCAAGTACCCGGACGAGGTCGCCCGCGAGTACCGCGAACTGGCTGCGATGCCGGACGTGGTGGCCCGGGTGATCGCGGACGTCGGGCCGGTGGCCGACCTGGCCTACCAGTTCGCGCAGTCGTCGGCCGTGCTGTTCCTGGGACGCCATGTGGGCTATCCGGTCGCGCTGGAAGGCGCGCTGAAACTCAAGGAATTGGCCTACATGCATGCCGAGGGGTTCGCCGCGGGCGAGCTCAAGCACGGCCCGATCGCCTTGATAGAAGACGATCTGCCGGTCATCGTGGTCATGCCTTCGCCCAAGGGATCGGCCACCTTGCACGCCAAGCTGCTGTCGAATATCCGGGAGATCCAGAGCCGGGGCGCAATCACCATCGTGATCGCCGAGGAGGGCGACGACACCGTGCGTCCCTATGCCGATCACTTGATCGAGATTCCTTCGGTGTCAACACTTTTGCAGCCGTTGTTGTCGACCATCCCGCTGCAGGTGTTCGCCGCGTCGGTCGCGCGGGCGCGCGGTTACGACGTCGACAAACCGCGCAACCTGGCCAAGTCCGTCACCGTCGAATAGCAGGCTCAACGACATGCCCCGGCGGAGACTCAGCATCGTCGGCATATTGCTGTTTGTCGCGGCCTACATCGGCTCGATCGTGTTGTACATCGACAGCGGTGTAGGTCACCCGCACCTGATCAGGGACAGTGCTGCGTCGAAGGACGCAACCGCGATAACCATTGACGTCCAGGACATTCAGTCGACCAAAAACGCCCTGCATGCCAACCTCAGCGTCGCACCCGCCCCGGCGCTGCTGGACCCGCAGAACCACAGCCTCAAGGAAGACCTCAGCGTCGTCGTCACCTCGGCGATATCGGCGCGCAAACAAACCTGGCTCAAGGGAACACTGCCCGATGTCTTTCCTGTTTCGCTGACCCTTGTCGGTGACGTCGCGGACTGGCCGTTCGATACCTACCGCTCGGGGCTGGTCAGCGTCGAACTCTTACGCGGCGACATGCAGGTACGCGAGCCGGCGACCGTGACCTTGGTCGACCGCCTGCTCGCCTGGAAAGTCGACGTGATCCGGGTTAATACGAGTGATACGCCCGCGCCGTATCGGGTTGATCTACGCCGCTCGCGCAGCACCGCGGCGTTCGGTGTCGTCATCCTCGCTGTTCTTGTCACGCTGGCCGGTCTGGGCCTATTCGTCGCGATCCAGACGTTGCACAACCGACGAAAATTCCAGCCGCCCATGACAACCTGGTATGCGGCGATGCTTTTCGCGGTGATGCCGCTACGAGGCGCACTGCCCGACTCGCCGCCATTCGGAAGCTGGATTGACGTCACCATCGTGCTCTGGGTGATCGTCGTGCTGGTGATCTCGATGACGATCTACATCACCTGCTGGTGGCGGCATCTGAGACCCGACATCGAGTAGCGGCCGAGTCGGGTAGCTGACGCGTTCGCCGAATCTGTGCGCTGCGACGCCAAGTCTGCGAAGGTTGACGCCGTGGCGGAATCGGTGACGGCACGGCTTCGCAGCACCGGGTTGGCGGTGTGGCACTTTGTCAGCAACGCGCCGTTGACGTTCACCTGGCTGCTCGCGTTGATCATCACCACGTTCATCCAGTACCAGCTCACCGGCAAGCAGTTGCATCAAGTGCTGTTGCACCGCAGCACGAACATCCATGAGCTGGCAACGGACCCCCTCGGCGTGCTGTTCTCCAGCCTGTTCTGGATCGACCCCAAGAACCTGGAATCCTATCCGCTGCTGTTCGTCCTGTTTTTGGCGCCGGCCGAGCATTGGCTTGGCCAGCTGCGTTGGCTCACTGTGGGATTGAGCTCCCACATCCTGGCCACTTATTTCAGCGAAGGCCTGCTCTACGTGGCGATCGAAACGCGCGACGCCTCGGAAAGGTTTGTGCGCGCTCACGATATCGGGGTGAGCTACTTCCTGGTCGGCGTGATGGCCATGCTGACCTACCACATTGCGCGACCGTGGTGCTGGGGCTATCTCGGGGTGCTGTTCATCATCTTCGGTTTTCCGGTGCTCACGATGGACCGCATCGAGCTCAGCTTCACCGCGATCGGTCACTTCGCCGCGCTGCTGATCGGCCTCGCGTTCTATCCGATGGCCCGGGACCGCAAACTCCCCACGCTGAGTCCGGCAAACCTCAAGTCCTTGTTCCGGCGCTCCCGCCCGTCCGAGAATTCGACGTGACCCGACGGGTGTTATCCCTTTGCGGCGCAACGCTTTCTGTGCTTCCCGTCCAGGTCCCGTCACTCGGGTCATCCACTCCACGGACGGGCATCGGACCGGACACGTAACCTTGGGGAGCGCGGGCAGTATCGGCTGCGAACAAAGGAGTATGCGGGCTGATGCGGCATTACTACTCTGCAGACGCGATCCGTGCGGCCGAAGCGCCGCTGCTGGCCAGCCTGCCCGACGGCCTTTTGATGCGGCGCGCGGCTTTCGGGCTGGCCACCGCGATCATCGGCGAACTGCGCGCCCGAACCGGTGGGGTCGTCGGGCGCCGGGTGTGCGCGGTCGTCGGCTCGGGCGACAACGGCGGTGATGCGTTGTGGGCGGCGACTTTCCTGCGTCGTCGCGGTGCCGCCGCCGATGCGGTGCTGCTGAACCCCGACCGCACCCACCCCAAGGCGCTGGCGGCCTTCCGAGACGCCGGGGGGCGCGTGGTGGAGAGTGTCACCAGCATTTCCAAGGCAACGGATCTCGTCATCGACGGAGTGGTGGGCATCTCCGGATCGGGTCCGCTGCGACCGGCCGCGGCCGAGGTGTTCGAGGCGGCCGGTGACATTCCGGTGGTTGCCGTCGACATCCCCAGCGGCGTCGACGTGGCGACCGGCGCGATCACCGGCCCGGCAGTGCACGCCGCGCTGACCGTCACCTTCGGCGGGCTCAAGCCCGTGCACGCGCTGGCCGACTGCGGCCGTGTCGAGCTGGTCGACATCGGCCTGAGCTTGCCGGAGACGGACCTGCTGGGTTTCGAGGCGGCCGACGTGGCCGCGCGCTGGCCGGTGCCGGGTGTTCGCGACGACAAGTACACCCAGGGCGTGACCGGGGTGCTGGCCGGCTCGTCGACGTATCCGGGCGCCGCGGTGCTGTGCACCGGTGCCGCCGTCGCCACCCACTCCGGCATGGTCCGCTACGCCGGCAGCGCCAACCACGAGGTGCTGGCGTATTGGCCCGAGGTCATCGCGTCGCCGACCCCGTCGTCGGCCGGGCGCGTGCAGGCGTGGGTCGTCGGACCGGGATTGGGCACCTTGGATGCTGAGGCCGCAGGCTCCTTGTGGTTCGCGCTGGAAACCGACCTGCCCGTGCTCGTCGACGCCGACGGCCTGACCATCCTGGCGGCCCATCCCGAGCTGGTGGTCAACCGCACCGCGCCGACCGTCCTGACCCCGCACGCCGGTGAATTCGCCCGGCTGGCCGGGGCCCCGCCGGGCGACGACCGCGTCGGCGCGTGCCGCAAGCTGGCCGATGCGTTCGGCGCCACGGTGCTGCTCAAAGGCAACGTCACCGTCATCGCCGACCCGGGCGGGCCGGTCTACCTGAATCCCGCCGGCCAGTCCTGGGCGGCCACCGCCGGATCGGGCGACGTGCTGTCCGGGATGATCGGCGCGCTGCTGGCGTCCGGGTTGCCGGCCGGCGAGGCGGCCGCCGCGGCGGCGTTCGTGCACGCCCGCGCCGCGGCGCTGTCGGCTGCCGACCCGGGCCCGGGTGACGCGCCGACGTCGGCGTCACGAATCCTGCACCACATCCGCGCCGCTCTGGCCGCCCTTTAGCCGTACCGCAACGAGAGGATTCACCATGCCCCAGCACCCATCCTTGCCCGCGCACTCAATCGCGCCCGCCTACACGGGACGCATGTTCACCACCCCGGTGCCGGCGCTACGGCTGCCCGAGGAATCGATGGATCCCGATACCGCTTACCGCTTCATCCATGACGAGCTGATGCTCGACGGCAGTTCGCGGCTGAACCTCGCCACCTTCGTCACCACCTGGATGGATCCCGAGGCCGGGAAACTGATGGCCGAGACGTTCGACAAGAACATGATCGACAAAGACGAATACCCGATCACCGCGTCCATCGAGCAGCGCTGCGTCTGCATGGTCGCCGACCTCTTCCACGCCGATCACCTGCGTGATGACGATCCGTCCAGCGCCATTGGGGCGTCCACCATCGGCTCCAGCGAGGCGGTCATGCTGGGTGGCCTGGCCCTGAAATGGCGCTGGCGGGAAAAGGTTGGCAAGGACTGGCAGAAGCGCACTCCCAATCTGGTGATGGGTTCCAACGTCCAGGTGGTGTGGGAGAAGTTCTGCCGCTACTTCGACGTCGAACCGCGCTATCTGCCGATGGAGGTGGGGCGCTACGTCATCACTCCCGAGCAGGTCATCCACGCCGTCGACGAGGACACCATCGGCGTGGTGGCGATCGTGGGCACCACCTACACCGGTGAGCTGGAACCCGTCGCCGAGATCTGCGCGGCGCTGGACAAACTGGCGTCCGGCGGGGGAGTGGACGTCCCGGTGCACGTCGACGCCGCCAGCGGCGGATTCGTGGTGCCCTTCCTGCACCCCGAACTTAAGTGGGACTTCCGGCTACCGCGGGTGGTGTCGATCAACGTCAGCGGTCACAAGTACGGGCTGACCTACCCCGGTATCGGGTTCGTCGTCTGGCGCAGCAAGGAGTACCTGCCCGAGGACCTGGTCTTTCGGGTCAACTACCTGGGTGGTGACATGCCGACGTTCACGCTGAACTTCTCCCGCGCCGGCAACCAGGTGATTGGCCAGTACTACAACTTCCTGCGGCTGGGGCGCGAGGGTTACGTCCAGGTCATGCAGTCGCTGTCGTCGACGGCGCGGTGGCTGGGCGAGCAGCTGCACCGCGGCGAGCACTGCGAGCTGATCTCGGACGGTTCGGCGATCCCGGTCGTCGCATTCCGGCTGGCCCGCGACCGCGGCTACACCGAGTTCGACCTCTCCCACGAGTTGCGCGGCTACGGCTGGCAGGTGCCCGCCTACACCATGCCCGACAACGCCACCAACGTGTCTGTGCTGCGAATCGTGGTTCGCGAGGGGCTGTCCGCCGACCTGGCCCGCGCGCTGCACGACGATGCCCGCTCCGCGCTGAACTCGCTGGACAAGCTCAAGCCCGGCGGGCACTACCGGGCGGAGCACTTCGCGCACTAGGGGCCTTGGACGTGGGCTCGACCCGCGCCACACTCTCCCCCGGACAGTGACTCCTGTGACAGTTGTTGTCGGGACGCGCTTGATCCCGAATGGTTCTGGGAGAATGGCGGCCGTGCCCGTTACGCCGATATCCCAGACGCCCGCCCTGCTTGCGGAGGCAGTGGTGGACCTGGGTGCCATTGAGCACAACGTGCGGGTGCTGCGTGAGCACGCCGGCCGCGCGCAGCTGATGGCCGTCGTCAAAGCCGACGGTTACGGCCACGGGGCCACCCGGGTGGCTCGGGCCGCGCTGGCCGCGGGTGCGGCCGAACTGGGTGTCGCGACGGTCGAGGAGGCGCTGGCATTGCGCGCCGACGGCATCACCGCGCCGGTGCTGGCCTGGTTGCATCCGCCCGGCATCGACTTCGCGCCCGCGCTGTTGGGCAACGTGGAGATCGCCTTGTCGTCGGTGCGTCAGCTCGACGAGCTGCTGGACGCGGTGCGCCGGATCGGCCGGACGGCAACGGTGACTGTCAAGGTGGACACCGGGCTGAATCGCAATGGCGTTGCCGCAGCGCACTACCCGGCCATGCTGAGCGCGTTGCGCCAGGCCGTCGCCGAGGATGCCATCCGCCTGCGCGGACTGATGTCGCACATGGTCTACGCGGACCAGCCCGACAATCCCGTCAACGACGTTCAGGCCCAACGGTTTACCGACATGCTGGCGCAGGCGCGCGACCAGGGAGTGCGGTTCGAGACGGCGCACTTGTCGAACTCGTCGGCCACCATGTTGCGCCCCGACCTCGCCTTCGACCTGGTCCGGCCA
>NZ_DATJYB010000283.1:0-6551 GCF_035499775.1 Mycobacterium sp. | reverse complement strand
CAGGGTGTGCTGCCGCGCCATGCAATGTCCGAGCACGCCGAACCGAGGTACTGATGGATCAACAGAGCACCCGCACCGACATCACCGTCAACGTCGACGGATTCTGGATGCTCCAGGCGTTGCTGGACATTCGGCACGTAGCGCCCGAGCTCCGGTGCCGACCTTATGTATCGACCGACTCCAACGACTGGCTGAACGAACACCCCGGCATGGAAGTCATGCGCGAGCAGGGCATTGTCGTGGACGGCGAGGTGAATGAGCAGGTCGCCGCCCGGATGCGGGTGCTCGCCGCACCCGACCTCGAGGTCGTCGCCCTGCTGTCCCGCGGCAAATTGCTCTACGGAGTCGTCGACGACGAGAACCAGCCGCCGGGTTCGCGCGACATCCCCGACAACGAGTTCCGGGTGGTGCTCGCCCGCCGTGCCGGCCACTGGGTGTCCGCGGTTCGGGTCGGCAGCGACATCACGGTCGACGACGTCGCCGTCTCGGACAGCGCCTCGATCGCGTCGCTGGTGATGGACGGCCTGGAATCGATCCACCACGCCGAGCCCGCCGCGATCAACGCCGTGAACGTGCCGCTGGAAGAGATGCTGGAAGCGACCAAGTCGTGGCAGGAATCCGGCTTCAATGTGTTCTCCGGCGGCGACCTACGGCGCATGGGTATCAGCGCCGCCACGGTGGCCGCCCTGGGCCAGGCACTCTCAGATCCCGCCGCCGAGGTCGCGGTGTACGCACGGCAATATCGGGACGACGCCAAGGGCCCCAGCGCTTCGGTTCTGTCACTCAAGGACGGATCGGGCGGCCGCATCGCCCTCTACCAGCAAGCCCGAACAGCCGGTTCCGGCGAGGCCTGGCTGGCGATTTGCCCCGCAACTCCGCAGTTAGTGCAGGTTGGCGTCAAGACAGTGTTGGACACCTTGCCGTACGGCGAGTGGAAAACTCACAGCAGGGTTTAACAACCGCGTAACGAATCGCGGGGTCCAGCAACAAGCTTGAACATAAAATGCTCTCGAGATGCGAACGCGCAATACTTCAATAGAATCAGCAGCAAAGCTGAAACTGGCGTTACCACAACTAATAACCGCAAGGCGGGCAACATGAATTCGGAATTGGTAGGGGGTGCAGGGCGATGACTGCGGTAGCTGACGCGCCACAGGCTGACATTGAGGGCGTTGCACAGCCCCGAGCCGTTGTGGTTGGCATCATGGCCGGCGAGGGCGTCCAGATAGGCGTTCTGCTGGATGCCAACGCCCCAGTCTCGCTGATGACCGATCCGCTGTTGAAGGTGGTCAACAGCCGGTTGCGGGAGCTGGGCGAGACCCCGCTGGAGGCCACCGGACGCGGCCGGTGGGCGCTGTGTCTGGTCGACGGCGCGCCCTTGCGCGCCACCCAGTCGCTGACCGAGCAAGACGTCTACGACGGCGACCGGTTGTGGATTCGATTCATCGCGGACACCGAGCACCGGTCGCAAGTCATCGAGCACATTTCGACAGCGGTTTCAGCAGACCTCAGCAAACGATTCGCCGCCATCGACCCGATCGTCGCGGTGCAGGTCGGTGCTTCGATGGTGGCAGCCGGGGTGTTTTTGGCCTCAGCGCTGCTGGGTTGGTACCGCTGGCAGCACAACTCCTGGTTGCCGACCATTTTCGGCGGTGTGATCGGCGCGGTGGTGCTGGCGGTTTCGGTGCTGCTGCTGATGCGGGCCAAGACCGACCAGGATCGACGCGTCGGCGACATCATGCTGCTGGGCGCGCTGCCATCGCTGTCGGTGGCCGCGGCGGCGGCGCCGCCCGGGCCGCTGGGCTCCCCGCAGGCACTGCTGGGCACCGGAGTGCTCACCGTCGCGACCATGCTGGCGCTGCGGTTCACCGGTCGCCGGCTTGGCCTCTACACCGCGATCGTCACCGTCAGTGCCGTGACGATGATTGCCAGCCTGTCGCGGATGGTCGCGATGACCAGCGCGGTCACCCTGCTCTCCTGCGTCGCGCTGACCTGCGTGATCGGCTACCACGCGGCGCCTGCTCTGGCGCGCCGGCTGGCCGGCATTCGGCTGCCGGTGTTCCCGTCGGCCACCAGCCGGTGGGTTTTCGAGGCTCGCCCTGACCTGCCCACCACCGTGGTGCGCACGGACGGCGGTCCGCCGGTCCTGGAGGGGCCGGCGTCGGTACGCGACGTGCTGCTGCAAGCCGAACGCGCCCGCTCGTTCCTGACGGGTCTGCTGGTGGGCTTCGGCGTGTTGACGGTGGTCTCGCTGACCGCGCTGTGCGATCCGCACACCTCCCAGCGCTGGCTGCCGCTGTTCCTGGCCGGTTTCATCTCCGGCTTCATCATGTTGCGCGGCCGCTCGTACGTCGACCGCTGGCAGGCGATTACCTTGGCCGGCACGGCTGTGCTGATCGTGGCCGCGGTGGTCAGTCGGTACATCCTGGTGCTGTCGTCGCCGCTGTCGGTGTCGCTCGGCGTGGGAATCCTGGTGCTGCTGCCCGCAGCGGGCATGACAGCCGCGGCGGTCGTGCCCAACACCATCTACAGCCCGCTGTTCCGCAAGTTTGTGGAGTGGATTGAATACCTGTGCCTGATGCCGATTTTCCCGCTGGCACTGTGGTTGATGAATGTTTATGCAGCGATTCGGTACCGCTAGCGGGCGGGTGTGGCGTGGTCGCGTCTCTCGGGCGACCACTGCCGCACTCTTGCTCACGACAGGTGCATTAGCGGGGTTGCCGCCGGCGTCGGCGATCACGCCCCCGACGATTGACCAGAACGCGGTGCCACCGGACGGTCCGCCCGGACCGCCGGCGCCGATGAAGCAGAACAATTACTGCACCGAGGTCGGGGTCCTGCCGGGCACCGACTTTCGCGTTCCGCCCAAGTACATGGAGATGCTCAACCTCTCCGAGGCTTGGTCATTCGGTCGCGGCGCCGGAGTGAAGGTCGCCGTCATCGACACCGGTGTGACCCCGCACCCCAGGTTCCAGCACCTGATTCCGGGCGGCGACTATGTGATGGCGGGTGGCGACGGTCTGTCGGACTGCGACGCCCACGGCACCATGGTGGCCTCGATGATCGGTGCGGCCCCGGCGAACGGCGCGGCCGGGCCGCCGGCGGCGCCGCGCAAGCCGGTCACCATTCCGACCACAGAAGCGCCCCCCAAAGCACCACCGCCGCAGACTGTGACGTTGTCGCCGTTGCCGCAGACCATTACGATGGTGCCCCCGTCGGCGCCACCGTCCGAAAGCGGCCCACCGCCGCCCTTTGGCCAGCCACCGCCCCCACCGCCGCAACAGGGCGGGTCACCGCCCGGACCGGGCGGGCAGTCACCGTCGCCCGGCCCGGGGCAGGCACCGGCAGCCCGCCACGGCGCTGGCACGGTCACGGTACCCGGCTACTCCGGTGGTGGGCATGTGACCGGCGTCAAGTGGCCGCGCCCGCTTGACCCGGCGCCCAAACCGCCGCCGCCACCGTCGCCCGCGCCGGCCCCGCCGTCGGCGCCCGACGCGTTCAGCGGTATCGCGCCCGACGTCGAGATCATCTCGATCCGCCAGTCCAGCATGGCTTTTGGACTCAAGGATCCGTACACCGGCGACGAAGACCCGCAGACGGTGCAGAAGATCGACAGCGTCCAAACGATGGCGCGGGCGATCGTGCACGCCGCGAACATGGGCGCCCAGGTGATCAACATCTCCTCGGTGACCTGCATAAGTGCCCGCAGCCCTGTCGACCAGCGCGCGCTGGGTGCCGCGGTGCACTACGCGGCGGTCGACAAGAACGCCGTCATCGTGGCCGCCGCGGGCGACGGCACCTCAAAAGACTGCAAGCAGAACCCGCAATTCGATCCGTTGCAGCCCAAGGATCCCCGCGACTGGAACGGCGTCACCACCGTGGTCACGCCGTCGTGGTTCAGCGAATTCGGCGTCCTGACGGTCGGCGCGGTGGATTCCCATGGCACGCCGCTGCAACAGAGCATCGCGGGGCCGTGGGTCTCGCTGGCCGCGCCGGGAACCGACGTCATCGGGCTCTCGCCGCGCGACGACGGTCTGGTCAATGCGATCGACGGTCCGGACAACTCACTGCTGACACCGTCCGGCACCTCGTTTTCGGCCGCGATCGTGTCCGGGGTGGCTGCGCTGGTCCGCGCCAAATTCCCCGAGCTGACCTCGTATCAGGTGATCAACCGATTGGTCCACACCGCACGCCCGCCGGCTCGCGGTGTCGACAACCAGGTCGGCTACGGTGTCATCGACCCGTTGGCGGCCCTCACCTGGGATGTCCCAGTCGGTCCTGCGAAGCCGCCGACGCAGCTGTCGGCACCGCTGAACCTGCCACCGCCGCACTCGCATCGCGATATGGTGCCCGTGTGGGTGGCCGCGGGGGGTTTGACCGGTGCGCTACTGATAGCGGGCGCGGTATTTGGTACGGCGACGTTGATGCGCCGTTCGCGGAAGCAGCAATAAGGGCGGAACAACAATGAAAGCTCAGCGCAAGTTGGGGTTGGCTTTGTCATGGCCGCGGGTCACCGTGGTGTTTCTGGTCGACATTTTGATCTTGGTGTTGGCCAGCCATGCCCCACAGTCGTGGCAGGGTGACCACCGTATCGCCTGGTGGGTCGGAGTAGGCCTGGCGGCGGTGGTGACGCTGCTGTCGCTGGTCAGCTACCACCGCGTCACGGCGACCTCCGGATTGGCCTCGTGGCTGTGGGACTGGTCTGCCGATCCCGGCACCGCGCTGGCGGCGGGTTGCACACCCGCGCTCGACCACAAGCGTCGCTTCGGGCGCGACACGGTCGGGGTGCGTGAGTACCAAGGCCGGCTGGTCACGGCGATTGCGGTTGACAGCGGTGAAGAGGAAGCGCCTGGCCGGCATCGCCATCGGTCGTCGGCGGCGGTGCCAGTCGGGGCCGTTGCCGAAGGACTGCGCCAGTTCGACATCCACCTCGATGGCATCGACATCGTCTCGCTGAAGGTGCGCAGCGGCGGCAACGCGGCGGAGTTGTCGAAGCTCGACGACTGGGGCCCCGAGGAGTGGGAAGACCTCAACGACCGCCCCGACACCTATCACCGTCGCACCTGGCTGGTGTTGCGGATGAACCCGCAGCAGAACGTTGCTGCCGTCGCGGTCCGCGATTCGCTGGCCTCGACGCTGGTTGCGGCCACCGAGCGGCTCGCCCAAGATCTCGACGGGCTAAGTTGCGCGGCTCGCCCCCTGACCGCAGACGAACTCGCGGAGGTCGACACCGCCGTGCTGGCCGATCTGGAACCGACCTGGAGCCGCCCCGGCTGGCGCCACCTCAAACATTTCAACGGGTTCACCACCAGCTTCTGGCTGACACCGGGTGACATCACCTCCCAGACGCTGGACGATCTGTGGCTGGCCGACACCGACGCCACCGTGGTCACCCTCCGGCTCGTCAGCAACGACGGGCGGCCTCAGGTCTCGGCCTGGGTGCGCTACCACAGCGACGGCAAGCTGCCCAGGGACGTGTCGGCCGGCCTGAACCGGCTCACCGGCCGCCAGTTGGCCGCGGTGCGCGCCAGCCTGCCGACGCCTTCGCTGCGGGCTCGGCTGACACTGCCCGGCCGCGACTTGTACGTCGATGACGAGCTGATGTTCGAACTTGGTCAGGCGCAGGAAAGCTCAACGAGCGCGCCTGCCGGGCGATGAGCCGCCCCCAGTCGACCGCCGAAGACGCCCGCAATGCGATGGTCGCCGGTCTGTTGGCGTCCGGGATCTCCGTCAATGGACTACAGCCGAGCCACAACCCGCAGGTGGCGGCCCAAATGTTCAACACCGCCACCACGCTCGATCCGGCCATGTGCGACGCCTGGCTTGCCCGGGTGCTGGCAGGCGACCAGAGCATTGATGTGCTGTCAGGCGCATGGGCGGCCGTCCGGACATTCGGCTGGGAAACCCGCCGCCTCGGCGTCACTGACCTGCAGTTCCGGCCCGAGGTCTCGGACGGGTTGTTTCTGCGACTGCACGTCACCAGTGTCGATTCGCTGGCGTGCGCCTATGCCGCCGTTCTCGCCGAGGCCAAGCGCTATCAGGAGGCGGCGGAGCTGCTCGACGGCATCGACCCCCGGCACCCGTTCGACGCCGAGCTGATCAGCTACGTGCGGGGCGTGCTGTACTTCCGCACCAAGCGCTGGCCGGACGTGCTCGTCCAGTTCCCGGAGTCGACGACGTGGCGTCACCCCGAGCTGAAGGCCGCCGGCGCCGCGATGGCCACCACGGCACTGGCGTCGCTGGGGGTCTTCGAGGAGGCCTACCGCCGCGGGCAGGATGCGATCGAAGCCGACCGGGTGCCGCCCGCGGCCAACATCGCCCTGTACACCCAAGGCATGTGCTTGCGGCACGTGGGTCGCGAGGACGAGGCCGTCGAGTTGCTGCGCCGGGTGTACTCGCGTGACCCGAAGTTCGCGCCCGCCCGAGAAGCGTTGGACAACCCCAACTTTCGGCTGATATTGACCGACCCAGAGACCATCGAGGCCCGGACGGATCCGTGGGATCCGGACAGCGCGCCGACTCGCGCGCAGACCGAGGCGGCCCGCCACGCC
>NZ_DATJYB010000282.1:0-14270 GCF_035499775.1 Mycobacterium sp. | reverse complement strand
TCTGACCTGGCTCCCCCGCCTGGACTCGAACCAGGAACCTGTCGGTTAACAGCCGAATGCTCTGCCAATTGAGCTACGGAGGACCGCTCGATCCACACGAATGCTGACGCGGATCGCGGGACGACTCTAGCGTACTGCCATACCAGAGCCCAACAAGGCCCAACGAGACGCCAACTAGAGGGCAAAGCGGCGCGCACCCAGGTGCGTGCGGCAGGATGGAGCCATCCGCACCACAGTCCGGGAGGGACCGCTTTGATCGGGTATGTCTTCGTGCTTGGCGTCGGTTACGTGTTGGGCACCAAGGCCGGACGTCGCCGCTACGAGCAGATCGTCGGCACTTATCGCGCGGTCACCGGCAGTCCCGTGGCCCGCTCGATGATCGAAGGGGGCCGCCGCAAGATCGCGAATCGGATCTCACCCGATTCGGGGTTCGTGACCCTGGCCGAGATCGACAACGAGACGACGGTCGTAGAACGCGCCGGGCGTAGTGACGAGCCGCCGGCCAACGGCGCGGATTACCGCGAACAACGCCTCACGCGGTGAGATCGTCGCCGCTGGCCTGCTCCAGCAGGCTGCGCCGGTAGGCCTCCATCGCGACCAGGTCGCCGAACAGCGCGTGATACTCGTCGCCTTGCTCGATCGGTGACATACGCTGCAGCTTCGACTTGACCTCGGCGATCTGCCGGCCCATCCAGACCTCCTGCAGACGGGCCAGCACTCCGCAGATATACCGCGGCAGCTTCTCGTCGTCGACCTGGATCGCCTCCACCCCCAGCTCGTTGATCAGGCCCGCGGTCAACGTCGAGTTGGTCTGCTGACGCACCGCATCGATCCACTGTGCCCCGGTGCTGCCGGACGACGTGCCGCCCGCCGCGTCGACGGCCGCGCGCACGGCGGCGTACCCGGGATGGGTGAAGCTCTCGACGGTCAGTGTGTCGAATACCGGGCCGGACAGCGCCGGATACTGCAACGCCGACTTGAGCGCCTCGCGCTGCGGCCACAGGGTCGGGTCACGCGGGTCGGGACGGGCAGCTGCCGATTCGGCCGGCGCAACGTCGGGCGGTTCCTGCGCGACCCGTCGCGGGGTTTTGGATCGGGAGGCGGCACGGCCGTGGCTTTTCGACTTCTTGGCCTCGTCGCGCACCCGGCCGATGACCTGCGCGACATCGGCCCAGCCGACCCAGCCGGCCAGCTGACGAGCGTATTCGTCGCGCAGGGTGGGGTCCTTGATCTCAGCCACCATGGGGACACAGCGACGCAGCGCGGCTACCCTGCCCTCGGCGCTGTCCAGGTCCACTTCGGCCAGAGCGCTGCGAATCGCGAACTCGAACAACGGAGTTCGCCGCGCCACCAGATCGCGCAGCGCGCCGTCGCCGGACTTCAGCCGCAGATCGCACGGGTCCATGCCGTCCGGCGCGACCGCGACGAACGACTGCCCCGCCAGCTTCTGCTCGCCGTCGAAGGCCTTGAGCGCAGCGGCGCGGCCGGCCTCGTCGCCGTCGAAAACATAGATCAGCTCGCCGCGGAAGAAGCTGTCGTCCATCATCAGCCTGCGCAGCATCGCCAGATGCTCGTCGCCGAACGCGGTACCGCACGACGCGACCGCGGTGTTGACTCCGGCCTGATGCATTGCCATGACGTCGGTGTAGCCCTCGACGACAACCGCCTGATGCCCCTTGGCGATGTCGCGTTTGGCCAGGTCGATTCCGAACATCACCGAGGACTTCTTGTACAGCAGCGTCTCTGGCGTGTTGATGTACTTGGCCTCCATGGGGTCGTCGTCGAACAGCCGTCGCGCACCGAACCCGATCACCTCACCTGCCGAGGACCGGATGGGCCACAGCAGCCGGCGGTGAAAGCGGTCCATCGGGCCGCGGCGCCCCTGCCGGGACAGGCCCGCAGCTTCCAGCTCCTTGAACTCAAAGCCCTTGCGCTGCAGATGTTTTGTCAGTGAGTCCCAGCCCGAAGGGGCGAACCCGCAGCCGAAATGCCGCGCGGCCTCGGCGTCGAAGTTGCGCTCGCTCAGGTACTGACGCGCCAGCGCCGCCTCGTCGGACTCCAGCGCCTGCGCGTAGAACGCCGCGGCTTCCGCGTTGGCCGCGATGAGCCGGCTGCGACTGCCGCGGTCGCGCTGAACATTGGTGGCCGCCGCGCCCGAGTAGGTGATCGTGTGGCCGACCCGGTCGGCGAGCAGCTCGACCGCCTCGACGAAGCTGACGTGCTCGATCTTTTGCACGAACGCGTACACGTCGCCGCCCTCGCCGCAGCCGAAGCAGTGGAACTGGCCGTGGTTGGGCCGCACGTGGAACGACGGTGACTTCTCGTTGTGGAAGGGACACAGGCCCTTTAGCGAGTCGGCGCCGGCGCGCTTGAGCTGCACGTAATCGCCGACGACGTCCTCGATGCGGATCCGTTCGCGGATGGCGGCGATGTCGCGATCGGAGATCCGGCCAGCCATCGGCTCAGTTTAGAGCGCGAGCAGGACACGCCAACTCGGGCCGTGGTAGAAGTTCGTGGTCCGATGTTTGCGGCAAGCTTTAGTGGTCCGATGTTTGCGGCAAGCTTTAACCGAGAGGCGTGGCCCATGAATGCTGGCACCGGCAGTCGAGCGTGCAAGGCTGTGTCGCAATCGGCACTGCTGCCGCTGATTCTTGTTTTCGGCGTGCTCACCGCGAGTCCCGCAGCCGCCGACAGTTGCCAGTGGGATCCCGCCAAATCCCAGCAGGTGAACCCGGCGTCGCCGGACGCGGCGGCGATTCTCAAATCCGCCGTCGCCGATGTGACCAAACAACTGGGCAAGCCGGCGAAGCTGGGCCCGGCCACCATCGCCAAGTCAGGTCAATGGGCGTTCGTGCGGGCCCCGATGCTGGGTGCCGACGGCCAGCCGATCGATTACACGGGCACCCCCTTCGCGCAGGCCGCCGAAAATGGCGGCAAGTCGAAGACATACCTGGGATTGCTACAGCAGGCGGGCCAGGGCTGGAACGTGGTGAATGGGGCCGTCGGGCCGACCGATGCCGCCTACGAGGGTTGGCCGCCGAAATACGGGTCGCCCCCGGTTTTCCTAATGTGCAACTGATAGCGGGCTAGCCGGTACCGATCACGCCACAGGCGACCCGCTCCATCGACATGTGGCCGACGTCGTGGATCATCAGCGCGGTCCCGTTGCCTGCCAGCAGCTGGTCCCTGGTGAACGCGTCGGTGGTGGTCTGTAGGGAACCCGAGCCGTCGGGTCCTACTTCCAGCGACGGCAGGTCGCCGCTTTCGGGCATCCCGGTATGGCCGGGCGCCTGGAAATGGCCGCCCGCAGACAAGAAGTTGCCGGGCTTTCCGCCGCCGGGAGGCGTCGAGTTGGGCTCACATTTTCCGTACTCGTGGATGTGCATGCCGTGACTTCCGGGGGCCAGGATGCCGGTGGCGACCGTCTCCACGTGGATGGTGGCGTGCCCTCCGGTGAAATCGAAGGTGGCATTGGCAACGAGTTTGCCGTCGGGCGTTTTCAGGTGCGCTGCGAGCGTCCCGGCAGCCGGCGCCGGGCTGGTCGCCGACGGGGAATTGCTCTGGACCGCAGGCGTGGTACCTGTCTGGCTGCTCGGCTGCTGAGGCGAACTGCAGGCGGTCATCGCGACGAGGGGAAGGGAAAGCAATAGGGCGGCGACGGTGGTGTTTCTGCTCATGCCGGGCAGCCTAGTACCCGCGGGTTTCTAGAGATCGGCCTGACGGGAGTCGACACGCTCGAGCCGCCCTTCGGTGAACGAGGCGATCTGGTCGACGACGACACGCCAGCGGGCGCCGTCGTCGGCCGCGACGGTGAACGCCGCGGCGAAGATCGGGTCGAGAGACTGCGGCGCCCCGGAGTACAGCCACTGCGCCACCCGATGGATGCGTTCGCGCTGACGGGCCTGAGTCTCCATGTGCCGTGGGTCAGACATAATGAATTGCAGTGCAAGGGTTTTCAGCACAGCGACCTCGGCACGCACCAAGTCGGGCACCTGCAGGTCGGCCTGGTAGCGCAGCAGCGGCCCCGGGCCGGCTACCGCACGGGTGCTCGCGATCGCGGCCGAGGCGAACCGGCCCACCAGCTCACTGGTCAGCTGCTTGAGTGCGACCGACGCCGCCAGCGTGGCGTCGTACTTGCCGACCGCGGCGACCACCGGCAGCCCGGACAGCCGTCGCGCGGCCGCCATCAATTCGTCGGCACCCAACTGGGCGTGATCGCGCTCCCCCAGCTTGGCCAGCACCGCCGCTTCGTCGTCGTCAGCGAGCACCCGCAAATCGATGCGCTCGGAGACGACGCCGTCCTCGACGTCATGCACCGAATAGGCGACATCGTCGGCCCAGTCCATCACCTGGGCCTCCAGGCAGGCCCGCTCCGGCGGCGCGCCCCTGCGGACCCACGCCGCCGCATCGCGATCGTCGTCGTAAAAGCCGAACTTGCCTCTTTCGTTTGCAAGCCCCTGATCCCGCAGCCACGGATACTTGGTGACCGCGTCCAGGGCCGCGCGAGTCAGGTTCAGCCCAGCGCTATGCCCTTGCGCGTCAAGCACTTTAGGCTCAAGGCTGGTCAGGATCCGGAAGTTCTGGGCATTGCCCTCGAAGCCGCCATACCGGGCGGCGACCTCGTCGAGCGCCGCCTCTCCGTTGTGCCCGTACGGGGGATGCCCGATGTCGTGAGCCAGGCCCGCCAGCTCGACGAGGTCCAGGTCGCAACCCAGCGCGATCGCCATGCCCCGGCCGATCTGCGCCACCTCCAGCGAATGCGTCAGCCGGGTACGCGGAGTGTCGCCTTCACGGGGTCCGACGACCTGGGTCTTGTCGGCCAGTCGGCGTAGTGCGGCGCTGTGCAGCACCCGCGCCCGGTCGCGCGCGAAGTCG
Source organism: Mycobacterium sp. (assembly GCF_035499775.1). Classification (GTDB taxonomy): domain Bacteria; phylum Actinomycetota; class Actinomycetes; order Mycobacteriales; family Mycobacteriaceae; genus Mycobacterium. The sequence continues at coordinate 9,395 of NZ_DATJYB010000282.1, read as the reverse complement.
GTGCGGTGCTGGCCTTCAGTGCCCGGCAGACCCGCAGTCTTCGGCGCTTCGGTTACCCGCCGCTGACGGTCGAAGTCGTCGTAGGGGTCATGCTGATTCGTGGTCACCGACCCACAGTCTGCCAGGGCGGTCACCCAGCGTGTCGACAAAGAGCCGCAACGGATAGGGCACGAAACGGTCGTCGCGCTTTACATTGATTTATGCGCATTGCTCGCGTGTTCGGCCTGATCGCGACGATTCTGATCACCGGGCTGCTGCTGGCAGCACCCGCCGGCGCCCGACCGCCGTTCCGGCTGGCCGGCACCCTCACCGACAGCGCGGGCGTGCTGTCCGCGTCGGGCCGCGCCGATGTGACGTCCGCCGTCAACCGGCTCTACGCCGATCGCCACGTCAGGCTGTGGGTGGTCTACGTCGACGACTTCGGCGACCTGACAGCGGACACCTGGGCGAGGCGCACCTACGCCACCAGCGACTTGAGCGGATACGACGCGCTGCTGGCCGTGGCCACCGCCGGCCGGGCGTATGCCTTCCTGGTGCCGGCCGCGGTGCACAGCGTCAGCCCCGCTCAGGTAGACGACCTGCGGCGCACCCAAATCGAACCCGCACTGCGCGAGAGCAATTGGAGTGGCGCGGCGGTTGCCGCGGCCAACGGGCTGAACCAACCGCCCAATTCGTCGGGTCGGGTGCTGCTGCTGGTCGTGCTGGGCGTCGTCGCCGTCGTAGTAGTGGTGTTGCTGGTTGTCACGCGGTATCGCCGCCGCCGGCGACGCGCCGCCGCGCTGGCCGCCGCCCGGCGCGTCGACCCCACCGATGAGAACGCGCTGGCCGCCGTGCCCGTCGATGCCCTCGACGACTTGTCCCGCGAGATGGTGGTGGACGTCGACAATGCGGTGCGTACCAGCGCCAACGAGCTCACGCTGGCGATCGACGAGTTCGGCCAAGAACGCACCGAACCTTTCACCAAAGCGGTGGACAACGCCAAATCGGCGCTGTCCCAAGCCTTTGCGGTGCGCCAACAACTCGACGACGACATCCCTGAGACGCCGGCGCAGCGCCGCGAGCTACTCACCCGGGTGATCGTGTCGGCGGCGCGGGCCGACCGCGAATTGGAGTCACAGACCGAGGCGTTCGAGAAGCTGCGGGATTTGGTGATCAATGCCCCGTCGCTGCTGGACGGGCTGACCCAGCAGTACGTCGAACTCACCAGCCGAATCACGCCCACTGAAGAACGGCTGGCCCAGCTGCACAACGAATTCGACGCGACGGCACTGACTTCGGTGGCCGGCAATATCTCGACCGCCAGGGAGCGGCTGGCGTTCGCCGACAAGAACATCAGCTCGGCCCGTGAGCTGACCGCGCACGCCGAGATCGGAGGCCAGACCGGTTTGGTGGATGCATATCATGCCGCCGAGTCGGCGCTCGGACAAGCCCGCTCGCTGTTCGACGCGATAGACAGCGCGGCCAGCGACATCCGGCACGCGGTCGCTTCGCTGCCATCCGTCATGGCCGACATCCGGACAGCGATCACGCACGCCGACGAGCTACTACAGCAGAGCCCGAAATCGAAATCGGCACACCTCACAGAACTGGCCGCGGCACGAGATTCCGCAGCCAGGGCCCTGGACACCGCCGGCGGCAGCGGCTCCGCCGATCCGCTGGGCACCTTCGTCCGGTTGTCCAAGGCCGACGCCGACCTCAACCGGGTGCTGGCCGTTCTCGCCGAAGAGCAGGCGGCCGCTGATCGCCTCAACCGTTCACTCGAGCAGGCAGTGTTCACTGCGGAGTCGCGGGTGCGAGGAGTCTCGGAATACATCGATACCCGTCGTGGCAGCATCGGGTCCGAGGCCCGGACTCGGCTGGCCGAAGCGGAACGACACCTGCAAGCCGCGTACGACACCAGGACGACCAACGTGACCGAGGCGATTTCGCACGCCAACGCGGCATCGACATTGGCCGCTCACGCACAGACACTGGCCAACGCCGACGTGCAGTCGGCGCAGCGCGCCTACAGTCGCCGCGACACCGACGACACCGGGGCGATGATCGGCGGGATCATCATCGGCGACCTGCTGCGCGGAGGCATGGGGGGTGGGCTGGGCGGCTGGAGCCCGACATCGTTTGGTGGTTCGTCACGGAATTCGTCCGGAGGCGGATTGATGGGCGGCGGCGGGCGGTTCTGAGGATCTCGCCGGATTAGCGGACGCGGACAAAAGATTGCCCGCCTCCGAACTACGCCGGCGCCGAAAACTTCGCTACTCGGCTACCAGGCGTACGTGATCAAACGATAAGGGCGGCGCACCGGTTGCCGATGCGCCGCCGCGAACCGATTTTTGCTCAGGCCCAGCTACCGCCGACGGCGCTGTCCGTAGCCGACATGTTGCTGCCGGCCGTTTGCACTTTCTGGCCGTGCGAGTTGGCCTGCTCGTAGATCACCTGGAAGTTGCGTCCCAACTGGGTGATGAACTCCTGGCAGGCAACCGAACCGGCGCCACCCCAGAAGTCACCGGCAGCAAGCACATCGCGGACGATGGCCTGGTGCTCGGCTTCCAACGAAGCGGCCTGGGCGCGGATCAAGGCGCCGTGGGCGTCGACGTCGCCGAACTGGTAGTTAATGGTCATCAAAATTCTCCTTGACTTGTAAAGTATTGGGCTAGAACGGCTTTCGCCGTCGCTGACGGTTAGCTGGACAGGATCTGCTGGCTGGCCTGCTCTTGCTGCTCGTAGTTGTTCGCGTCGCGGATCAGACCGTCGCGCACCCCGTGCAGCATGTTCACGATGTTGCGGAAGGCTTGATTCATCTGGCCCATGGTGTCGTAGGAGGTCGCCTGAGCAGTACCGCTCCAGCCCGCACCCGCGATGTTCTGCGACGACGCCCACATCCGGCGTGCCTCGTCCTCGACCGTCTGAGCGTGGGTTTCGAAACGACCTGCCATAGCCCGCATTGCGTGCGGGTCAGTCATAAAGCGAGTTGGCATGTTACCTGTCTCCTTGTTACCTGGATTTATTACCTGGACTTGTCGTGCGGATCGACTCTTCTATACCCGGCAGGTTGAGAACCAAGGCCGCCGATCGTCTGAATACTTTCGTATTCCCCCTCTCTCTCAACCTGCCGCCGGAGAATGCGGTATCACGCTACTGTTACGGGGCGCCTCGAAGCGGGGTTCAGGATTTTCGGCCTGCCATTCGCTCCACTCTGCCCACTCATCCCACTCGTCCATGCCTTCTGCGGTCGCTTCTGGAGTCACCTCTCCGGGGGTCACCTCGGCGACGGCGCCTTCTTCGGAGTCTTTGGCCCAGTGGTCGTAGTCGTCGGGCGGCACGGCCACGCCCCAGTTGAGCGGGACCGACAACTGGCCCAACATCCCCGACTCGCCCCGCTTTGCCGACACAGCGTCATCCGGTAGGGGCGAACCAAGAGGCAAAAGCACGTTGTCCCCTTCCCGATAACCCATACTCAGCCGCGACTGGGCACTAACCAAGTCCCCAGCATCGTAAAGCAATCCGGGCGGCAAAATCCTGAATTTTTCAATTTCACTGCCCATACACCGTTACGTCATCACTCGGGACTGGCGAGCCGGCCTAGCGTGACGCTTATTTGTCACCTACCCCGCTAGCAGAGGCCGCTAGGGATCCCTCGCACGGGCGTGGCCTCCTGCACCGGCATCGTCTGCGGATAAGGCACCCGGTACGGCAACCCTTGGCCCAACGTCCCCAACACCACGTTGGGCACGCACTGGCTGAGCTTCGTCAATTCGCGCGTGGGGTGATCCAGGTTGGGCGGTGACGGGTCGGGCGGGGCGGCGAAATTGAACGCCGACGTCATATCGCGGGTGACGCTCGCGCGCCAAGGGGTCAGGTTGGGCACCGGGACTCCCCACCGTTTGCCGATCAACTGCAGCTGTGAGGTGTGGTCGAAAACGTCATGGACCATCAACCCGCCGCGGCTGTAGGGCGACATGACGAAGCAGGGGACGCGGAAGCCCATGCCGATCGGCCCGCGGATGCCGCCGGAGCCGCTGACCGCATTGATGTCGACGTTGTTCGGGATCCATTCGCCCGGCGTGCCCTCCGGCGCTGTCGGCGGTGTGACGTGGTCGAAGAAGCCGCCGTTTTCGTCGTAGGCGATGATCAGCGCCGTCTTTTCCCACACCGCCGGATTGGAAAGCAAAGCCTTGAGCAGATTCACGATCGTCAGTGCCCCCACCGCCAACGGGAACGAGGGATGTTCGGACTGCAGCGTCAGCGGCACGACCCAGGAGACCGCCGGCAGTTTGTCGGCCCTGATGTCGGAGACGAAGTCACCGGGATAGGTCGGGGCGATGCCGTAGCGGGCGAGATTGGACCGCGGGTCTGCCCCCTGCTTGAAACTCCCCACATACCCGTTGCGGCTCAGGGTGGTGTCGTTGATCGCCCCCAGCGTCTTGTTGTTGTAGATCTTCCAACTGACGCCGGCGGCTTCGAGGTTCTCAGGCATGATGGTCCAGCTGAATTTCGCTTTCGGCTGGATGGTGGGCTCCACTATCTGCGGCCCGCCTTTATCACCTTCGGGATTGATGGTGGCGCTGATCCAATACAACCGGTTGGGCATGGTTCCGGCCAACATCGAGCAGAAGTAACGGTCACAGATCGTGAAGGTGTCGGCCAGCAGATAGTGGATCGGGATGTCCGGACGCGCGTAATAGCCCATCACCGCCGGGGTATTGGCCGCAGACCGGGTCTTCGCTTGCGTCGCCAGCCACCCGTCGTTGGCACCGTTGTTCCACGACCCGTGTTCGGCGATCCAGACGTGGTCGGGGTCGTTGATGCACTCACCCACGCCGAGCGGGCCCCGGGTCGTGTCGATGCGGTACGGGATCATCGTCGAGCCGGGGTCGACCTTCTGCGTCATCGGGTTCCAGCCGGGTTGGGTGAACAGCGGCGACCCGCTACTGAAACCATCTGTGCCAGAAAGGGTTCCGAAGTAATGGTCGAATGACCTGTTTTCCTGCAGGCACAACACGATGTGTTCGACGTCGGTCAAGTGCCCGGAGCAGGGCCCCGCACCATAGGCCTTTTCGATCACCGGAGCGCACAGGTCCGTCATAAACGCCGCGGCGCCCGCACCGGTGACCTTAGCCAGAAATTCTCGGCGCGACATTCCGGCGAATAGACCTCGGCTCACCAGATCCGCCCTTTCATTCGCGTATTCCGGCTCACCGTATATTTATGACGGTCCACTGCGGCCAAAGGCCAACCGGCGTGTCGCGTCTGGCCTTGAAACCTCGGTAATTTGAATTCAGCAGAGGCCGCTGGGAGTTCCGCGCACCGGCGTCGTTTCCTGCGTGGGCATCGCCTGCGGGTACGGGACCCGGTATGGAATTGACGCCTTCACGGTCGAGCCCAATATCACGTTGGGAACGCACTGGGGCAATTTGGGAATCGACGCGGCCCGCGGGTGGTCCAAATTGAGTTTCGACGGGTCCGGCGGGGTGGCGAAGTTGAACGTCGAAGTCATATCGCCGACCGTGCTGTTCCGCCAGGCACTGATATTCGGCACCGGAACCCCGAACCGTTTCGAAATCAATTTCAGCTGTGAGGTGTGGTCGAAGACCTCGCTGTTCTTGAGTGGGCCACGGCTGAACGGCGAAATGACGAAGCAAGGGACGCGGAAGCCCAGGCCAATCGGCCCGCGTATGCCGCCGGAGCCGTCGACCTTATTGATATCGACACTGTTGGGAATCCATTCGCCGGGCGTCCCCGGCGGTGCCGTTGGCGGCACGATGTGATCGAAGAAACCGCCGTTTTCGTCATACGTGACGATCAGGACTGTCTTTTCCCATATCGCAGGATTGGACAGCAAAATCCGCAGTGCGTCCACGATCGCGGTTGCGCCGGTCGACACCGGGAACGCGGGGTGCTCGGAGGTCTGGAAGCCGGGAAGCAGCCAGGACACCGCCGGCAGGTTGTTGGTCTGGACATCGCTGGCAAACCCGAGCGGGTAGGTCGGGGCGATGCCGAAGCGGGCCAGGTCCGACCTGGGATCCGCACTCTGCTTAAAGTCGTTGACCAGCCCGTTGTAGCCGACGACGGTGTTGTTGAGCGGCCCCAACAGCTTGTTCTGATACACCTTCCAGCTGATCCCCGCGCCGCTGAGTACCTCGGGCATGATCGTCCAGCTGTACTTCAGCAACGGTTGGATCAAGGGCTCCACCAATTGCGGCCCGCCTTTGTCGCCGTCGGGATTGTTGGTGGCGCTCATCCAGAACAGCCGGTTGGGCGTGGTCCCGCCCAACAGCGAACAGTGGTAGCGATCGCAAATTGTGAACGTGTCGGCCAACAGGTAATGGATCGGAATGTCTTGTCGGGTGTAATAGCCGATCGTCACGGGGACGTTGCCCTGCAATGGACTGTTCCCGTTCTGCGCCGGCAACCATCCGTCGTTGCCGCCGTTGTTCCATGACTGGTGCATCGCGATCCAGGCGTGGTCCGGGTCGTTGACGCATTCACCGTCGAGCAGCGGGCCACGGTTGGTGTCGAAATGGAAGGGCATCGTGTGGCCGGTGGGATCGATCTTCTGCGTCTGGGGATTCCACCCCGCTTGGTTGAATACCCCCGGTTTGGCCCCTGGGTCTGAGAACCCGAGAGTAGAAGACATCGTGCCGAAGTAGTGATCGAATGAGCGGTTCTCCTGCATCAGCAACACGATGTGTTCGATATCGCTCAAATGACCCGAGCACGGGCCTGCCCCGTAGGCCTTTTCGATCACCGGACCGACCACCGACATCAAAGCCCCTGTGCTCGTGGCGGCAGCGGCTTTAGCCAGGAATTGGCGACGGGACATTCCGTCGACTGAGTATTCGCTCACCACACGGCCTCCTTGTGGGCCTCGCCCATGTTCCAGAACACGGTATAGTTGCCGCAGTGATCAGCCATGACACGCCAGTCGGCGTGTCGTGTACCGATTGGGTTATTCGCCAGGCGGAAGCGAACCGTTCTTGCGATGGGCCGGTCCAGTTGGCCCAGAGTCTTTATGGCGGTTCGTCTAAGGGTTTGCTCGCGTAATTCTCGACGAAATTCTTTCCGGCGTCGGACGGTAACAGAACATCTGGCGGCTGCGCGTCACTACGGGCGCCGAGTTCGCCGACGTGGTCGTCGAAAAGTTCCGGAGCGCAGTGCTTTTCAGGCGCTAGCAGAGTCCGCTGGGAATCCCGCGGACCGGGCTCGTTTCCTGCATCGGGATCGTCTGGGGATACGGCACCCGATAGGGAATGCTCGGCAGCGCGCCGTCGGTGGTTCCCAGAACCACGTTCGGAATGCACTGCGGCAGTTTCGGCACGGCGGCCAGGTTGGGGTTGGTCAGCTTCGGTTGCGACGGGTCGGGCGGGACGGCGAAGTTGAACGTCGAGGTCATGTCCCCGACCACACTGTCGCGCCAGGGGGTCAGGTTGGGAACCGGTACGCCGAACCGGGTGCGGATCAACTTCAGCTGCGACGTGTGGTCGAACGTGTCATGGTTCATCAGGCCGCCGCGGCTGTAGGGCGAGATGACCCAGCACGGAACCCGAAAGCCCAGACCGATCGGCCCCCGGATGCCACTGGACCCCGACACCTTGTTGATGTCGACACTGTTGGGAATCCATTCGCCGGGTGTGCCCACCGGTGACGTCGGCGGCACGACGTGATCGAAGAAGCCGCCGTTCTCGTCGTACATGACGATCAGCACCGTCTTTTCCCACACCGCGGGATTGGTCAGCAAAATCTTCAGCGCGTTCACCATCGCCACCGCGCCGAGCGCAACCGGCAGCGCCGGATGTTCAGACTGGATGAAGTTGGGAACCAGCCAGGAAACCGCCGGCAGCCGGTTGGCTTTGACATCGGCGGCGAAATCGATGGGATAGGTCGGGGAGATCCCGAAGCGGGCCAGGTTCGACCGCGGATCCGCCGACTGCTTGAATGCCTGCACCAGCCCGTTGTTGCTGATAGGCGTATTGATGAAACGCCCGGCGTCCTTGTTCTGGTACACCTTCCAACTCACGCCGGCGGCTTCCAGGTTTTCCGGCATGATCGTCCAGCTGTACTGCTGCAGCGGCAGGAAACCGGGCTCGACCAGTTGCGGGCCGCCTTTGTCGCCGTCGGGATTGATGGTGGCGCTCATCCAATACAGGCGGTTGGGCAAGGTGCCGCCCAACAACGAACAATGGTAGCCGTCACACATCGTGAACGCGTCCGCCAGCAAATAGTGGATGGGAATGTCTTTACGCGTGTAATAACCCATCACCATCGGGACGTACGGCCCGGTGCGAGTATTTGCCTGCGCCGGCAGCCAGTTGTTGTTGAGGCCGTTGTTCCACGAATTGTGCATGGCGGTCCACGCGTGGTCGGGGTCGTTGACGCACTCGCCGTCCAGACCCGGGCCGCGCGTGGTGTCGAGGCGAAACGGCATCGTGTGGCCGGTGGGGTCGAGCTTCTGCGTCCTCGGATCCCAGCCGACTTGGTTGAATATCCCCGATATCGCCTGTGGGTCCTGGAAACCGCGGGTAGAGGACAGCGTGCCGAAGTAGTGATCGAATGACCGGTTCTCCTGCATTAACAACACGATGTGCTGGATGTCGGCCAAATGACCCGAGCAAGGGCCCGCACCGTAGGCCTTTTCGATCACCGGGGCGGCCCAATCCATCAGAAACGCCGCGCCGCCTACTCCGGCCGCTTTTGCCAGAAAGTCTCGACGCGACATTCCGCGGAATGGGTCGTCGCTCACCGAACCTGCCGTCCTGGATACATTGCAGATCACGGTATAGTTGCGAGACTGATCAACAGCGAAACGCTAACCGGCGTGTCGCGTGCGAATTTCGCATCAGAGCAAACGCAACAGCACCGTTTTCGGTGCGTCCCATCCGTCTTTCGACGGCATTGCAAGCCGGCCGCGATTCGCCTCGCTAGGGCGATAACCGAACGCCTATCCCCCGGTCGCCTGAAACCCGTTGGACGCCAACGGACTACGGCTGGTGAGTAAGCAGCCTACGGGCCGCAATAACCTCACCTTAAGGAGCATTTCTTTTCGGCGATACGGCACCCGCCGTGACGGTCTTGGCAGGTGCTAATTGGCGGAACGAATTCCGGGATATTGATTGCGATCTCGCGCCGTCGACGACCCGCGGTTCTATCCGACCCCGGTGCGGGGCACCACACTGGGCCGGTTCTGCACCACATGCGGGCTGGCGCCGCCGCGGCCCATCATGCCGCCGGGCATTCCACCGGCACCGGCGCCGCCCATCGGCATCGGCATCATCGGCATGCCGCCGCCCATCGGAGCGCCGGCATTCGCTGCGGCAGCCATCTCGGCGGCGTTGGCACCCAACCCGGACATCGCCGCGGTGCCCATCCGGGCCGGCATCGAGCCCTGCCAGGTCGGGGGC
>NZ_DATJYB010000281.1:0-12468 GCF_035499775.1 Mycobacterium sp. | reverse complement strand
TTCGCGGCAGGGCACCACCATCTCGTCGCGTCCTTAAAGGATTCTTGGCGTCGCTGCTCAGTGCGGGTGTTGTGCGCGTGCAGCGGGGCGAAATGGCCCGCCAGATAACGACTTGTCACAGGAGATCGCCTACCCGTTGGTGGTGTTGCCGGTCGACGCGGACGAATTTAGGCTCGGCAGGCCAGGATTGGCCACCCCGCGTGCACCACCATCGCCGGTGGTGCAGGCACCTGCCGGACGGGGTGCCTGCACCACCGAGAACGGTGGTGCGCGCCCGGTTGTCTGCCCTGCTACCGGAACCTAAGTTGGTCTGCGTCGACTGCCGAAACCGCTGACAGCTAGGAGCGACCATGGCCCGCGCGACGGAGCTGCCCCACGAGTTGTTGTCGCTCGTATGCGACGTATTCCCGTTGGCGGGCAAGGCTTTACAGGTGTGCCAAGCCTACGCTCGCACTGAACGCGGCGTCCGATAAGCACCAGATCGATCCGGCTTCCAAGAATGTTCCAAGGTCCACGCTGCACCGTGTTCTGCAATCACACCGCTTGGAGGCCACTGTGACGCTTCGCGGCTGCACATCATCCGCGGCCCAGCTACGAACCGCGACGGGATGTCCGTTCTGCGCGTCGCATGCCGGGTCGGGGCCTGTCCGACCGGCTGCCAACCGCGCGCAGCTGCTGGTGCGGCTGGCGGGCAGCGGACGCGATGTCGTGTCCTACACGGTCGGCGGCGAACGCAACGTGTTGCTCAACCACCCAGACCACGCTCAGCACGTGCTCGGCTCCAACCGAGCCAACTACAGCAAGGACACCAGCGCGAACCGCTACTTTCGGACCGAGGTCGCCGACGGGATCCTGACCGCGGACGGTGCGCGCTGGCGCCGGCAGCGGACCCTGCTCATGCCGGCATTCCGGGACAGGCAGCGGCTGATGGCCACTGCCCGCGAATCCATTGCCGCGCTCGTCGAGGCGTTCGACTCCGTTGCCGACACCGGCGTCGAGGTGAATCTGTCCGCGGCCATCGCCGAGGTGACTCTGTCGATTACCACCCGCGCTCTGTTCGGGATGGACCACAAGCTTTTCATCGACCATTGCACCGCCGTGGGCAATGTCCTCGACGGAGCGAGTTCGTTGCTGCCGGGCACCGCCGCGGGCGCCGGTCCACGAGATGCGCTGTATGGATGTATCCGTCACGCCGTGTCCGGTTCGGCCACCGAAGACCAGGGGCCCGCACTTTCGGCGCTGACCAGTGACCCCGAGCACGCCGGCGAGGCGCTCTACCAGCAAATGGTCACGCTGTTGCTGGCCGGATACGAGACGACCGCCAACTCGCTGACTTGGGCATGGATCCTGCTCATGCAGCACCCCGACATCTACGCGGAGTGGCAGCACGTCCTCGACACCGACCCGGCGCACGCCGGCGAGCTGACCAAAGCCGTGTTCGACGAAACCCTGCGGCTGTACCCGTCGGCCTGGCTGCTCGGGCGCCGGGCGCTCGGCGACGACCGCGTCGGCGGCGTCGCTATCCCCGCCGGATCAGCGGTCACGATCAGCCCCTTCCTGCTGCATCGCCATCCGCGGTTTTGGGACGAGCCCGAAACGTTCCGGCCCCGGCGATTCCTCGCCGACGGCGCGCGACCCGCTCACCGCTATGCGTACATCCCGTTTGGCGCGGGTCACCGCTACTGCATCGGGTCGTCCTACGCCCACGACGAGGCCGCGTTGATCCTCACCGCGCTCGCCCGCCGCTACACCTTCCGATCGGCACACGCGGCCCATGCCCAGGCCGAACACAAATTCGTGCTGCGCGCTCCGGACCCGTTTCCGGTGACCGTGTGCCGTCGCTCCTAGACCCATGTCCCAGAAACCCCGATACCCACGTAACCGAAAAGAGAGGCCATGACGACCACATCCCCGCAGCAGGCGAACCTTGACGTCGCCGTCCGCACCCTGATCGCCGGGTACACCAAACTGCCCATCGACCAGGTCACGCCCGACCGCCTGCTCGACGACCTGGGACTCGACTCCCTCGGCGCGCTCGAACTCCTCCTGACCTGCGAGGCCGAATTCGGAATCGTCGCGCTCGACGACACCGAGATCGAAGTGCACACCGTCGGCGACGCGATTGCCTTCATCGAGGCCAAACTCTGATGAGCACATTCACCGACCAGATGTACGCCAATGCCGAAACCAGCACCCGCGGGCTGGTCACCGGACCCTGGGACGCGCCGGTCCGGCGCGGCTGGGGCGAGGTCCACCAGCAGGCGCGATGCATGGCGGGCGCACTCGCGCATGCCGGTGTCGGACCGGGCTCCGTCGTAGCGGTGCTCGCCGGCCACCCGGCCGACGTCGCGCCACTTGCTCAGGCGGTGTGGATGCGCGGCGCCTCCCTCACCATGCTCCAGCAGCCCACCCCCCGGACCGACCTCGCGGTTTGGCTAGTCGACACCGCCCGCGCCGCGAGCACGATCGGAGCGGTCCTGACGGTCGTCGGCTCCCCGTTCGGCGCGGCGGAGGCGCCGCTGGCCGCCGCGGGTCAGCACGTGGTCACGATCGACGACCTGCGGACCGGACCGGCCATCGACCCGCTGTACGTGGATGATTCGGCGGTCGCGATGTATCAGCTGACCTCCGGGTCGACCGGCAGCCCCAAAGCCGTCCAGCTGACCCACGCGAACCTGTTCGCCAATTCGGTCGCGCTGTTCACCGCAACCGACGGCGATGCGAGCACGGACGTGATGGTGTCCTGGTTGCCGTTGTCGCACGACATGGGAATGCTCGCGTTCCTCACTCATCCGATGCAGTGGGGTGTCGAGCTGATCGCCGCAACGCCGGAGGACTTCCTGCGTCGCCCTGCGCTCTGGCCGGACCTGATCACCCGCTACCGCGGTGCCATCACTTCCGGACCCAACTTCGCGTACGCGCTACTCGCGCTGACCCTGGAACGCGCCGAGGCCGGCCGATACGACCTGTCCAGCTTGCGCGTCGCGATCAACGGTGCCGAGCCCATCGACGCACGCGACGTGCGCCGGTTGGAGCAGGCCGGCGCTCGCTTCGGCCTGCGGCCGGGGTCGATCACCTCCGCGTACGGCATGGCCGAGGCCACGCTGGCCATCACCTTCGACACTTCCCAGCAAGTCAACGTGGACCTGATCAGCCGTCGCGATCTGCACGAACACGCGCTCGCAACGCCCGACACCGCGGACGACGCCCGCAGTGTCGTATCGGTCGGCCTGCCGGTCGCGGGCATGGAGGTCCGCGTCGTCGATGACCAGGGCCACCCACATCCGCCGCGCCACGTCGGGTCGATCGAAGTTCGCGGCGCCGCGGTGTCGCGCGGCTACCTCACCGAGAACGGTTGGCGGGACGGCGATTTCCGGGACGGATGGCTGTGCACCGGTGATCTCGGCTACCTCGACGAACACGGCAACCTGTTCGTGTGCGGCCGCGCCAAGGACGTGATCGTCATCGCCGGCAACAACATCTACCCGACCGACATCGAACGTGCCGCCTGCGCCGTTCCCGGAGTGCGGGCCGGCAACGCGGCGGCGGTCCGCATCGAGGCCGGCAACGGCCGGGAGAGCTTTGCCGTCCTCGCCGAATCGAAGCAGGCCGACGACCCCGCCGAGGCCGAACGCATCCGGGCCGAGATCGCCCTGCGGGTCAGTCAGGCCGTCGGATACAACGCCCGGACGGTGCTGGTGCTGTCGCCCGGCAGCGTGCCGAAGACTGCATCGGGCAAGCTGCAGCGCGGCAAGGCGGCCGAATTGTTGGGCCGCATCGATGCTCAAGCCGCTGACTACACCTCGCAGCGGGCGGTCCGGGCATGAGCATCGCATCCGCCCCGCCGGCCATCCGCATCGATGATCTGCGGATCGACCGTGGCAGCCACACCGTCATCGACACCATCAGCCTGTCGGTCCCGTCCGGGATCATCACCGGGCTGCTCGGGCCTTCCGGCTGCGGCAAGACCACCTTGATGCGCGCGCTCGTCGGAGCCCAGCAGATCACGGCCGGTTCGGCTGCGGTGTTCGAGCAGCCCGCCGGTGCGCGAAGCCTGCGGCGGCGCATCGGCTATGTGACCCAGTCGCCCAGCATCTACCCCGACCTCACCACAGCCGAGAACGTCGGCTACTTCGCCCGGCTGTACGGCGTCAGAAAGGACCGGGTCCGGGAGGTCATCGACGCGGTCGGGCTGACCAGCAAGAAATCCGAACTGGCCGGGAACCTGTCCGGCGGCCAGCAGGGCCGGGTTTCGCTGGCCTGCGCCCTGGTCTGCGACCCGGACCTGCTCATCCTCGATGAGCCGACGGTCGGGCTCGACCCGGTGCTGCGTGCCGAACTGTGGGAACAGTTCGGGGCGCTCGCCCGCCGGGGAAAGACGCTGCTGATCTCCAGTCACGCGATGGATGAGGCGCGGCACTGCGCCGAGCTGATCCTGATGCGCGACGGGGCAATCCTCGCCCACGCCGCCCCGGCCGACATCATGCGCCGCACCGGCTGCGGTGATTTGGAATCGGCCTTCCTGTCGCTGATTCGCGACAGCACCGACGACTTGAGCCCGCTTCGTCCCCACCTCATCCCGGAGGCAGTTTCGTGAACCCGAGCATCCTCGCCGCGACCACCGCCCGCATCCTGACCCAGGTGCGCCGCGACCGGCGCACTGTGTTCATGATCCTGGTGGTCCCGGCCCTGTTGACCGTGCTGTTCTACTTCACCCTCTCGCTGCAACACGCCGGTCCCGACGGCCGCACCCCCTTCGACCGGCTCGGCATCCTCCAGCTCGGAGTGCTGCCGTGCGCGGTGATGTTCCCGATCACCGCGATCACGATGCGCCGTGAACGCTCCAACGGCACGCTCGACCGGCTGTTCGCCACCCCGATGACCAAGCTGGAACTGCTGGCCGGCTACGGCAGCGCGTTCTCGCTGGCGGCCGTCGCGCAGGCGGTGATCGTCACGCTCGTCGCGTTCCGCGTGACGGATCTGCACACCTCCGGCAGCGCGGTGCTGGTCGCGATGGTTTGTGTGCTCAACGCGATTCTCGGTGTCTCGCTTGGGCTTTTCTTCAGCGCCTTCGCACAAACCGAGTTCCAGGCGGTGCAGTTCGCGCCGATCGTGCTGGTGCCCCAGCTGTTCATGGCCGGCGTGTTCATCCCCCGCGAACAGATGCCCGGATGGGTGCAGTCGATCAGCGACGCGCTGCCGCTGACCTACGCCGTCGAAGCACTGAAGCAGATCAGCACCCACACCGACGCGACGCCCCGGATGTGGCGCGACATGGCCGTCATCGGCGTCTTCATCGTCGCTGCACTGCTGGGCGGCGCCGCCACCCTGCGTCGAAAAACCCCCTAACCCCCACGCCGCCAGTCGCCAGCCACAACCAGGAGATACCCAAGATGTACAGCTTCCCGCACGACAACGTGACCGTCACCGTTCACCCGGCCCGGCAGGACCGCCACACGGTGGTGCTGATCAACGGACTGTTCGGCGGCGGATGGGCGTGGGAACCCGTCGTCGCTGCGCTGAACGCGCACGGACACGGCACGGTCCTCACCACCGAACCGCTGGCCACGCACGCCACCTCCGAGGACATTCCCGCACTCCTGCAAAGCATTTCGCTGCTCGTCGACCGGCTGCCGGACCCCGCTCCGGTGCTGTGCGGCAATTCCCTCGGCGGGTTGGTCGCGATGGAGCTGGCGGCGGCCGACCCGTCGCGCTGGTCGGGCGTCATCCTCACCGGGGCACCCGGTCTCGGTGACGAACAGGATGCAGCGAGCTTCGGATCCGCACTGCGTACTCCCTCGCTTAAGCTCGGGTACGTTCTCGCCGACCGGCTCATCCACAAGAAGGAACTGATCACCCCGGAGCTGATCGAACGCTGCACCCAGGCGCTGACGCCGCGCATCATGCTCCGCGCGGGGCGTGCGCTGCGCGCGACGAAGGGCTATGACGCGCGCCCGCTGTTCGACCGCATCGACTGCCCTGTCCTTTTGTTGTGCGGCGCGTGCGACGAGGTCAGTCCGGCGGCGAAATGGCGTGACGCCGCAACGATGTTCCCCGACGCCGAATTCGTCGAGATTCCCCGCTCCGGCCACTCGCCGATGATCGAAGAACCGGACCTGTTCGCCACCGCGATGCTGGACTGGCTCGACGGCCTGCCCGCCCCGACGGCGCCGGGCCTCGTGTTGGGAGCCGGATAGGTGGCCTCGATAACGCGACCCGCGTCGTTCGCCGCCGCCGAACTGCTCGAAGAGTTCCTCGGCGATCCCGCCGATCCACACGCACCGTTCGTTTACGCGGCCTCCGCCGCCCTTGACGACGTCGAGGCGTTCCCGGCCGACGCCTGTGCCGTCCTCGACAGGTACGGGCTGCCCGGTCACTACGTCCCGGTGTGCTACGGCGGCACGAACACGTCCTACGAGGAGGCCGTCCAGCTGCTGCGGGTGGTGGCCCGTCGCGATCTGACCGTCGCGATCGCGCACTTCAAGACCTACTTCGGCGGAGCCAGCGTCTGGGTGGGCGGCACCGCAGACCAGGCCCGGGAGCTGGGTCAGGTGATCAGCCAGGGGGTACCGGTGTCGTGGGGCTTGACCGAGCGCAGCCACGGCAGTGACCTGCTGGCCGGCGAGATGACCGCCGAACCCACCGCCGACGGGTTCACCGTGAGTGGCGAGAAATGGCTTGTCAACAACGCCACCCGAGCCGGCCTGATCTGCACGCTGGTCCGTACCCGGGACGGCGGTGGGGCACGCGGCTACAGCTTGCTGCTGATCGACAAGCGCCGACTCGGCGACGCCGAGCTGACCTGCCTGCCCAAGATCCCCACGATCGGTATCCGGGGCGCCGACATCAGTGGCTTCGCCCTGGACGGCGCCTCCGTGCCGCGCACCGCCCTGGTCGGCGCTGAAGGGGCCGGTCTCGAGATCGTCCTCAAGGCGCTGCAACTGACCAGGACGATGTGCGCCGGACTGTCCCTGGGCGCCTCGGATCACGCGCTGCGGCTGTGCACGGAATTCGTCGCGGACCGAGAACTGTACGGCCGCAACCTTCTTCAGCTCCCGCTGGCGCGCCAGACGCTCGCCGAGTGCTACGCCGACCACCTGCTCGGTGAGGCAGTCACCTTGATGGCCGCACGTGCTATCCACGCCGCGACCGGCGAAATGAGTCTGTGGGCGGCCGCCGTCAAGTACCTGGTGCCGACCCACACCGAAGCGATGATCGTCCGGCTGCGCCGGCTGCTCGGCGCACGGTCGCAGCTGATCGACTATCAATACGGCCGATTCGAGAAGGTGGAGCGGGACAACGCAATCGTGTCGATGTTCGACGGCAACACCCTGGTCAACCTGCACTCCCTGATCAACCAGTTCCCGACCTTGGCGCTGGCGCACCGACGCGGCGGCCCGATCGACCACGAGGCCCTGGCCACCTGCGCTGATCTGCGGCGCGACCTGCCCGAGCTGGACACCGCCGCGTTGTCGCTGATGTCGCGCCACGGCGTCGGCGCGTTGCGTGCGCTGCCCGACGCGGTGGCTGCTCTCGCCGGCGCCGGGCCGCATCTCGCCGCTGCCGCCGAGCAGCTCGACGGGGCGACTCAGGCCGTGTTCGCCGAGATCGCCGGGCACACTCCCAGCCGATTCCCGGCTGCCGACGCCTACGAGTTGGCCCGCCGATTCGCGTTGTGCCTGGCCGGCGCGGCGTGCGTGCAGGTCTGGCTGCACAACCAGGGCGCCTTCGCCGGGACGCTGTGGAGCAACGGCACTTGGCTCACCGCCGCACTGTCCCGCGTGCTGACCCGGCTCGGCGTCTCGGCCGAGGTGCCCACCGACGCGCTCGTCGAGACCCTCGTTTCGCAAGAACGCACCGGCCGCCTGCTTTCGCTGTTCGACTGCCGGCTCGCGGAAGCGGCAAGATCATGAGCGCCCTACAGACCCGGACCACCGACCTCGAAGGGCTACTCGGCGACCCCTACGACCCGCAGAACCCGTGCGGTCACGACGCGGTGCTCGCCGCCGACGAACGCCGCGAGCTGCCGGCCGACGCGGTGCGGGCGCTCGACGAGTGGGGTTTCAACGCCGAACTGGTCCCCGCATCGCTCGGCGGCCGGCTCGCCGGAACCGACCAGCTCATCCGCGCACTGCGTCCGGTGTTCCGCCGCGATGCCGCACTGGGACTCGGCTACGGCATCACCAACTTCATGGCCGGGGTGAACGTCTGGATGTCCGGGAACGACGAGCAGCGTCGTGAGCTGGCCGCCACGCTGCTGAAAGGCGGCAAGATCGCCGCCGCGTACCACGAACTCGGGCACGGCAACGACCTCCTCCACAACGAGCTGAGCGCCGATCGCAACGACGAGCACTTCGTGATCAGTGGCCGCAAGGAGGTCATCAACAATGCCGCCGACGCCCGGCACGCCGTCGTCTTCGCGCGCACCGACGCCAAGCCCGGACCCCGTAGCCATTCGCTGCTGCTTGTCGACACCAGCGCGGTTGCCCCCGGCCTGACTCGGCTGCCGCGCTTCCGTACTGCGGGCATGCGCGGCTGCCATCTCAGCGGATTCGATTTCGCCGGCCACCGTGTCCCCGTCGACAGCCTTATCGGCGCGCCCGGCACGGCCGTCGAGACCGCGCTGCGCTCGTTCCAGGTCACCCGATGCGTGACGGCTGGACTCGGCATCGGCGGTGTCGATGCCGTGCTGGCCGCGGTGCTCGCGTTCGCACAGCAGCGCCGACTCTACGGCGGCACCGTCGCGGACATCCCGCACGCGCGGGCCGTGATCGCCGACGCATTCGCCGACCTGATGGTCGCCGACGCGTTCACCACCGCCGCCGCCCGGCTGCTGCATACTGCGCCTGCACACTGCAGCAAATACGCCGCGAGTGTGAAGTACCTGGTCCCGATTCTGCTCGAGGACGCGGCCCGCTCGCTTGCGGTGGTGTTGGGCGCACGAAGCTTCCTGCGCAGCGGCGAGTACGCGATCGTCGGCAAACACCTGCGCGACCTACCGGTACTCGGCATCGGGCATGCCGGCGGGACCGCGTGTTTGCTTACCGTTCTGCCGCAACTGATTTCGCTGGGCCGGCTGGGCGAAGGGACGGACACCGTGCCCGCCGGCACGTTCGACACGGCGCCGCTGCCCGAGCTCGACTACTCGGCACTGTGTCTGCTCGGGCGCGGCCACGACCCGTTGGTCGGCACGCTGGCGGCTCAGCTGGCCGACCTGTCGCATGCCGTCGAACCGGCCACGCGGGCGCTGGCCGACCAACTGCGCGGCGACCTGCGCGCGCTGCTCGACGATGCGCGGTCGCTGCCGGCGAATGGATGCGGTGTGGACGCCGCTCCCGCCGCGTTCCGCCTCGCCGAGCGCTATGCCCTGCTTGCCGCTGCCGCCTGCTGCATCGGCGTGTGGCAAGCCGGACGGCTACCCGCGACCGCGCCCGACTCAACTTGGCTGCGGGCGCTGCTCGGACGGATCGCCGTCAGGCTCGGCCATCCGACTCCCATCGACCTCGGCCGTGACGAGGCGCTGTTGAGCGAACTCACCAGCCGAACGGCCGCCGGACTTGACTTCTGCATCGACGCCGATCCCGTTTACCGACCCAAAACCCCATAACCCCAACCGAATCGAAGGACTCAACCATGGAAACCACCCTCCCCACCCACGACGATCTGGTCGACTGGCTGATCAGCCGAGTCGCCGCCTACCTGAACACCGACCCCGATGCGGTCGACACCGACAAAGCGCTCGGCGACTACGGCCTGGACTCGGTGTTCGCGCTCAACCTCTGCACCGACCTGGAACTCGAATTCGGAATCCTCGCCCAACCCACCATCGCGTGGGACTACCCGACGATCGACGCCATCGCCGGTCATCTCAGCGAGGAGCTGGGGAGCCCGCAATGACCCAGATCGCCGTCGTTGGCATCGACTGCCGATTCCCCGGCGCCGCCACCGCCGAGGGCCTGTGGCAGCTGCTGATGAACGGCGACGTCGCCACCAGCGTCGTGCCCGCCGCGCGGTGGGACATCGACCGCTTTCACAGCGACCAAATGCGGCCGGGCACCATGAACACCCGGCACGCGCACTTCATCGATGACGCCGACCTTTTCGACCACGAGTTCTTCGGCATCTCCCCGGTCGAAGCCGCCGCTCTCGACCCGCAGCAACGGTTGGTGCTGCAATCCGCTTGGCGCGCAATCGAAGACGCCGCGCTCGACCCGCGCGCACTGGCCGGCACCGACGCGGGCGTGTTCGTCGGCATGATGTCGAGCGAGTGGGGTGCCGTCAGTCTGCTCGACTACCCCAACCTCACTCCGCAACGTGGGATGAGCGCCGGTCAGGCCATGGTCGCCAACCGAGTTTCCTACCACCTCAACCTGACCGGCCCCAGTGTCACCGTCGACAGCGCCTGTTCGTCGTCGCTGATGGCCGTGCATCTCGGCTGCCAGGCCCTGGCCTGTGGTGACACGGACCTTGTCGTCGCGGCGGGGGTCAACCTGATGCTGACCCCCGGCCTGTCCATCTTCTACACCCAAGCCGGGCTGTCCGCGCCCGACGGTCGCTGCAAACCGTTTTGCGCCGACGCCGACGGGATCGGCCGCGGCGAGGGCGTCGGCACCGTGGTGCTGCGCCGGCTCACCGATGCGGTCGCCGACCGCCAGCCGGTGTACGCGGTCATCGCCGGGAGCGCCACCAACCAGGACGGCAAGAGCAGCGGCATCACCGCCCCCAACCGCTGGGCCCAGTCCAAGGTCATGGTGCGCGCCCTGAATCGGGCCGGCGCCGCCGCCCACGACGTCGCGTTCGTCGAGGCGCACGGCACCGGCACCATGCTGGGCGACATGATCGAGGCCAACGCGCTCGGCGACCTGCACCGCACCGGACGCGACCGTCCGTGCCTGATCGGCTCCATCAAGGGCAACATCGGCCACACCGAAGGCGCCGCCGGTATCGCCGCGCTGATCAAGACCAGCCTCGCGCTGGCCCACCGCGTTCTCCCTCCGACGGTCGCGCCGGCGGGGCCCAACCCGGCGTTGCGTCTGGAGGAGCAGGGCCTGCAGCTGACCACCGCCCCGGTCCAGCTCGGTGACGATCCTGTTCTCGCCGGCGTCAGCTCCTACGGACTCGGCGGCAGCAACGTCCATCTGATGCTTGCCAGCCCTCCCGCTCGGGTCGACGCGGGCGCGGGTGCCGACGCGCAAGTCGGCGTCATCACTGTTTCCGCGCACTCGCCGGCGGCGTTGCGCCGCAACGCCAGAGCGCTCGCCGACGCCCTCGACAGCGCGGACGATGTCGCCGCGCTGTGCTACACCAGCAACCGGGTGAAGAGCTCGCTCAAGCACCGCTTCGCGGCGGCCGGCACCTCTGCCGACCTGGTCCGTGCGCTGTACGCCTACGCCGAAACGGACGCCGGTACCGACGCGCCGGCCCGTCGTCGCAGCGCTCGGCTGCGGATCGGGCTGCTGTGCACCGGTCAGGGTGCGCAATACCCGGGCATGACTCGTGCGCTGTACCGCGCCTGCCCGCCGTACCGGACCCGCCTGACGCGGGCGGCCGCCGCCGTCGACCTCGCCGGTGGTGGCGGCCTGCTTGAGCTGATGTTCTCCGACAGCCCCGACATTCATCAGACCGCGCACGCGCAGCCGGCGCTGTTCGCCGTGTCCTATGCGCTGGGTGCGACCCTGCTCGAACTAGGCGTCGAGCCGGCGTTCGTCGTCGGCCACAGCGTAGGCGAGTTCGCTGCCGCGGTGCTTGCCGAGGTGTTGACCCTCGACGAGGCGGCGCGGCTGGTGGTCGCGCGTGGCCGGCTGATACAGCAACTGCCTGCGGGCGGCGCGATGAGCGGCGTCGGGGTTGCGGTCGACGAGGTTGCCGAGCTTGTGGCCGCGGAACCGTCGTGCGGTATCGCCGCCGTGAACGGGCCCCAGTCGACGGTGGTGTCCGGTCCCGCGGAGGCCGTCGGCCGCATCACCGACGCGCTGGTCGCACGCGGCGCGAAAGTCTCCTTGCTGTCCGTGTCCCATGCGTTCCACTCGCCGCTGATGGCGCCGGCGGCGGCGGCGTTCCATGACGTCGCGGCGACAGTGACACCTCGCAAAGCGAAGATCCCCGTGGTGTCGACCCTGCACGGTCGGGTAATCGACGGCACCGACATGGACGCCGACTACTGGGCTGCACAGATCACGTCGACCGTCCGATTTGCCGAGGCGATCGCCGCGGCGACCACTCAGGCGACGCCGACCCACCTGATCGAGCTCGGCCCGCGCTCGACCCTGGTGTCCCTGGCCCGCCGCTGCGGCCTAGGCACGCAGGTTCGCACCCTGGTCCCGTGCACCGGACCGGACGACGACGGCGCGGGTTTGGCGCGGGTCGCCGCACGTCTGTACGCCGACGGGCTGACCGTGGGATTCGACACCCTCTACGCCGAGCAGTCGCGTGTGCTGAAACGATTGCCGCCCTATGCATTTGGCGACG
>NZ_DATJYB010000280.1:0-5261 GCF_035499775.1 Mycobacterium sp. | reverse complement strand
AACCAACAAAAGCCGAGCCTGATCGGCCCATGCGCAAACCGCCGTCCGGCGCAGTCTTGGCAAGGTAGTGTCTCGGGCTGTGTGGGGCTCACTGCTTGGACTGGCGTGTCTGCTGGCTATCAACCCGGTGCTTCTCGCCGTCATCCTTCTCGTGATCTCCCGACCGCGGCCGATGCAAAACCTGGCCGTCTGCTGGGTCGGTTGCCTGATAACAAATGTTCCCTCCGTGCTGGTTCCGCTGCTGATGCTGCACGTCATGCCAGTGTTCAGAGCTACTGCACATAATCTGGCCACCGCGAGCCCGAACTCCACCACCCGGCACATTCAAATCGGCGTGGGTGCACTCGCAGTATCGATCTCCGGTCTGATCGTCGTGCGCTCCCGGGCGCGTCAGCGGGGAAAAGTGCCCGCAGCGGTCGACAACTCCTCGACTCTGGTGCAGGACTCCGGTACACCGGGCGCAATCTCGCTGTCGCGGGGTGGTGACCAAGAGGAGTCGACGGAGCGCGGATCTGCAATGCGGCGGCTGGTTGACCGCTTGAACAACGCGTGGGAAAACGGATCATTGTGGGTCGCGCTGGTGGCCGGTATGACATTCTTGCCGGGGCCCGCCTGGGTTTTGCTCGCAGACACCACCATCGCGGCGTCGGGAGCCCCGATCGGCACGCAGGTCATCGCCGCTATCGCGTTCGTCTTCGTGATGCTTGCAGTTTTTGAGATCACCATCGTCAGCTATCTGCTCACGCCGGAGAAAACCGAAGCGGTCCTGCGACCGCTGCACGAATGGGCGCTGGCTCACCGTGCGCATGTCGTGGCAGCCACCTTGGCACTGGTTGGGCTCTCGACGGTGGCCAGGGGCCTAGGCCTCATCTGAGCCCG
This sequence comes from Mycobacterium sp., assembly GCF_035499775.1. Classification (GTDB taxonomy): domain Bacteria; phylum Actinomycetota; class Actinomycetes; order Mycobacteriales; family Mycobacteriaceae; genus Mycobacterium. The sequence goes on along the minus strand of NZ_DATJYB010000280.1, from coordinate 4,382 downwards.
CTATCGCGACTGGGTCTTCTTGATCAAATCCCGCACTTTTTTCGGCATCCGTTCGGCCAAAATCCTGCGCGAGAACGAGTCCGTGACCGTGCCGCCGACGATGCGCTGGAGCCGGAACTGACCCTGCAGAGCTGTGTCCGGGTAGCTTTCGGTGAGGTCGACGAACTCGAAGCCGGCGGCCGTTTCGGTTGGCTTGCAAATGAGGAATTGCAGGTGAGGCAGGCCGAAGATGCGCGCGCCCACCGCCTCGGCGAAGTAGATGGCAAATGGAAAGACCAGGGTCGGTTCGAATCGGGCCCCGTGCTGGAAAACCGTGTGCGTGAAGTCATCTCCGCCGATCCAACCGCCGGCGCGGACCTTGGGATAGACGTTGATGAGATCGATAGAAATACCGCGCAGTGTGTGGTCGCCATCGACGTAGACGAAGTCGAGGCTGCCGTCCGGGATCTGGTCGAGGACCTCGATCGTCGTCCCGCGCAGGATGATGCGCTTGTCGCCCGCGAACTCGGTATTGGCCTTGCTCTCCGCCAGGTAGCCGGCGAAGCGGGCATCGTCAGTGTTCGCCGGCTTGTTCCAGCCGTCCAGGTGCCGCCACGGATCAACCATGTAGTACCTCTGGATCGAACTGCAGTCAGCAAGTATCCGCGCCGCGAAGTGGCCCCGATAGACACCGATCTCGGCCATCGACTGGACCCGTGTGGCCTGCAGGAACTCGATCCACAGCTGAAATCGCGACGCCGAATTCGCACACAGGTCTCGCAGCGTCGGCTCTTCGATTTTCATGGCATCCCAGTGGTCTCGATCGCTTGTGCCATATCGGCACCACATCCCTTCTATGTCAACGGTTTTCGCGGAACCCACTAGGGACAATTGTTGCCGGCCCAGCTTAGGCCCAAGTCCCGCTGCGCCGGTTAGCCATCTCGAGGACCTTGTAGTTCAGCCTCAGCATGAACGGGGGGTATAGCCGGTTAACCTTGCGAAAGCGGCGGAAATCCTCAAATACCGTTCGGAAATCATGTTCGCTCGCGCGATACGCCCCGAAAACGCGATCCAGCACAGACTGATCCCAGGGCTCATCCCGCGCAAGCGCGCACAGCGCCTCGTAGACCGTGGAAATCCAGTCTGAGCCGAAAAGCTCTGCCACCGGGCCGACAAATCGCTGGCGCCGAAGATCAGTTTTGAGAAACTCCCCGATTGCGCCCTCATCCCGGGTGCTGAGATCGATCCCTAGCGCTGCGGAAATCCGCTTCATTTCCTTGCGCCAGTCGTCCAGGAGGTTGGTGTACTCCACGAACACCCGCGGCACTGCGCGGGTCTGTCTCTCGGCGAGGAGGTTGTATTTCAACCACAAAGCACCCGAGAGCTCCGGCGAGGCTGGACTTCGCTTGGCAACCGACGCGACGACCTCCTGCGGGTGGCGCACCGTGATCGCGGCCACGACGTCGAACCCGGCCAACCGCGCCGCCCCGAACCACAAGTCGGACAGCGCCGTAATCCTCGGATCCTTGATAACAACCACGCGCGGCGCTGCAGGCAGCGTGGTGAGATATGCCCTGATCTGATTGATCCAGGCGGCCTTCTCGTCGGCGTCGAACGCACCTTCCTCCTGCAGGCGCAGTGTCGGATCAAACATGGTGCTGTGGTGGCGCTGCAGGATTGTTTCGTTGAGGTAGTTGGCTTCGCGCGGCTCCCAATGGCCAAGCGGATTGTCCTGCATGGCGCCCACCAGCCCGGGCGGGAGCGTACCACCGCACAGCGACAGAACCCGCGCTAGCGCCGATGTTCCGGACCTGTTCACACCCAGCACGAACAAAATGAGCGGGCGGGCCGCCGTCCGGCTCTGGTCGGCAGGGGTCACGAGCACAACTCCGCACCCAGTGCTGCGCGCGCGGCACCCGTCGCGGTGGCGCGTCGGCTGATGATCATTGCGACAGGATAGACGGTGACCCGTCACGCGCAATCGCAGTGCAGTGTCACGCCCGCTGCCTCACTGAGCTGTGTGTCGTGGAAGTTGTTCTGGCAGCTGGTGGTTCGGTTAGCCCCACGGACATAAAGTTGGAACCACGGCAGGTCGATGACGGTGTTGAACGCGCGGGTCGCACGCTGACTCGCGGACTGCGTCCCCGGTGCGATTATGCATTCATATAGCAATTCGCGGCGATAACGGCGGGTCACCGTCTATTCTGCGGCCATGACCATGAGCCGAGGGCCAGTCCGGACACGTCGCGCGCACACACCCTTTCGCAGCCGCGCAGCCAATGGTGATGCGCAACTGGATAATCGGCTCGCGTTGGTGGATCAAGGTTTGTTTGCGGGGCATCGCGCCGCCGGCCTGAATTTGGTGATCCAATGCGTCTGGCTTTATCAGCACCCGGTCGATATCGACGGGCTGAAGCGGTTTAGCCACAACCTCGGTTACGGGTTGCTGGGACGGCGTATCGAGCTTTCGCCGCTGAGCTTCGGCCGGCATCGGTGGATCGTTGACCGGGGGACGTCGAACATCGATATCGCCGAGTGCCCCCGTCCTCGCGCTGAACTGACCGACTGGGCTGATGAACGCTCGCAAGTGCCCATTGATGCGGAAGAGGGGCCCGGCTGGCATTTGGGTGTTCTTCCACTTGCGGATGGCTCGACCGCGGTCAGCCTGGTGCATTCCCACTACTTGGTGGACGGCCTCGGACTCGCCCGCACCGTCGCTGATGCGGTCCTGGGCAACACCCACGATTTTGGCTACCAACCGCCACGTTCACGTACTCGACGGCGTGCGGTGGTACAGGATGCCCGCGAAGCAGCACAGGACGCACCTGAGGTCGGCCGGGCGCTGGCCGCGGCGGTGCGACTGGCCCGAAAACAGGTCCGTGCGCGGCCTGATATCGCCCCATCACCGGCGCCGCGACGCGTCGCTCCGGGTGCCGACGGTGATGTCGCTGTCGTCGTACCGGCGGTCGCGATCCACGTCGATTTGGACGAGTGGGATGCCCGTGCGAAGGCTCTCGGCGCAACCGGCAATACGCTGGTGGCAGGATTCGCCGCGAAACTCGCTGAGCATATGGGTCGCCGACGTGCCAGCGACGGCGCAGTCACCCTGCACCTACCAGTGAACGAGCGCGCCGAGGTCGATACCCGGGCAAACGCGATGTCGATCGCGGCTGTGACCGTCGACCCAACTCGGGTTACGACCGACCTGCGTGACGTCCGCACCGCCGTCAAGCAGGCGCTGAGAACGGTGCGAGAGACACCAGACGAATCGTTACAGTTGCGCGCGCTGATCCCGTTCACGCCGCGGCGGGCGTTGAAACGGATGGTTGATGCGGGGTTCACCAACCCTGATGCCCCCGTGCTTTGTTCTAACCTCGGCGAGTTCCACCCGGTCGTGTGCCGCGTCGACGGCACCGAGAGCCAACTCGCGATGACACGAGCGACTGGCCAACACCTAACGCGTCAGTGGCTCGAACGAGCAGGCGGCCAAATGACTCTCCAGTCTTGGCGCACTGGAGGTGCCAAGATCTACGTCACCGTCAACGCGTATCAACCGGGCGCCGAGAACACAAAGCCCGCTCTGCGTGAGGTTGCTGCGCGCACGCTGGCCGAGTTCGACCTCACCGGCGAGATCGACTAGGACGGCGCTGATGTAGGGCCCTTTGGTGGGTTATTTTTCGGCGGCACCCAAGTTTCGACCCCCGATGGCATTTGAAAATGGCCCCTGGGCCCGGGGGCGGGGTTCGAGTCAGGCGATGGCCCAGCCACCTGGTCCGTGGTGCAGGCCCAGGGTGGCCAGGCGGGCGAGGTTGAGGGCGCCGGCTCGGGTCAGGACGTCGGTCAGGATGCGTTTTTTACCGCGACATCGGGCTTTTCGACCGCCCCAGGGGCGCCGGGTGAAGTGGCTGATTTTGCGTTCCACGATGGGCCGGTTGGCCCGGTAGTCCTGTTGCCAGTCGGGATCTTGTTGGCGGGCTTTGGCGTGTTGTAGGGCGGCTCCCTGGGGGTGGATGCTGATCACTCGTCCGCGGCGGGATTTGGTGCACTCGGCGCGCAGTGGGCAGGACTCGCACAGCACACCGAAGCGGGCGACCCGGTAGCGCAGGCCGGCGCGGATCGCCACGGTGTGCTGCGCAGGGCAGGTAACGGTAGCGGCGGCCAGGTCAATGCTGAAGCGGTCTTTGGAATAACCATTGGCGTTGCGTACCGGGGGCACTTTGGTGCGCATGTCATGACCCTGCGCGGTCTACTCATCCAGGGTGGCCCCGTTGGCGTAGGCCGAATCCCCATACACCTCAAAGCCTTTCGACCCCGATCCAGCGGCCGAGTCGCTACCGCCGTCAGCGCCGGTGCCGACGGCCGGCTGGCCTGCCACGGATTCGGTGCCAGCGCCGGGATCACCG
>NZ_DATJYB010000279.1:0-34329 GCF_035499775.1 Mycobacterium sp. | reverse complement strand
GGGCCCGCCGTGCTGCAGCCCGACGAGTACAGCTCCCGGCTGGTGGCCGCCGACCCGGAGTTCACCGCGGCGCTGCCCGGCGGGGCCGGTCTCGTGGTGTTGGACGGCACGGTCACTCCCGAGCTGGAGGCCGAAGGTTGGGCCAGGGACCGCATCCGCGAACTGCAGGACCTGCGCAAGGCGACCGGGCTGGATGTCTCGGACCGGATCCGCGTGCTTCTCTGGGTGCCCGCCGAGCGGGCCGACTGGGTGCACACCCACCGCGACTTCATCGCCGGCGAGGTGCTGGCCGTCAGCTTCGAGTTCGGGGAGCCGGCCGATGCGGCAACCGCGGTCGAGATCGGCGACGGCGTGCGGGTGAGCATCGCCAAGGTGTGACGTCTGTTCGGCCGAACTTGGCGTGCCGTCCAACCGGGCTAAGCCGGTGCGGTGACGACGATCGATTCTTGCCCGATTTTCCACGCGGTCATGAATTTGGCGATGCCGACCTTCGTGTTGGCGTGATCGGCGTAGGGGTCGTTGAGGTGGACGGTCTGGTTGTTGGTGTCGATCCCGGTGACAACGAGGAAGTGGTCGGGCTCGGTGCGCTGGTCGTTGGTGTCCAAGATCGTTCCGGAATTGACCCAGGCGATGACCTTGCGGTGATCGCCGAGGTAGTGCTCTAGCGCGGGCAGTCCCACCTCGTCGGGGTGGGCGTCGTAGGTCATATGCGATTTGACGCCGTAGTGGTCGAGCAGCACGACCGTGTCGGCCATGTCGATGCCGCCACGCGCGCCTTCGTGTCCCGGGTCGCCGGTGGGCAGATAGATCGGGCCGTCGCGAATCGACGAGGGGGTGTTCTGTGCCAGCTTGATGATCTGCTTCTCGGTCGGAGCGTGGCCGGTGACTTCACCGACCACGTCTGCCACCGAAGCAAGCCCGCAGTTGTCCTCGAGCGACTGCTGCTGCCACCACTCGGCGGCTTGTTCCGGGTCGTGCGTGTGGGTGCTTTTATGTCTGCTCGGCCTAACTTGCCGACCGCAGCGCGCGGTGGGCGTGCGGCCAGAACGGCATCCCGGCTACCACCGTCGCGCCGGTGGCGATCAGGCCGAGCGCGGCGTCCACGCTCTTGCGGCCATCGGCGGCCCAGTAGACGTCTTCGAGGTCCAGCAGCAGGGCCAACTCGTCGACGATCATGGCGTTCGCGGCGCCGAAGGCGACCGCGGCGGCCGGGTGGCGTCGCTGCTCCTCGCTTCCGCGCAGGCCCACCGCCCCCACCGTCGCCAGCATTCCGATACCGATGTTGTAGTGGTGAAAGTGGTTGCCGGCCAAACTCATACCGCCGCCTGACGGTCCGTGGCCGGCGCGGATCCAGTGGGTGAGTCCACGCAGCCCGAGGAAGGTGACCGTGAACGACGTCCAGGCGAGCACGGTGGCCTGCTGGCCCGGCTCGAGCCGCTGGCCCCATTGGTGGCGCAGCCGCTCCCAGCGTGATTGCGGCGCCTGGTCGGCCTCGGTGTCCATCAGCTTGCCTTCACCGCGCGCCAGCGCTGCCTGCCCCCGTCGACTTTGACGTCGACGTCCTGAAACCCCGCTGCGCGCAAGCGATCCGGCAGAGTCTCGGGCGGGATCGGGTTGCAGATGTCGCGGAAGTGCAGGATGCGGAACCGCAGCGACGGCACGGCGTCGCTGCCGGCGAACACGCCGCCGGGCCGCAGCACCCGGCAGGCTTCGGCGAACAACCGGTCCTGCAGTTCGGCGGTCGGCACATGGTGCAGCATCGTGAAGGACAACACGGAGCTGAACTCGTTGTCAGGCAATCCGGTATCGGTGCCGTCGCCGTTGATGATGCGCGCCCGGTCTCCGTACCGTTCCTGCAGTCGTCGCGCCATCGGCGGGTCGATCTCGACGGCGGTGAGGTTCGGCGTCTGGTCGATCAGCACCCGCAGGAACGCCCCGTATCCCGGTCCGATCTCGAGGGTGCTGTCCCCGAGGTCCACGCCGTCGAGCACCGTCGGCAACATGTGCTCTTCGACTTCCTTCGCCCAGGCATCCGAACTGCAGCGCCACCGGTGAACAAGGTTCATGGCCATGACAAAAACGGTAGCCCAATAGCATTAGCCGGTGTGGAGTCCCGTTGGGTGCTGCACCTGGACATGGACGCGTTCTTCGCCTCCGTCGAACAACTCACCCGGCCCACGCTGCGGGGGCGACCGGTGCTGGTGGGCGGACTGGGTGGCCGGGGTGTGGTGGCCGGCGCCAGTTACGAAGCCCGGGTGTTCGGCGCGCGGTCGGCCATACCGATGCACCAGGCCCGTCGGCTGATCGGGGTGACAGCGGTGGTGCTGCCGCCGCGCGGCGTCGTGTACGGGGTGGCCAGCCGGCGGGTCTTCGACACCGTGCGCAATCTGGTGCCGGTCGTGGAGCAGCTGTCCTTCGACGAGGCCTTCGGGGAACCGTCGCAACTGGCCGGGGCGTCGCCCGAAGACGTCGCGGCCTTCTGCGAACACTTGCGCCGGCGGGTGAAAGACGAAACAGGCCTGGTCGCCTCGGTGGGTGCGGGCTCGGGCAAGCAGATCGCCAAGATCGCTTCCGGCCTGGCCAAACCCGACGGCATTCGGGTGGTCCGCCGCGCCGAGGAACAGCTGCTGCTCAACGGATTGCCGGTGCGCCGGCTGTGGGGCATCGGCCCGGTCGCCGAGGAGAAGCTGCATCGGCTCGGCATCGAAACCATCGGCCAACTGGCCGCGCTCAGCGATGCCGAAGTGGCCAACATCCTGGGCGCGACGATCGGCCCGGCGCTGCACCGGCTGGCCCGCGGCATCGACGACCGCCCCGTTGCCGAGCGCGCCGAGGCCAAGCAGATCAGCGCCGAGTCGACCTTCGCCGCCGATCTGACCACCCTGGACCAACTGCGCGACGCCATCGACCCGATCGCCGAACACGCGCACCAACGCCTGCTGCGCGACGGCCGCGGCGCCCGCACCGTCACGGTGAAGCTGAAAAAGTCCGACATGAGCACGCTGACCCGGTCGGCGACGATGCCCTACGCGACGACCGAGGCCGGCACGCTCATCGCGGTGGCCCGGCGGCTGCTGCTGGACCCGCTGCAGATCGGTCCCATTCGCCTTCTCGGCGTTGGGTTTTCGGGCCTCAGCGATGTGCAGCAGGAGTCGTTGTTCCCAGACTTGGAGCTGTCGCCGGAGACGCCTGAGATGCCCGTGGCACACGAGGACTTCGACACGCTGCGGGCCGCACTCCTATCGGGGCAAGAGACCGCGCGCTGGCGCATCGGCGACGACGTCGTCCACCGCGAGCTCGGGCACGGCTGGGTGCAGGGCGCGGGCCACGGTGTGGTCACCGTGCGGTTCGAAACCCGCGGTTCGGGTCCGGGGCCGGCCCGGACGTTCCCGGTCGACAGCAGCGACATCACCGGCGCCAACCCGATCGACAGCCTGGACTGGCCCGACTTCGTCGGCGCGCTGCGCCACGAGGAGCCGGCCGAAGGCTCAGCCCCAGCGGGCGATGACGTCGGCGACGGGTAGCTTCGCGGCCAGCGTGGCCATCAGCAGCACCCGGGCCTGTGACGGCGCCAGCCGCGGCACCATGACCGCGCCGGCGGCCACCAGGTCGTGGCCGGGACCGTATCCGGCGCTCACCCGCCCGCCGGCGACTCGGGTGGACACGGCGACCACCACGCCGTCGCGGCAGTGCCGGCGTACCCCCTCGACCACAGCGGCTCCGGCATTACCGGAGCCCAGCGCCTCCAGCACCACGCCTCGCGCGCCGGCGGCCACACAGGCGTCCAGCGCCACCGAGTCACTGCCCAGGTATGCCGTGACGATGTCGACGCGTGGCGCGTCGGTGGCGATCAGATCGCCGAGATACGGCCGCGTCTTGGGCCGGGTAACCCCGTCCGGGGTGCCGACCAGCTCGCCGGCGAACCCGCTGAGGTCCTGGGTGGCCGCTTTGCGCATACCCAGTGGTTGCCACACCCGGCCCGCGAAACAGACCAGTACACCCAGGTCACGGGCGCTCGCGCTGGCCGCTACCGCCACTGCGTCGCGGATATTGGCCGGGCCGTCGGAGTCGGGGGCGTCGGCGCTGCGCATGGCACCCGTCAGCACTATGGGCACGCTGCCCGAATAGGTGAGTTCCAGCCACAGCGCGCTTTCCTCCATGGTGTCGGTGCCGTGCAGCAGCACCACACCCTGCGCGCCGCCTTCGATGGCCGCTCGCACCGCGTCGCGGAAACGGTCCCAATCGGCCGTCGTCAGCTCGGAGCTGTCGACCGCCATCAAGTCGACGACATCGACGTCGAGGCCCGCGGTCAGCTCCGCGCCGCCGTGCGCGGGCCGGCGCACCCCGTCGGCGCCGGTGCTGGTCGAGATCGTGCCTCCGGTGGTGATGACGGTGAGGCGGGCCATGCTGGGATCATCCCGCACCGCTCGCCGTTGCGCCCGATCGCGGGGGTTCGCGCCGCCGGATCCGCACTGAGGGATGATGGTTGAGTGCCTGACGAACCAACCGGATCACCTGAGCCGGTGACTGACCCCGCTGAAACCGAGGCAGCCGGGCCACCTGCCGATTCCGCGCCGCATACGTCGCAGAGGCGGCTGCGGCTGCTGCTGTCGGTTGCCGCGGTCGTGCTGACGCTGGACATCGTCACCAAGGTTCTGGCCGTCAGGCTGCTGCCCCCCGGGCAGCCGGTGTCGATCATCGGTGACACGGTGACCTGGACCTTGGTGCGCAATTCGGGGGCGGCGTTCTCGATGGCGACCGGATACACCTGGGTGTTGACGCTGATCGCGACAGGTGTGGTGGTCGGCATCTTCTGGATGGGACGACGGCTGGTGTCGCCCTGGTGGGCAGTCGGACTGGGGATGATCCTCGGGGGCGCCATGGGCAACCTGGTCGACCGCTTCTTCCGGGCCCCGGGCCCGCTTCGGGGACATGTCGTGGACTTTTTGTCGGTCGGCTGGTGGCCGGTGTTCAACGTCGCCGATCCCTCCGTCGTCGGCGGGGCCATCCTGCTCGTCGTGCTGTCGATCTTCGGCTTCGACTTCGACACCGTAGGTCGGCGTAAAGCCGACGCAGACAACCCGCCTCCGCCCAAGGCCGACGAGCAGACCGGCCGTCGGCGTAAGGCCGATCAGCACTGACTACCGGCGGCGCGTGTGACTGACCGTTCGATGCCCGTCCCGGAGGGGTTGGCGGGCATGCGTGTTGACGCGGGGCTCGCGCGCCTGCTCGGGCTCTCCCGCAGTGCGGTGGCGGCTCTGGCCGAAGACGGTGGTGTCGAACTCGACGGCGTGCAGGCCGGAAAATCCGACCGCCTCACCTCCGGTGCCTGGTTGCAGGTGCGGCTGCCCGAACCGCCCGCGCCGCTGGAGAACACGCCCATCGACATCGAGGGCATGACGATCCTGTACGCCGACGACGACGTCGTCGCCGTCGACAAACCGGCCGCGGTGGCCGCGCATGCGTCGGTGGGCTGGACCGGCCCCACGGTGCTCGGCGGCCTGGCCGCCGCCGGCTACCGGATCACCACGTCGGGTGTGCCCGAGCGGCAGGGAATCGTGCAGCGCCTCGACGTCGGCACCTCGGGGGTGATGGTGGTGGCGCGCTCCGAGCGGGCCTACACCGTGCTCAAGCGCGCGTTCAAGCAACGCACCGTCGAGAAGCGCTATCACGCGCTGGTGCAAGGACATCCGGATCCGTCCAGTGGGACGATCGACGCGCCGATCGGGCGGCACCGCGGGCCCGAGTGGAAGTTCGCGGTCACCACCACCGGCCGGCACAGCATTACGCACTACGACACCCTGGAAGCGCACGTCGCCGCCAGCCTGCTCGACGTGCATCTGGAAACCGGTCGCACCCACCAGATCCGGGTGCACTTCGCCGCGCTGCATCACCCGTGCTGCGGCGACCTGGTCTACGGCGCCGACCCGAAGCTGGCGAAAAGGCTTGGGCTGGAACGCCAATGGCTACACGCACGGTCGCTGGCGTTCGCCCATCCGGCCGACGGCAGATGGGTGGAGATCGTCAGTCCGTATCCGCCGGATCTGCAGCACGCGCTGGACGTGTTGCGCGGCGAGGGCTGACCGGCAGCGGTCAGTCCGGCTTGCGGACGTCGACGAGGACCCGCGTGGGGTGCGCGACGAAGGGTCCGTCGGCCTCGATGCGCTCGTGCAGCTCGTGCAGCCGGTCGCGATAGCGCTGCACGGTGAAGTCGGGCACCGTCCAGATGACCTTGCGCAGGAAGTAGATGACGGCGCCGATGTCGAAGAACTCGGCGCGCAGCCGCTCCATGCGGATATCCACGACCTGCAGGCCGGCTTCTTGTACCTGCGCCCGCAACGCCTCCGGCTCCAACTCGGCCCATTTCTCCGGTTGCGGCCCGATGAAGTATTCGGTCAGCTCGCCCATGGTGGCGGGGCCGATGTGCTGGGCAAAGTAGGCGCCGCCGGGCCGGAGTACCCGGTAGATCTCGGTCCACCACACCGAGATGGGATGGCGGGTGGTTACCAGGTCGAACGCGTTGTCCACGAACGGCAACGGCGGCTCATCCCGAGTCGCGATGACGACCACGCCGCGCGGATGCAAACGCTTGGTTGCCAGCGCCGCGTTCGGAGGCCACGTCTCGATGGCCGCCATGGTGGGGGGGAAGGGGCCCGCGCCGGCCAGCACTTCGCCGCCCCCGGTGTGAATGTCCAGTGCGGCCGACACGGTCGCCAGACGTTGGCTCAGCATCCGCTGGTAACCCCAGGACGGTCGCTCCTCGGTGGCGCGCCGGTCGAGCCAGGAGAAGTCCCAACCGTCCACGCAGACCGAATCAGCTTCTGCCACCAGATCCTCGAATGTGCGACCCATGCCTTGCATTGTCACCCGGCAGCCGGGACAACACGAGACCGAGGCAGGCCATCGGCGGCGCGGCTCCGATCGCACGCTGCGTCAAAGAGGTTGGACCGCAACCACATCACTGTGTGTGGCAGACGAACTTGTCGCCGCCGAGGTCAAGCGTGACTTCGCCCTGGTGCTCCCAGTATTCGGACCCTCGGCGCCCGTAACGGGCGCCGCTGCCAGACGGCTGGACGAACAGGATGACTCGGGTGCCTTTCCAGTTGAGCACTGCCGTCTGCGGATCGAGCTGGTTGTAGAACTGCGCGCTCAACGGTCCGGAGTCGGCGGGGCAGTTGTAGTTGACGACGGGCGGGGCGGCGGTGGCGGGGTCCGCGATCGCCAACTCGACCAGCCGGGTCTGGTAGGCCTCCTGGACGCAGGTCCGTGCGTCGACGAAGTCGGCGCAGCCATCGCGGATCGTGGTGAAGGCGCTTTGCGCGGTGGTCAGGGTGGCCTGGTCGGCGCCTGGGCGTGCCTGCGCCTGCTGGTAGGCGCTCTGCATGCGTTGGTCGAGCTTGGTCAACTGCGGATCGTTGCAGACCAGCTGTTGCGCCGGGTTAGCGGGCTTGGCGCAGTCGAACGACATCGCTGCCGTCGTCGGCGTGGTGCTGCCGGCCGGCGAAGAAGTGGGCGTTGGCGTCTCCGAGCCACAGGCGCTTAGCGACAGCACGGCCGGGACGGCGACGACGGCGGCGATCAGTCTCATATGTGCTGACTACCGGCTGTCCGGCGGACCGGGATGCCGACACGCCCACCGGTCCGGAAATTAGCGGCTCAGATCCGCGCGGTTGTGCGGCCGGGATGGCAGCAATTCCGCACCCCCCTGGTTGACGGATGTCCTAGGTTGGCACTATGACCCGTGTCACACCACCCACACCCGCCCCGCCGGGCAACACCGTCAGGAGCAGCAGCCGATGAATCTCGGTGACCTAGCGAACCTCGTCGAGAGGCCGTTCGCGGCGATGTCCAACGCCGTCAACACGCCGAACTCGGCCGGGCGATATCGCCCCTTCTATCTGAGGAATCTGATCGATGCGGTGCAGGGTCGCAAACTCAGCGACGCGGTCGAAGGCAAGACCGTGCTCATCACGGGCGGGTCGTCGGGCATCGGTGAGGCCGCCGCGAAGAAGATCGCCGAAGCCGGCGGAACCGTGGTGCTGGTCGCGCGCACGCTGGAGAACCTCGAAAAGGTCGCGGACGAGGTACGCGCGAGCGGCGGGAACGCCCACGTCTACCCCTGCGATCTGTCCGACACGGACGCCATCGCCACGATGGCCGACAAGGTGCTGGAAGACCTCGGTGGCGTCGACATCCTGATCAACAACGCGGGGCGGTCGATCCGGCGTTCACTGGAGCTGTCCTACGACCGGATCCACGACTATCAGAGGACGATTCAGCTGAACTACCTCGGTGCGGTTCAGCTGATTCTGAAGTTCATCCCCGGCATGCGGGAACGTGGCTTCGGGCAAATCATCAACGTCTCCTCGGTGGGCGTGCAGACCCGCGCGCCGCGATTCGGCGCCTACATCGCGAGCAAGGCCGCACTGGACAGCCTCTGCGACGCGCTGCAGGCCGAAACCGTAAGCGACAACGTCAAATTCACCACCGTGCACATGGCGCTGGTGCGGACGCCGATGATCAGCCCGACCACGATGTACGACAAGTTCCCGACGCTGACGCCGGACCAGGCCGCCGGTGTGATCACCGACGCGATCATTCACCGGCCGCGCCGGGCCAGTTCGCCGTTCGGGCAGTTCGCCGCCGTGGCCGACGCGGTCAACCCGGCGGTGATGGACCGGGTACGCAATCGCGCGTTCGGCATGTTCAGCGACTCGGCCGCCGCCAAGGGAGCCGAATCCGCCACTGACACATCAACTTTCGATAAACGAAGCGAAACCTTTGTGCAAGCGACCCGAGGGATACATTGGTGACGTCATGAGCCTTCCGAAACCGAACAGTCAGACCACCGTCGTCATCACCGGCGCCTCCTCGGGCATCGGCTCCGAGTTGGCCCGCGGCCTGGCCCGCCGCGGATTTCCGCTACTGCTGGTCGCGCGGCGCCGCGAGCGCCTCGACGAGCTGGCCAACGAAGTGGGCCAGGAATACTCGGTCGGAGTCGAGGTCATGCCGGTGGACCTCAGCGACCCGGCAGGCCGCGGGAAGCTGGCGGACCGGCTCCGCAACGAACCGATCGCCGGGTTGTGCAACAGCGCGGGCTTCGGCACCAGTGGGGTCTTCTACGAGTTGCCGGTCGAGCGCGAGAGCGAGGAAGTGACGCTCAACGCGCTGGTGCTGATGGAGATGACGCACGCGGCCCTGCCCGGCATGGTCGAGCGGGGCGCCGGGGCGGTGATGAACATCGCCTCCATCGCCGGGTTCCAGCCGCTTCCCTATATGGCGGTGTACTCGGCCACCAAGGCGTTTGTGCAGACGTTCTCGGAAGCCATTCACGAGGAACTGCACGGCACGGGCGTGTCGGTCACCTCGTTGTGTCCGGGGCCGGTGCCGACCGAGTGGGCCGAGATCGCCAACGCCGAGCGGTTCAGCATTCCCCTTGCCCAGGTGTCGCCGACTGACGTCGCCGAAGCCGCGATCGGGGGCATGCTCGCCGGCAGGCGCAGCGTGGTGCCGGGCGTGGTGCCCAAGGTCGTCAGCACCAGCGGCAGGTACGCGCCGCGCACCCTGCTGCTGCCCGCGATCCGGATCGGCAACAAGCTACGTGGCGGACAGGGGCGCTAGCCCCCGCTAGCCCCCGCTAAATCTAAGCAAGCTCCCGGAGGGCACCAGGTGCTGCACGGAGTTGCTCGACTCGCCATAGCCGCGCCACGCAGGATCGTCGCCGCGGCTTTCGTGATCATCGTCGGCGCCGGAGTTTTCGGCTTGTCCGTCTTCGACGTGCTGTCCGCGGGCGGCTATCAGGATCCATCCGCGCAGTCATCGCGGGCTCAGCGGGTACTCGCCGAAAAGTTCGACTACGGCGACCAGGAGATGGTCGTCGCGGTGACCTCGCCGGCAGGCGTCCAAAGCGAGGCGGCCCGGACGGTGGCCACCGACCTCGTCGCGCAGCTGAAAGCGTCGCCGGACGTCACCCGAGTCAGCTCGGCGTGGACCGTTCCGCCGTCGGCCGCGGCGGGGCTGATCAGCAAGGACGGTAAGACCGGACTGATCATCGCGGGCATTCGCGGTGGCGAGACGGGCGCCCAGAAAAAGGCCGCGGCACTGGTGAAGAAGCTCGTGCACGATCGTGACGGCGTCAGTATGAAGGCCGGCGGCGAGGCCCTGACGTACGCACAGATCAATAAGCAAAGCGAAAAAGACCTGTTGGTCATGGAATCCATCGCGTTTCCATTGAGCTTCGTCGTGCTGGTGTGGGTGTTCGGCGGCATGTTCGCCGCGGCGATGCCGATGGCGGTCGGCGGCTTCGCGATCGTGTGCACGTTGGCGATGTTGCGCGCGATCACGCTCGCCACCGACGTCTCGATCTTTGCGCTAAACCTCACGGTCGCCATGGGTTTGGCGCTGGCCATCGACTACACCCTGCTGATCATCAGCCGATATCGCGACGAGCGCGCCGACGGCAGGAACCGCGACCAGGCATTGGTTCGCACCATGTGCACCGCCGGGCGGACCGTGTTGTTCTCGGCGACGACCGTCGCGCTGTCGATGGTCACGATGGTGCTGTTCCCGATGTACTTTCTGAAATCGTTCGCCTACGCGGGCGTCGCGGTGGTCGCGTTGGCGGCCGTCGCCGCGGTGGTGATCACCCCTGCTGTGATCGTGCTGCTCGGCGACCGGCTGGACTCGCTGAACGTGCGGCGACTGATTCGCCGACTGCTCGGACGCCCCGAACCGGTGTCGCGCCCGATCGAAGAGAGCTTCTTATACCGCTCGACGGAAGCCGTGATGCGACGGCCGATTCCGATCGGCGTCGCGGTAATCGCGTTGCTGCTGGTGCTGGGCGCGCCTTTTCTCGGGGCGAATTGGGGATTTTCCGACGACCGGGTGTTGCCGGTCTCGGCGTCGGCTCGGCAGGTCGGCGACCTGATGCGGTCGGATTTTGCGGTCAACGCGGATGGGAACGTGACCGTCGTGATCCCTGATGCCACCGGGTTGGCGCCCGGCGAAATCGACCGCTACGCCGCGCGGCTCTCGCAGGTGCCTGACGTGCTGTCGGTGTCGGCACCGGGCGGGACTTTCGTCAACGGGTCGCCGGCCGGGCCACCGTCAGCGCCCACCGACGTCAGGAACGGCAGCGCGTTCCTGACCGTGGCCAGCGCGGCTCGGCTGTTCTCCGGCGCGTCGGAAACACAGTTGGACCGTCTGCAGGCTGTCGCCGGACCTGGCGGCCGCGACGTGCAACTGACGGGCCGGGCGGCGATAAACCGCGACAGTGCCGGGGCGGTGAAGTCGCGGCTGCCGCTTGTCCTGTCGATCATCGCGGTCATCACCTTCGCGCTGTTGTTCCTGTTGACCGGCAGCGTGGTGTTGCCGGTGAAAGCCTTGGTGCTCAATGTCCTGTCGTTGACCGCTGCATTCGGCGCGCTGGTGTGGATCTTCCAGGACGGCCATCTGGGTGCCCTGGGCACTACGGCCAACGGCACCCTGATGGTCCACATGCCGGTGCTGTTGTTCTGCATCGCGTTCGGTCTGTCCATGGACTACGAGGTGTTCCTGGTGTCCCGGATCCGCGAGCACTGGCTGGCCTCCGACCGGACCCCGGAGGCGAACGACGAAGCCGTCGCACAGGGCCTGGCCCGCTCCGGGCGGGTAGTGACCGCCGCGGCGCTGCTGATGGCGATCTCGTTCGCTGCGCTGATCGCCGCGCGGGTGTCGTTCATGAGGATGTTCGGTCTCGGACTGACGCTGGCCGTGCTGGTGGACGCGACGCTGGTACGCATGCTGCTGCTTCCCGCATTCATGCGCTTGATGGGCCGCGCGAACTGGTGGGCCCCCAAAGCGCTGGCCAGGCTGCACGAGCGGGTCGGCATCGACGAGGGAGAAGGAAACGTCGGGTCCGCATCGTCGCAGCGTTAGGCTCTTTCAATGGCTTCCGTTGAGATGAGCTCCGACGTGCCGATGAGCCCACAGGACATGTGGGCTCACGTTTCGGATCTGTCCGAGCTGGGCGAGTGGCTCGTCATGCACGAAGGCTGGCGCAGCGAGCTTCCCGACGAGATCGGCGAAGGCACCGAGATCATCGGCGTGGCGCGCTCGAAAGGATTGCGCAACAGGGTGAGCTGGACGGTCACCAAGTGGGACCCACCCCATGAGGTCGCGATGTCGGGCAACGGCAAGGGCGGAGCAAAGTACGGAGTGACCGTCACCGTGACGCCCAATAAAGACGGGTCCACCATGGGCCTGCGCCTCGAGCTGGGCGGGCGCGCGCTGTTCGGCCCGGTCGGCTCGGCGGCCGCCCGCGCCGTCAAGGGCGACGTGGAAAAGTCGCTGAAGAACTTCGTAGTGCGGTACACGTAAAGCCGCGCAAGACACGTTCCGCGACACGCCGAGAACGTGTCGGTGCGCGGTCATAGACTGGCGACCCTATGAGCGGTTCTTCTTCGCGGTCCTTCGTGCACCTGCACAACCACACCGAGTACTCGATGCTGGACGGTGCCGCGAAGATCTCCCCGATGTTCGCCGAGGCGGAGCGGCTGGCCATGCCCGCGATCGGGATGACCGATCACGGAAACATGTTCGGCGCCAGCGAGTTCTACAACGCGGCGACGAAAGCCGGCATCAAGCCGATCATCGGTGTCGAGGCCTACATCGCGCCCGGTTCACGCTTCGACACACGCCGGATCACCTGGGGTGACCCGAGCCAGAAGGCCGACGACGTGTCCGCCGGCGGCGCCTACACCCACCTGACCATGGTGGCCGAGAACGCGACCGGGCTGCGCAACCTGTTCAAGCTGTCGTCGCTGGCCTCCTTCGAGGGCCAGCTGGGCAAGTGGTCACGCATGGACGCCGAACTCGTCGCCGAGCACGCCGAGGGCATCATCGCCACCACCGGCTGCCCATCCGGCGAAGTGCAGACCCGGCTGCGGCTCGGGCACGACCGCGAGGCGCTGGAGTCCGCCGCCAAATGGCGCGAGATCTTCGGCGCCGACAACTACTTCCTCGAGCTGATGGACCACGGGCTGTCGATCGAACAGCGGGTCCGCGAGGGTCTCCTCGAGGTCGGCCGCAAGCTGGGCATCCCGCCGCTGGCCACGAATGACTGCCACTACGTCACCCGCGACGCCGCCCACAACCACGAGGCGCTGCTGTGCGTGCAGACCGGCAAGACGCTGTCGGACCCCAACCGGTTCAAGTTCGACGGCGACGGCTACTACCTCAAGTCGGCCGCCGAGATGCGTCAGCTCTGGGACGACCAGGTCCCCGGCGCGTGTGATTCCACCCTGCTGATCGCCGAGCGGGTCCAGTCCTACGCCGACGTGTGGACACCGCGGGACCGGATGCCGGTGTTCCCGGTGCCCGACGGGCACGACCAGGCGTCCTGGCTGCGGCACGAGGTGATGGCGGGGCTGCAGCGACGTTTCCCGTCGGCGGTCGGCCAGGACTACCTCGACCGGGCCGAGTACGAGATCAAGGTCATCTGCGACAAGGGCTTCCCGGCGTACTTCCTGATCGTGGCCGACCTGATCAACTACGCGCGGTCGGTCGACATCCGGGTCGGCCCGGGACGTGGTTCGGCGGCGGGCTCGCTGGTGGCCTACGCGCTGGGCATCACCAACATCGATCCCATTCCGCTCGGTCTGCTGTTCGAGCGCTTCCTCAACCCGGAACGTCCGTCGGCACCCGACATCGACATCGACTTCGACGACCGTCGCCGCGGTGAGATGGTGCGCTACGCCGCCGACAAGTGGGGCCACGACCGGGTTGCCCAGGTGATCACCTTCGGCACCATTAAAACCAAAGCGGCCCTGAAGGATTCGGCAAGAATCCACTACGGGCAGCCGGGCTTTGCGATCGCCGACCGGATCACCAAGGCACTGCCGCCCGCGATCATGGCCAAAGACATTCCGCTGGTCGGCATCACCGACCCGGCCCACGAGCGGTACAAGGAAGCCGCCGAGGTTCGCGGCCTGATCGAAACCGACCCGGATGTGCGCACCATCTACCAGACGGCGCGCGGCCTGGAAGGCCTGATCCGCAACGCCGGCGTGCACGCGTGTGCGGTGATCATGAGCAGCGAGCCGCTGACGGAGGCCATACCGCTGTGGAAGCGGCCGCAGGACGGCGCCATCATCACCGGCTGGGACTACCCGTCGTGCGAGGCCATCGGCCTGCTGAAGATGGACTTCCTGGGCCTGCGCAACCTGACGATCATCGGCGACGCGATCGAAAACATCAAGGCCAACAGGGGAATTGACCTCGACTTGGAATCGGTTCCACTCGACGACAAGCCCACCTACGAGTTGCTGGGCCGCGGCGAGACGCTGGGCGTGTTCCAGCTCGACGGCGGGCCGATGCGCGATCTGCTGCGCCGCATGCAGCCCACCGAGTTCAACGACATCGTCGCGGTGCTGGCGCTGTACCGGCCGGGGCCGATGGGCATGAACGCCCACAACGACTACGCGGACCGCAAGAACAATCGTCAGCCGATCAAGCCGATCCACCCCGAACTCGAGGAACCGCTGCGCGAGATCCTCGCCGAAACCCACGGTCTGATCGTCTACCAAGAGCAGATCATGTTCATCGCCCAAAAGGTCGCCTCCTACACGATGGGCAAGGCCGACGCGCTGCGCAAAGCGATGGGCAAGAAGAAGCTCGAGGTGCTCGAGGCCGAGTACAAGGGCTTCTACGAAGGCATGACCGCCAACGGCTTCTCCGAGCGTGCGGTGAAAGCGTTGTGGGACACCATTCTTCCGTTCGCCGGGTACGCGTTCAACAAATCGCACGCGGCCGGCTACGGCCTGGTGTCCTACTGGACCGCCTATCTGAAGGCCAACTATCCGGCCGAGTACATGGCGGGGCTGCTGACCTCGGTGGGCGACGACAAGGACAAGGCCGCCGTCTACCTCGCCGACTGCCGCAAGCTGGGCATCACGGTGTTGCCGCCCGACGTCAACGAGTCGGGCCTGAACTTCGCATCGGTCGGACAAGACATCCGCTACGGCTTGGGCGCAGTACGCAACGTCGGTGCCAACGTGGTGGGCTCGTTGATCCAAACCCGTAGTGACAAAGGCAAATTCACCGACTTCTCGGACTACCTCAACAAGATCGACATCTCGGCCTGCAACAAGAAGGTCACCGAGTCGCTGATCAAAGCGGGTGCCTTCGATTCGCTCGGGCATGCCCGCAAAGGCCTTTTCCTGATCCACACCGACGCCGTCGACTCGGTGCTGGGCACCAAGAAGGCCGAAGCGATGGGGCAGTTCGACCTGTTCGGCGGCTGGGACGACGGCGCGGAAGGGGCCGCCGACGCGGTGTTCACCATCAAGGTGCCCGACGACGAGTGGGAGGACAAACACAAGCTGGCCCTGGAACGAGAGATGCTGGGCCTGTACGTGTCCGGCCACCCGCTGAACAAGGTGGCCCACCTGCTGGCCGCCCAGGTCGACACCGTCATCCCGGCGATCCTGGACGGTGACATCCCCAACGACACCCAGGTTCGGGTGGGCGGCATCCTGGCCTCGGTGAACCGCCGAGTCAACAAGAACGGCATGCCTTGGGCGTCAGCGCAATTGGAAGACCTGACCGGTGGCATCGAGGTGATGTTCTTCCCGCACACCTACTCCAACTACGGCGCCGAGATCGCTGACGACGCCGTCGTTCTGGTCAACGCCAAGGTCGCCATCCGTGACGACCGCACCAGCTTGATCGTCAACGAGCTGGTGGTGCCCGACTTTTCCAGCGCGCAGGCGGACCGGCCGCTGGCGGTCAGCCTGCCGACACGTCAGTGCACCTTCGACAAGGTCAATGCGCTCAAGCAGGTGCTGGCCCGCCATCCCGGAACCTCCCAGGTTCATCTACGGCTTATCAGCGGGGATCGGATCACCACGCTGGAGCTGGATCAGTCGTTGCGGGTGACGCCGTCGCCCGCGCTGATGGGCGACCTCAAGGAACTGCTGGGTCCCGGCTGCCTGGGCGGTTAGGCCTTCGCTCTGCCACGAGCGTGCATCTGGCGACGCTCCATCGGCGTTTCGCGTCGGAGCACGCACGTCCGCTGTCCTGGCTGTTGGTTGACCGTGATCGAGACTGAATCTAGGGCTAGTTTCGGGGCGGGTTTCGCGCTCTCAGTGCAGTCTCGATGCGCTCAGTGCAGTGTCGATGCCGCGACCACAGTCAACGACTTAGAGTTGGCTCTAAGTCAAGCATCGAATTTCGAGGGGTCCCGATGACGACCGGCCTGACAATCGGTGAGGCGGTGCGGGAAGCCGGGGTTTCGCCGACGAGGCGCCCGGCCGGCCGCGCGCTCGCCGGGGCCAAACTCGCCGAGATCGACGCGCGGATGACATCGCTGGCTCAGGCGCGGGCTGTCATCGAGTGGGGGATGCGCTGCACGTGTCCGTCGATCGATGCCTGCACGTGTGGCATTCACACCGCGCTGCCCGCCTGAGGCAGCCGGCAGATGAGCGAGCACGACGCGTGGCGGGTCGGCGATGTCGTCAACGACCTCTACGAGGTGCGCCAGGTGATGACCTCCGGCGGGATGGGGTTGGTGCATCGGGTCTGGCACCGCGGCTGGAATCTGGAGTTGGCGGTCAAAACCCCACGCCCGCAATTGGTTTCCTCGACGCAGCAGATTGCCGACTTTGAGACCGAAGCCGAAACCTGGGTCGGACTCGGCCTGCACCCGCACGTGGTGGCGTGCGTCTATGTGCGGCGGCTGGACGGATTGCCGCGAGTGTTCGCCGAATGGGTCGACGGCGGCAGCCTGGCGGAGGCCGTGGAATCCCGCGCGCTCTACGACGGCAGCCACGACGAGGTGCTGGCCCGGATTCTGGACATCGCCATCCAATTCGCCTGGGGCCTGGACCACGCCCACAGCCGCGGCCTGATCCACCAGGACGTCAAGCCCGCCAACGTCATGCTCGCCAGCGACTGGACGGTCAAGGTTTCCGATTTCGGGCTGGCCAAAGCCCGTGCCGCGGCCGGCGAAGTGATCCGCAGTGGACCCCACGTGAGCGTGCTGGCCGGCTACGGCGGAATGACCCCGGCCTACTGTTCACCCGAGCAGGCGCGAGCCGCGCACACCGCCAAATCCGGCGGCCAACCGGACCCGTTGACCCGGGCCACCGACGTGTGGTCCTGGGCGATCAGCGTCTGGGAGATGTTCACCGGAGAGCCACCCTGCCAGCGGGGGCAGATCGCCGACGAAACCTTCCGGTCCTTCCGCGAGGCCCCCTGGGTCGATGACCCCGCGATCCCGCCGATGCCCGACGCGATCGCAGCGCTGCTCACCCGTTGCCTGGACCCGGACGTGGCCACCCGGCCCCGACGCACCGCCGACCTCGCCGACGAACTGGCCCAGCTTTATGAGCGGCTCGCCGGCGCGCCCTACCCGCGCACCAAGCCCGAAGCCGCGGAGTTGTTGGCTGACGCGCTCAACAATCAGGCTCTGTCCCTGCTCGACCTCGGACGCACCGAAGACGCCGAGCAACTGTGGCAGCAAGCCCTGACCGCGGATCCGCATCACCTGGACAGCATCTACAACCGCGGGCTGCATCGGTGGCGATGCGGCCACATCTCCGACACCGAGCTGATAGCCCAGCTCGAAACGATGCGCGCCAGCCAGCCCGGTGCGTACACCGACCACCTGATGGCGCTGGCGCACCTGGAGCGTTACGACACCGTCAGCGCCCGCCAGTTGCTCGCCGACGCCGCTCGCGAAGCACCAGAAGACCGCGATATCGCCGAGTCGCTCACCGCCGCGCACCACCAGGCCGAGCTCGCCGAACCGCGCGACCTGAACGAGAGGGACTCCCGCAGCACGTTTCGCGTGGTGTCGGTCTCGGCCGATGGCCGGATCGCCGTCACCGACGGGGGCGGCGAGGACCCGACGGTGCAGGTCTGGGATGTGGTCGGCGGGACCCGCCTGCGGGCCTTGAGCGCGTCGACCATATCGTCGGTGGCGGTGTCGGCCAACGGGCGTTTCGCGGTTTCCGGTGGCGGCGACGCCATGCAGTTGTGGGACCTGGTCAGCGGAGCCTGCCTGGTCACCTGGAGCGCCTCGAGCGTGTCCTCGGTGGCGGTGTCGGCCGACGGACGCGTCGCGGTCTCCGCCAGCGACGACAGGGTCCAGATCTGGGATACCGCCGACGGGACCTGCCTGCACACCCTGACCGACAGAAGGCGCTCCGTGGACTCGGTGGCGGTCTCGGCCGATGGCCGGATCGCGATCTCCGGCGGCAGAACCGTGCGGGTCTGGGATGTGAGCGCCGGGGCCTGCGTGCACACCTTGGACGGCCACACCCGCATCGTGGGGTCGGTCGCCGTGTCGGCCGATGCGCGCATCGCGGTGACCGGCAGCTACGACAAGACGGTGCGGGTGTGGGACCCGGCAAGCGGCATGTGCCTGCACACCTTGACCGGCCACACCGACGCGGTGTTCTCGGTGGCGGTGTCGGCCGACGCGCGCATCGCGGTCTCCGGCAGCTACGACAACACGGTGCGGGTCTGGGATCTGGCCGGCGGAACCTGCCTGCGCACCCTGAGCGGCCACACCGAGGGGGTGCGGTCGGTGGCGGTGTCGGCGGACGGCAAGACCGCGGTCTCGGGCAGCCGCGACCAACTGTGGGTGTGGGAGGTGCCCACGACTCGCGGGCTCGCCGCCGGTTGGAGTTACGCGCGGCCGCACAGCGCCCATGACCTACTGGCCGGCGCGGCGGCGGTCGAGGCGGACGCCCGGCGTGCTGAGACGCTGCTTGCGGCCGGTCACGGGACCGAGGCGGCCGCCCAACTGCGCACCGCGCGCGCCGTCCCCGGCTACCGGAGAGACCGGCGGCTGGTATCCCTCTGGCGCAGGCTGGCCATTCTGGGCACGCGCGCCCAACTCCAGGACGCGTGGCCGCAACACAGCATGACCGGCCATAGCCGTTCGGTGGTCGCTGCGGTATCGGGCGACGGCCGCATTGCCGTGTCCGGCGACGGGGGCGGGACGCTGCGGGCGTGGGATGTGAGTAGCGGGGCCTGTCTGCACACCATGACCGCCGACGCCGACGAGGTCGGTGCGGTGGCGGTGTCGGCGGATGGTCAGATCGCCGTCTCCTGCGGCTACGGCCCGACGGTGCAGGTGTGGGATGTCGCCAGCGGGACTTGCCTGCGCACCCTGACCGGCCACACCAGCTCGGTGAACTCGGTGGGGCTGTCGGCCGATGGCCGGATCGCGGTCTCCGGCAGCTTCGGCCAATCGCTGCGGGTGTGGGATGTGGCCAGCGGGGCTTGTCTGCGCGCCTTGACCGGCCACACCGGCAGGGTGAGGTCGGTCGCGGTGTCCGCCGATGGCCGGATCGCGGTCTCGGGCAGCTCCGACGCAACGCTGCGAGCGTGGGACCTGCGCGGCGGAGCCTGCCTGCACACCATGGCCTACCACACCAACTGGGTGGGATCGGTGGCATTGGCGGCCGGTGGGCTGATCGCGGCTTCGGTGACCAACGGGCACGAGAGAGTGCGGGTGTGGGACCTCGACCGCGGAACCTGCATACGAACCCTCGAAGACGACACCGACTCGGTAACCGTGGCGCTGTCGGCCGACGGGCGCGTCGCCGTCACCGGCGGGGACGCCACCGACAAGACGGTGCGGGTGTGGGATCTGGTCACCAAGACATGCCTGTGCACACTGGCCGGTCACACCGACCGGATCCGCACGATCGCGCTCAACGCCGCGGCAACCGTGGCGGTGACGGGCAGCGACGACCAGACGATGCGGGTGTGGTCGCTGGATTGGGAATACCGGTTCGGCGCCGGCGACTCGCGGTCGGAGACGTCGGGCTGGCCCGAGTAGTCAGAACCGGTACCGCAGGATGCGTGCCTTGCGTGCGCCCGCCTTGAATTTCCCGGATGCCTTGGTAGCCAATCGAATCCAGCCTGGGAACAGGTCGACCTCGGGTGCGTGCGCCAGGCTGGCTTCCTCGACCAGGGTCAACCGCGGATTCCACGACTCGGGCACCCGTGCGTCCTTGAAGCCGGCATAGCCCCATTGGCTGCCGACGCTGCTGAACATCTGCTGCGGGGCCAGCTTCACCGCGACGCGGCTGAACCAGCCGATGTGCCCGTAGTCGTTGAACGCCAGCTCGCCGGACCGGAAATGTTCGCTGACGCGGCGGAAGACGCCGACGATCGTCGCCTCGGACAAGAACGCGAACAGGCCGTCGGCGATCACCATGGCGGGCCGGTCGGCGGGGATAGTGTCGGGCCAGCTGCCGTCGGCCACCGATGCGGCCATCGAATGGGCATGCTCGCGGGCCGGCATCACCTGATCGCGCAACCCGACGACACCGGGCAGGTCGAGGCTGTACCAATCCACCGTGTCGGGTGGGCTGACCCGGAACACGCCGGTGTCCAGCCCGGCGCCGAGGTCGACGACGACGGCATCGGAATGTCGGGCGGTGAAAGTGCGCACCCGCTCGTCGAGCATCTTGGCGCGCAGCGCCGACTGGCACACGACGCTGTCGGGCACGCCGAGCCCCGCGAAATCGAAGTCGATCTTGCCGACGATGTCGTCGGCGAGCGTGTCGCCGAGAATAGGGCGGGGCCAACGGCTGTCCAGCGCGCGGGCGTACTGCGTGAGCAATGCGGTCTGCTCAACCGGCGAGAGTTCGTTGACGTCGATTTCCGAACTCGCCCCCATGTTTTCCAACGTACGCGCCGCTGCTTTGATCGAGGCATAGCCTTCCGCGCCCCATCACCGCGGACGTACGCTCACCGATATGTGGGCAACCCAAGGAGAGCGGACATGACCACGACCGAACGCCCAACCACGATGTGTGAGGCCTTCCAGCGCACCGCGGCGATCGATCCGGATGCCGTGGCACTACGGACACCCGGCGACACCCAGACACTGACCTGGCGCGAATACGGCGATCAGGTGCGCAAGGTGGCCGCCGGACTGGCCGGCTTGGGGGTGGGGCGTGGCGACACGGTTTCGCTGATGATGGGCAACCGGGTCGAGTTCTATCCGCTCGAGGTGGGCGCGCAACACGTTGGCGCCACATCGTTTTCGGTGTACAACACGCTTCCCGCAGAGCAACTGACCTACGTGTTCGACAACGCCGGCACCAAGGTGATGATGTGCGAGGAGCAGTACGTCGACCGGATCCGCGCCAGCGGCGCACCCATCGAGCACATCGTCTGCATCGACGGGAAGCCGGAGGGCACGCTGTCGGTGGACGACCTCTACGCGGCCGCCCCCGCCGACTTCGACTTCGAGTCGACGTGGCGCGCGGTGCAACCCGACGACGTCATCACCTTGATCTACACGTCCGGTACCACCGGAAATCCCAAGGGCGTCGAGATGACCCACTCCAACCTGCTGTTCGAGGGTTACGGCCTTGACGACGTGCTCGGAATCGAGTTCGGCGACCGGATTACGTCGTTCCTGCCCTCGGCGCACATCGCCGACCGGATGACCGCCCTGTATGGCCAGGAGATGTTCGGTACCCAGGTCACGGTCGTGTCCGACGGACGTGCGATCGCGGCGGCGCTCAAAGACGTGCGGCCCACCGTGTGGGGCGCGGTGCCCCGGGTATGGGAAAAGCTCAAGGCCGGAATCGAATTCACCGTCAGCCACGAGACAGACGACACGAAGCGGCAGGCCTTGGAGTGGGCGATGTCGGTGGCTGCGAAACGCAGCGACGCCCTGCTCGCCGGCGAGCCGATGTCCGACGAAGACGCCACCGAATGGGCCAAGGCCGACGAGTTGGTGCTGTCGAAGCTACGGGAGCAGCTCGGCTTCGGAGAACTCCGGTGGGCGCTCTCGGGAGCGGCGCCGATCCCCAAGGAGACGCTGGCCTTCTTCACCGGCCTCGGCATCCCGCTCTGCGAGCTTTGGGGAATGTCCGAGCTGAGTTGTGCCGCCACCGTCATCCATCCCCGCGAGGCGCGGCTGGGCAGCGTCGGCAAACTGCTGCCCGGGCTGGAGGGCAAGATCGCCGAGGATGGCGAGTATCTGGTCCGCGGTCCGTTGGTGATGAAGGGCTATCGCCGGGAGCCGGGCAAGACCGCCGAGGCGATCGACGCCGACGGCTGGCTGCACACCGGCGACATCTTCGACGTCGACTCCGACGGTTTTCTGCGGATCGTCGACCGCAAGAAGGAACTGATCATCAACGCGGCCGGAAAGAACATGTCCCCGGCCAACATTGAGAACACCATCCTGGCCGCGACCCCGATGGTCGGCGTGATGATGGCGATCGGCGACGGCCAGCCGTACAACACCGCGCTGCTGGTGTTCGACGCCGACTCGGTCGGCCCTTACGCCACCCAGCACGGGCTCGACCCGACTCCCACCGCCCTGGCCGCCGACCCGGAGGTGGTCGCACGGATCGCCGCCGGCGTGGCCGAGGGCAACGCCAAGCTGTCGCGGGTGGAACAGATCAAGCGCTTCCGCATCCTGCCCACGTTGTGGGAGCCCGGCGGCGACGAGATAACGCTCACGATGAAGCTCAAGCGCCGACCGATCATGACGAAATACGCTGCCGAGATCGAGGAACTCTACGGGCGCGAGCCGCATCCCGACGTCCACGAACCCACCGCTACCTCAACGGTGCAACCGGCGTGACCGGGGGACCGGCGGCGGCCGCGCGTGAGCTAGGCCGGGTCCGGGTGCGAAAGTTGCTGCAGCGCACCGGGATTGTCCATGAATCGGTGGAGCCGTTGTCGACCGACCCGCCCGAGGTAGCCGGGCTGCTGCGCGCCCCGTGGTATGACGAACGGCTGCAGAAGCTCGCTGCCGAGTTGGGGCGCGACCCCGACGGCGTGCGCGCCGAGGCCGCGGGCTACCTGCGGGAGATGGCGGCCTCGCGCGACGAGCGGGCGGTGGAGGCATGGCGCGGATTCAGCCGCTGGCTGATGCGGGCCTACGACGTGCTCGTCGACGAGGACCAGATCGCCGCGCTGCGCAAGCTGGATCGCAAGTCAACGCTGGCGTTCGCGTTCTCGCATCGCTCCTACCTGGACGGCATGCTGCTGCCGGAGGTGATCCAGGGCAACCGGCTCTCGCCGGCGCTGACCTTCGGCGGAGCGAACATGAACTTCTTCCCGCTGGGCGGCATCGCCAAACGCACCGGGACGATCTTCATCCGCCGTCAGACCAAAGACATTCCGGTCTACCGGTTCGTGCTGCGGGCATACACCGCGCAGCTGGTCCAAGACCACGTCAACCTGACCTGGTCGATCGAAGGGGGCCGGACCAGGACCGGCAAGCTGCGGCCCCCGGTGTACGGCATCCTGCGCTACATCACCGACGCCGTCGACGAAATCGACGGTCCAGAAGTGTATTTGGTGCCGACCTCGATCGTGTACGACCAGCTGCACGAGGTCGAAGCCATGACCACCGAGGCCTACGGCGCGGCGAAACGGCCGGAGGACTTCCGCTTCCTGGTCCGGCTGGCGCGGCAGCAGGGCGAACGGCTCGGCCGCGCTTACCTGGACTTCGGCGAACCGCTGCCACTGCGCAAGCGTCTCGAGGAGTTGCGCGCCGAGGAATCCGGCGCCGGCACCGAGATCGAGCGCATCGCGCTGGACGTGGAACACCGGATCAACCGTGCCACGCCCGTCACGCCCACCGCGGTGGTCAGCCTCGCGCTGCTGGGCGCCGACCGCTCGCTGTCCATCAGCGAGGTGCTGGCCACGGTGCGACCGCTGGCGAGTTACATCGCGGCGCGCAACTGGGTGGTCGCTGGTGCCGCCGATCTGACCAACCGCTCGACGATCCGCTGGACCCTGCACATGCTGGTGGCCTCCGGGGTGGTGAGCGTCTACGACGCTGGGACCGAAGCAGTGTGGGGGATCGGTGCGGACCAGCACCTGGTCGCCGCCTTCTACCGCAACACCGCAATCCACATCCTGGTCGACCGCGCCATCGCCGAGATGGCGTTGCTGGCGGCCACCGAGGATGCGGCCGACGGCTCGGTGCTGCCGGCGACCGTGCGCGACGAGGCGCTGAAGCTGCGCGAGTTGCTGAAATTCGAGTTCCTGTTCTCCGCACGCGCGCAGTTCGAGAAGGATCTCGCCGACGAGGTGCGGCTGATCGGGCCGGTGGAGGACATCACCAAGCCGATTGCCGCCGAGGACATCCGGCTACTGCTGGAATCGGCCGACCTGCTGTTGGCGCACCTGGTTTTACGTCCGTTCCTGGACGCCTACCACATCGTGGCCGACCGGCTGGCCGCCGAAGAGGACGAGTCCTTCGACGAGCAGGCCTTCCTCGCCGAGTGTCTGCAGGTGGGCAAGCAGTGGGAGTTGCAGCGCCGAATCGCCAGCGCCGAGTCGAGGTCGATGGAGCTGTTCAAGACCGCGCTTCGGCTGGCTCGGCATCGCGAGCTGATCGAGAGCCCTGATGACCCTGATCCCGGGGACGTCGCGCAACGACGACGGCAGTTCGCCGACGAGGTCGCCACCGCAACCAGGCGGGTCAACGTCATCGCAGAACTGGCCAGATCGCGGTAGTCGCCCTCAGGCCGTGGTTGGCGGTCAGTCGGCATTGATTGTGGCTGGCGGTCGACCGGGATCGAGGCTGCGTCTAGGGCTGCTTTCGGGCGGCTTTCGCGCCCTCAGTACAGTCTCGATGCGCTCAGTGCAGTCTCGACGCCGCAACTCGGCCAAAACCCGCACGCGGGCCCTCGCCGAGGGTTAGTCTGTGATCTGGATCACACGCCTAAGCGGAGGGAGGCGGGGTGATGGGTGTGGCAACCACGCATTTCCCCCAGCAAACGGCGCCTTGCGGACGCTCGGCGCACGGCGATCACCATGTCGAGGGCGACGACGAGGGTCTGTCGTACGACGACCTCAACTACGCCTGCGGCTGCCGCGAGATCCGGCACGTCTACCACGACGGATCGATCCGGATCCGCACGATCCGGCACAACGGCAAGGTGTTGCTCGACGAGCGCTCGGGCGATCACGAGGCCTGACCCGCGCATCTCGCGCCGCATAGAGTGGTTGGCATGCCACTTTCCGGTGAATACGCCCCCAGCCCCCTTGATTGGTCCCGCGAGCAGGCGGACAAGTACGTCGAATCCGGCGGAACCCAGGGCACGGACTTGAAGGGGATGCCCGTCATCCTGCTGACCACGGTCGGAGCGAAGTCCGGCAAGCTGCGCAAGACGCCGCTGATGCGCGTGGAGCACGACGGCCAGTACGCGATTGTCGCCTCGCTCGGCGGCGCCCCCAAGAATCCGGTCTGGTACCACAACGTCGTCAAGAACCCGCGGGTGGAACTGCAGGACGGCGAAATCGCCGGCGATTACGACGCTCGCGAGGTGTTCGGCGACGAGAAGGCCACCTGGTGGGAGCGCGCGGTCGCGGCGTATCCGGACTATGCCGACTACCAGAAGAGGACCGAGCGGCAGATTCCGGTGTTCGTGCTGACCCCGGTCAGCTGACCCTGCTGTCAGGGTGGACAACCGCCCAGCTATCGAGGATTCGATGACTGATCAGTCCGATGGCGAAGCGCGTCCACTGATCGCGTTCGTCACCCGCGACAACGCGCCGCCGATCGGCCCGGCGCCGATCGGCCGGGCGTGGATGTCGGAGATGGCCGAGCTGCGGATGGGTTGGCCGAATCGGTGTTTGCCGCTGCTCATCGCCAACCAGAGCGGCTGGGAGTTGCGCAATCCGTGCGGGTTCACGGCCACCTGGGTCGGTCAGGAAGACGGCATGGACGTGATCGTCGCACCGGATAGGCGCGTGACCGGTCAGTTCCTGCCGTCCAGCCATTTCGGTAACGGCATTCTGACCTGGCATCTGCCGATGCTGTTTCGCACTCCGCCGGGCTACAACCTGCTGGTCCGCGGGCCGGCGAACTACCCGAAGGATGCGGTGTGCCCGCTCGAGGGCATAGTCGAAACCGATTGGGCCAGTGCGAGTTTCAGCATGAGCTGGAAATTCACCCGCAAACTGATGCCGGTGCGGTTCGACGTCGACGAGCCGATCTGCATGATCGTCCCGCAGCGTCGTGCCGAACTGGAAGAGTTCGCCCCCGAACTCAGGCGCATCGAGTCGGACGAAGAGTTGAACCGCAAGTATGAAACCTTCCTTCGCGCGCGCGACGACCTCGGGCGGACCCACGCAGAGGCGGACGTCGCCGCCGGAGATCGACTGCAGTGGCAGGGCGACTACACGCGGGGCAAACACGCCGACGGCGAGGACGGGTCGCCCGACCACCAGACGCGCCGTCATCTTCGGGACTTCGCACCCTCGGTGAGCTGATCGGTCCCTCAGGGCGGCATGGCACCATTGACCGGTGTCCGCCGAACTGAGCCAGAACCCGAACACGTCACCGCTAACCGCGGCTGACATTGACGGTGCGGCGAAGCGGATCGCCCCGGTGGTCGCGCCCACGCCGCTGCAGCTGAGCGAGCGGCTGTCGGACATCACCGGCGCGACGGTCTACCTCAAACGCGAAGACCTGCAGGTCGTGCGCTCCTACAAGCTGCGTGGCGCCTACAACCTGCTGGTTCAGTTGTCCGACGAGGAGCTGGCCGCCGGCGTGGTGTGCTCGTCGGCCGGCAACCACGCGCAGGGCTTCGCGTATGCGTGCCGGTCGCTGGGCGTGCATGGCCGCGTGTATGTGCCTGCCAAGACCCCCAAGCAGAAGCGCGACCGGATCCGTTATCACGGCAGGGAGTTCATCGAGCTGATCGTGGGCGGGTCGACCTACGATCTGGCCGCCGAGGCCGCGCGGGCCGACGTCGAACGCACCGGCGCCACCCTGGTACCGCCCTATGACGACCTGCGCACCATGGCCGGTCAGGGCACCATCGCCGTCGAAATCCTCGACCAGCTCGGTGGCGAGCCTGACCTGGTGGTTGTCCCCGTCGGCGGTGGCGGCTGCATCGCCGGCATCACCACCTACCTCGCGGAGCGGACGTCGAACACGGCGGTGCTGGGCGTCGAGCCGGCCGGGGCCGCCGCCATGATGGCCGCGCTGGCCGCGGGGGAGCCGGTGACGCTGGACGCCGTCGACCAGTTCGTCGACGGCGCCGCGGTGAACCGGGCCGGCGCGCTGCCCTATGCGGCGCTGGCCGCGGCCGGTGACATGGTGTCGATCACCACCGTCGACGAGGGCGCGGTCTGCACCGCGATGCTCGACCTCTATCAGAACGAAGGCATCATCGCCGAGCCGGCGGGCGCGCTGTCGGTCGCCGGCCTGCTGGAAACCGACATCGAGCCCGGAACCACCGTGGTCTGCCTGATCTCGGGCGGCAACAACGACGTGTCGCGCTACGGCGAGGTGCTGGAACGCTCACTGATCCACCTCGGTCTCAAGCACTACTTCCTGGTGGACTTCCCGCAGGAGCCGGGCGCGTTACGTCGATTCCTCGACGAGGTGCTCGGGCCCAACGACGACATCACCCTGTTCGAGTACGTCAAGCGCAACAACCGCGACACCGGTGAGGCGTTGGTGGGCATCCAGCTGGGGTCGGCCCATGATCTGGACGGCCTGCTGGCCCGGATGCGCGCGACCGAGATCCACGTCGAAACCCTGCACCCGGGGTCGCCGGCCTACCGCTACCTGTTGCTGTAGTTCTCCCGCCGTCACCGCGAGTAGGACGTCAGATAGCCGGGCACCGCGGTGCTGGGATCCAGGTCGCCGGCCGGCTCCGGTGTTCCGGCCACCACGCGCAGCGGCACCACACCGGCCCAGTGCGGCAGCGCCAAGTCTTCGGGCTCGTCAGCCGCGCCGCCGGTGCGCACCTTGGCCGAGACTTCGACCAGGTCGAGGGCGAGCACCGAGGTTGCCGCGAGTTCACGCGCATCCGGGGCCCTGCAGTCGGACGCGCGCCCCGCTGCGATGTGATCGAGCAGGCTGCTCAGCGCCCGGAGTTTCTCGGCCGGGTCTGTTACCACGCGTGCGTCGCCCACCACGACCACTGAGCGGTACACCATCGAGTGGTGCAGCGCCGAGCGGGCCAGCACCAGCCCGTCGACCAGCGTCGCGGTGACGCAGACGGGCAGGCCCTCCGCTCTGGCGGCGAGCATCGGGGCGCTGCCGGTGGAGCCGTGCAGGTACAGGGTTTCGTCGAGGCGGGTGTGCGTCGTCGGCAATACCACCGGCCGACCAGCGTTGACGTACCCCAGGTGGCAGATCAGGGCCTCGTCCAGGATGCGGTGCACCGTTTCGCGGTCGTAGCGGGCGCGCTCCCGGTAGCGGGTAGGCGTCGTTCGCGGGGTGGGGAGGTATGTGGTTTCCATCACCTTGCCCTTTAGTTTGTACTAGTACATAATAGACAGCGTGCCAGTACAATACAGCATAGCCGGGGCCGGCGCCGAGTCGATAGCCGCCAGCATCGAAGAGGGGATATCCCAAGGCGTGCTGGCGCCTGGCGACGCCCTGCCGCCGATCCGGGAAGTCGCAGCCGAACTCGAGGTGAACCCCAACACGGTCGCCGCCGCCTATCGCCTGTTACGCGATCGCGGGGCGGTCGAAACCGCGGGACGGCGCGGAACCAGGGTGCGGGACCGGCCGGCGACCACGTCGCGGTCGCTGCTCGGCCTCGGCGTTCCTGCGGGGGCGCGCGACCTGTCCACCGGCAACCCGGACGCCTCGCTGTTGCCCATCGCGTCGGCGCACCTTACGCCGACTGCGGGTGCGCCACTGCTGTACGGACAACCGGCGATTTCGGCCGACCTCGCCGAGCACGCCCGCGCCACTCTGACCGCCGACGGCGTCCCGGCGGACCACCTCGCGGTGACCAGTGGCGCACTGGACGGCATCGAACGGGCGCTCACCGCACACCTGCGCCCGGGTGACCGGGTTGCCGTCGAGGACCCGGGTTGGGCCAATCTGCTCGATCTTCTTGCGGCACTGGGACTTTCCGCCGAACCCGTTGAGGTCGACGACGACGGACCGGTGGTGCTCAGCATGGCCCGGGCGCTGCGCCGCGGCGTGCAGGCGGTAATCGTGACGACCCGGGCACAGAACCCGACGGGGGCTGCGCTGTCCGCGGCCCGCGCCGCCACGCTGCGCGGCCTGCTGGCCGGCAAGACTCGCGACGTGCTGGTCATCGAGGACGACCACTGCGCGGGCATCGCCGGCGTGCCGCTACACCCGCTGGCCGGATCAACGCGCCGCTGGGCTTTCGTGCGGTCGGCATCCAAGGCGTACGGCCCCGACTTGCGGCTCGCGGTGCTCGCCGGCGATCGGCGAACCGTTGAGCGGGTGCACGGACGGCTACGGCTTGGGCCGGGCTGGGTGAGTCATCTGCTGCAGGACCTCGCCGTCCGGCTGTGGTCGGACGACGCGGCTGCGTCCCTCGTGGAGGAAGCCGCCGAGCGGTACGCCTACAACCGCAACCGATTACGCGCAGCCTTGGCCGAGCGCGGTGTCACCGCGCGGGGTCGCTCCGGGCTCAACGTGTGGATTCCGGTGCCCGACGAGACGGCCGCCATCACCCGATTGCTCAGTGCGGGCTGGGCCGCGGCGCCGGGCACCCGGTTCCGGATGGACTCCCCGCCGGGGATGCGAATCACCGTCGCAGACCTGGCTTATGGCGAGATCGACTCGCTGGCGGACGCGATCGCCGAGGCGGTGCACGCCACCGGCAGCCCGAGTGTGTAGCTACGGTTACGCGAGCAGTCGAAAAGGACGGGCCATGCTGAATGCGATCAACGCTGTCGTCCCTCGTCTCGAACCGCACATCAACCGGGTCGGCGCGTTGAACCGGCGTCCGTACGATCCGCGGATTTCGACCGGGCCGCCCAGCGGGCGATGGCCGATCGTGCACTACGGCGTGATGCTGCCCGGCATTGCCGATCCGTTCCGGTTTCTGACGAACATCGTGATCCTGGGAACCGCCAGTCGGATTCCGGCGTGGAACAACGCGCCACTCTTAGCCGGCGAACCGGCCTCGGACAGCGCCTGGATCTTGACCGGGTCGGCCATCCAATCTGACGCGTTCCATCGATACAGCATCGAACGCGACTGCGATCTCGCGGCTGATGGATCGCGGCTGCGCTTCGGTGATCAACTCTCGATTGCCGGTCGTCCCAACGGCCGGTCCGGTGCCGAGGCGGAGACGATCAGGCTCGCGATCCGCGAGGGCGACCTTGTCGCCGATCTCGAATTACGCCCGACGACGCTGATCACGCACTTCATTCACCTGCCGGGCATCTACCAACACTGGGGCGTGATGTGCGAGGTCGACGCCGCCCTCTCGTCGGCTGCCGACCCGTCGGTTTCGGTGCAGCACTCCGGGCTGGCCACCTACGAGTACGCACGCGGGACGAACCTGCCGCTACCGATCCTGTTCTTCACCTATCAGATCATCAACGTCGATGCGCGCACCCAGATCCTGTTCACCGACGTCCTCGGCCCGGGGGGATTTCCCTTGCAGCGCAGGGTCAACGTGCGAACCACCGACGGCGAGAACTCGACCTTCATCCGCGGCTTCGCCCATGAAGTCCACACGCGGCTGTCACCTCAACTCACGCCCACAGGTGAGCGGATGAAACTGCCGGAGACGTTTACCTGGTCTGTGGACGACGACGACGGCTCGGCGCTGATCACCATCCACGGGCACACCAACGACGATTTCACCTACGGGCTCGGTGCAGGCTTCGCCGGCAGCTAACAGCTACACGGGAGCATTTCGCGGAGCGTCCATCGAAGGCACCGGCTACATCGAGTGGTGCGACGAGAAGGTGTGATCCGCACACCCGCGCTCGGCCTACCTCCGCAGGATCGCGAACGAGTGGGCGGGCAGCTCGGTGCTGCCGTCGCTGACGGTCGGCGTATCCCAGGCCAGCACCGGCTCACCGCTGACCGGCACGGTCACCGCCTCGCCGCTTAAGTTGCACGCAATCGAAAACCCGTTGCGGTGCAGCACTATCCAGTGCCGGGCTTCGTCATAGTCGACGGTCAGGTGTGCCAGCCAGGGGTCGGCCAGGTCGGGCTCGTTGCGGCGCAAGGCAATCAGGTCGCGATACAGATCCAGCAGCCGGGCGTGATCTCCGGAGTCCACTTCGCCCCAGTCCAGCTTGGAGCGCAGGAAGGTCTGCCGGTCCTGCGGGTCGGGGATATCGTCTGCGTCCCATCCGTGTTCGGCGAACTCGGCCTTGCGTCCCTCGGCGGTAGCGCGGGCCAACTCAGGTTCGGGATGCGAGCTGAAGAACTGGAACGGGGTCGACGCACCCCATTCCTCACCCATGAAAAGCATTGCGGTGTAGGGCGATGTGAGTACCAGCGCGGCTTTCAGCGCGAGCTGACCGGTGGTCAGGTTCTGCGAGGGACGGTCTCCCAGAGCGCGGTTGCCCACCTGATCGTGGGTACAGGTGTAGGCCAGCAGTCGCGTGGCCGGGACTACCGACACGTCCAGCGGACGTCCGTGCCGGCGCCGCCGGAACGACGAATACGTGCCGGCGTGGAAGAAGCCGTGCCGCAGCGTGTGTGCCAGCGTGGAGAGCGAACCGAAGTCCGCATAATAGCCCTGGCGTTCACCGGATACGGCGGTGTGGATGGCGTGATGGATGTCGTCGTCCCATTGCGCGGTGATGCCGTAGCCGCTCCTGTCACGCGGGGTGATCAGCCGCGGATCGTTGAGGTCACTCTCGGCGACGAGCGACAACGGGCGGCCCAACTGCCTTGACAGCCAGTCGGTCTCGGTAGCCAGCTCTTCGAGGATATGGACCGCGGTGGTGTCCACCAGCGCATGCACGGCGTCCAGTCTCAGCCCGTCGGCGTGGAAATCGCGCATCCAGCGCAGCGCGCACCCGATGATGTAGCGCCGTACTTCGTCGGAGTCGGCGTCGGCGATGTTGATGCCTTCGCCCCACGGGTTGCTGCCCGACGACAGGTACGGGCCGAACCGCGGCAGGTAGTTGCCCGACGGGCCGAGGTGGTTGAACACCGCGTCGATCAGCACACCTAAACCACGGGCATGACAGGCGTCGACGAACCGGACCAGCCCGTCGGGGCCGGCGTAGGGTTCGTGCACGCTGTACCACAGCACCCCGTCGTATCCCCAGCCGTGGGTGCCGGAAAAGGAGTTGACCGGCATCAGCTCGACGAAGTCGATACCGAGATCGACCAGATAG
Organism: Mycobacterium sp.; assembly: GCF_035499775.1. Taxonomy (GTDB): domain Bacteria; phylum Actinomycetota; class Actinomycetes; order Mycobacteriales; family Mycobacteriaceae; genus Mycobacterium. The sequence goes on along the minus strand of NZ_DATJYB010000279.1, from coordinate 2,247 downwards.
TCCAGCTTTTCGATCGCCGAGTCGAATGTGCCGTCACCAGTGAAGGTGCCGACGTGCAGCTCGTAGATCACCGCGCCTTCGACGGATCGGCCGGCCCAGCTATCGTCGGTCCAGTTGGAGCCCAACGGATCCCACAGTTGGGAACGCGCATGCACCCCGTCGGGCTGGCGCGCAGAGCGCGGGTCGGGCAGCACCGTGGGGTCGTCGTCGAGCAGATATCCGTAGCGTGCGTCCGGCGCGCAAGACACGTCGGCGTGCCACCAGTCGTCATCCGAGCGTGTCATCGCGTGCACCGCGCCGTCCAAATCGAGACGCACTTGCTCGGGTTTGGGCGCCCACACCCGGAACTCAGGCACTATCGCGCTCCAGCAAGACCACCGGCAGCTCGGCGAACAATTCGGCGGCCGACGTCGGTCCGCTTGCCGCGGCGCCGGTGAGCCGGTCGGTCCAAGCACCGGCGGGCAGCGGCAGCACGGTGTTGCCCCAGCCCGTTTCGGCCAGCCGCAGCGTCCAACGGGTCACCGCGACCAGAATGTCGTCGCCGCGCAGGAACGCCATCACATGATCGCTGGCCTCCCCGTCGGCCAACACGGGCAGGTATGCGCCCTGCAGGAAACTGTCCGGCCGGGAGCGCCGCAGCCGCAGCGCTGTGCTGACGACCCGAATCTTGGGATGCTGCAATTCATTCAGGGCGGCTCGCCGAACCTGGTAGTCAACCGGGCGGCGGTTGTCCGGATCGACGAGGCTGTCATCCCACAGCTCGGTGCCCTGGTAGACGTCGGGTATGCCGGGCACGGTCAGCGCAAGCAGCTTCTGACCTAACGCATCGCTGGACGCATGCGGGTTGAGTTGGGCGACAAACTCGGTCAGCTGGGACGCCACCGGCCCGTCCAGCACGGTGTCCAGCCAACGGTGCACGGCATCCTCGAAAGCGGTGTCCGGGTCGGTCCACGAGGTATGCCAGGCCGCTTCCCGGATGGCCTTTTCGGTGTAGCCGTGCAGCCGGTCCCGCAGCTCGGAGCTGACCTCGCCGCTTGCCGGCCACACCCCGAAGATGTTCTGCCACAGAAATTGTCCGGTGGCGGGATCGGGCGAGGGCGCCGTTATCTCCCAGCGCGCCAGGAACTCCGACCACAGCGACGGCACCTGGGACAGCACGCCGATACGCGCACGGACGTCCTCACCGCGCTTGGTGTCGTGGGTGGTCAGCGTCGACATCGTGTGCGGCCACATCCGGGCCCGGATAGCCGCACGCTGATGAAACTCCGCGGCGCTTACGCCGAACCGGTGCGGTTCGCCGCCCACCTCGTTGAGCGAGACCAGGCGGGCGTCGCGGTAGAACATACAATCCTCGACGGCCTTGGCGGTCACCGCGCCGCACAGCTGTTGCAGGCGCGCGGCCGCCGGGCCGCTGCGGGCCAGGGCCGCGGCCAGCACCTGCAAAGCCGGCTCGAGATCCGGTGCCGCCGCTGCAGTTTCAGCGATCGCGCTGGGCAGGATCGCGGCCAGGCCAGGGTAGTCGCAGCGGTAGACCCCGATGCGGGTCAACAGTGCGGCCACCGCCTCGGGCAGCTGCGGATGGTCGCTGCCCGCCGCCGCCGCGATACACCGGCGCAGCCGGCCCATTTCACTGGCCAGAGTTTCGGTGGCCGCGCGGACCTTGAGGTCGGCCAGCATCGCCGGCATGCCCTGATAGTCCGCACCGGCGGATTCGATCAAGGCGGTCAGCGCCGGCGCCCCCGCCGGATCGACGAAGACTCCGCCCACTTCCCGCAGCACGTCGTAGCCGGTGGTGCCGGCCACCGGCAGCGTCGGCTCCAGGGCTTCGTCGACGGCGAGGATCTTCTCGATCACGATCCATGCCTTGGCGCCGAGTGATTCTCGCAGCCACGCCAAATATCCGCAGGGGTCCGACAGCCCGTCCGGGTGGTCGATGCGCACGCCGTCGACGAGTCCCTCGCGAAACCAGCGTGCGATTTCGGTGTGGCTGGCGTCGAACACCGCCCGATCTTCCTGACGCAACCCGGCCAGCGAGGTGATCGAAAAGAAACGGCGGTAACCGACCAGGCCGCGCCGCCAGCCGACCAAGCGATAGTGCTGGCGGCCGTGAACTTCGGCCCCGGTGCCGGCCCCGGTGCCGGGCGCGATCGGAAACGCCAGGCCGCCCAGCCGCAGCAGCTCGCCGTCGACCTTCAAGTCGGCGACGTCGTCGTCGGAACCCAGCACCGGCAACACAATTCGGCCGTC
>NZ_DATJYB010000278.1:0-4097 GCF_035499775.1 Mycobacterium sp. | reverse complement strand
GATAGCGCATCACATCGCGGGCGGCTTTGATCTGCTCGGGCGGCAGGAACGAGCCCCGCAGCAGCCCACATTCGAGCAGATGCGCCAACCACTCCGCATCCGAGAGGTCTTCTCCGAACTAAATTGATCTTGATTGTTTAGTTCGTATTCTGTTTTGTTAGAACAGGTTGCAGTGTCCTGGGTGCTCAGTGGCGCGTCCGGCGGTGTCGGTGAAGCTGGGGATGCCCAATTGGACGGTTTTGGCGCGGCTGGCGCTGATCTGGTCCATCTGGGCCAGTTTGGTGTTGGCGCCGGTGAGGCTGACCTTGAGCCCCTCGGCCTCGCCGTACCAGCGGCGGGATTCGGCTTCGGCGATGCGGGCGATGAGGTTGTCGCGGATCTCTTCCAGCCGGGCGCGGGCGGCCGGGTCGGGGCGTAGCAGCGGGCAGCGCAGACAGCTGTGTTCGTGGATGCAGGGAGTGTCATAGGAGCGGCCGCAGTCGCCGATGGCGAGCTTGCGGCGTTGGAAGTGGCCGACGAACTCGGCCCATTCGGCGTCGGTGGGGGTGCGGTATTCCTCGCCGGGGCGCAGCGCTCGGCGGCGGGTGATGAAGGCGCGGTGGCCGTTGATCACTTCCTCGGGGTAGACGGCCTTGTATCCCATGGTGGTGTTGATGTCACGGTGGCCGGCGACGAGTTGGGCGATGTGCGGGGGCATGCCATGGGCAATGGCGTCGGTGATGAATAGCCGCCGAAAGTCGTGGAAGGTGTAACGCATCGGTTGGCCGGCAGCATCTTTGACACCGGTCTGGGTGAGGGCGTGGTCAAGGTAGTGGCGCAGCACAGTCTGGCTGACGGCACGGTGGTCTAGGCGGCGCCGACATTGAAACAGCAGCGGCATGGGCGGGTTGTAGAGGCGTTCGGCCTGGTCGTAGGACACCACCAGCGGCACGCTGGGTCGGTCGCCGCGGATGCGGGCGACGATGGTCGACAACACGTCCGCCAGCTCCGGTGAAATCACCAAAAGTCGCTCGGCGTCGGTCTTGGACGGGGCGATCTGCAGCAGCGGGATGAGTTCCCCGGTGCTTGGCAGCCGGTACTGGATGAGGCTGTGGTGGGACAGCTCGGTCAGTTCTTCGATGCGGATTCCGGTGTGCCGCAATACTTCAACCACGGCCCAGGTCCAAAACCCGCGGTGTTCTTCGAAGCTGAGGTCGCGCCGGGCTCCGGTGTCGGGGTCCTGAGCCCACACACGGCCGGTGGTCTGGGTCTTTAGCACCGATCGGCGCAAGGTCGTGCCGGCGGCGGTGAACAATTCCCCGGGTTGGGTCTGTTCGGCGGCGGTGAGCAGCTCGGCGGTGCGGGCTCGTTGAGCAGTCACCCAGGCGATCAGGGTCGGCAGCACCGGCAGCCGTTCGCGGGTGCGGGTGTCCATGCGCGACTTGCGCTGCAGGCGGGACTTCTTGTGGGAGGCGTCGCTGGCGCTGACTGGGCAGCGGACCGCCCACGGCCCCCAGCGGGCAGGGTCGTCGTCGGCCCACTCGGCCAGGTCGAGGTAGAAGGCCCGCACAGCGGTCAGCACGCTGCGCCCGTCCAGCCGCGGCACGCTGATCTGGCCCTGGCCCTTGGTGGCCTTCGGGCGGGTAAGCACGCGCTGCTTCCACGCCGCGGCGACGTCGCGGGGCAGCTGCAGCGAGTCGATGCCGGGGTGATGGGTCTCCAGATCGGCCCAAAACAGTTTGCCGAGCAGGTAGGCCAGGTGCTGCAGGCTGGAGAAGTCCAGAGCCGTCTGGCGTTCGCGCAGGTAGTCGACCAGCACGTCGCGCACCGGCCCACACGCGATGTGGTAGCGGTCGATCAGCTCCTCGCAGCTGGGTTGTCCGCGGCCGAAGAACATTTCGATCGCGGCGGGCGCGTCCGGGCCCAGGTCGCCGTGCGCGCGCAACAGCTGGTAGAACAACGGGCTTTCGGCGCGCCGGTCGTTGCCGGTCCGCGTGCGCGCAGCGGCGGCCAACAGTTCCAGGCAGTCGCCGACTTGCACCGCCGCGACGTTGCCGCCCTTGGCGGCCATGATGATCGCGATGTTGGTCAGCGCCCGCTGCTGGCATTGCAACCCGATTCGGTCCTGACTGAGCGCGGTGAGCTCGGCGAACGCCGCTCCGTCGCGGGTGCGGGCCATCTCGGGGGCCAGGTTGTGCCGGGCCGGGGCGAACCGCAGCAGCCAGGCCAGGCTGGGCCGGATCACATCGGCGCAGATCAGCACCAGCAGCCCCGAGGTCAGGTGCGGCAGCGGCTTGGCGCGGTCGATGCCGACCAACAAACGCCAGTCCGGTTGGTCCTCGGCGCCGCTGGCCCGCCACCGCTGCTGCCAACACTCGCCGGACTGCCCATGCAGCCAGCCCAGCACCGCCAACACCCCCAACCGCCGGTTGCGTTGGCTGCCGGGGTTGTCCAACGCGAACGGCGCCGCCAGCACCCGCTCGGCCACTGCGGACCGGCGCGCCTGGGTGGCCGGCCACGACGCGGCCAGTGGTCGCGGCGGAAACGCCGCGACCAGTTGTGTCCCGGTGGATTTCACCGATCCCGCCGGCGGTGAGGCCACGGCCAAGGCCACCTGCGAGGTGTCGACGGCGGTCACGACCCGGCCTCACCGAAGAGGATCTGCAGGCTCTCGGCGCGGTACCCCGGCGCTGCAGGCATCGCCGGATCGCGGTCGCGGCGCCGGGCGTGATAGGCCAGCACCTCGGCGATTACGTCTTGGGTCACCGGGTTCAGGTAGCGCTGGGTCGTCGACAGGTGGGCGTGGCCGAGCACCCACTGCACATCGGTCAACGGCATCTGCGGGTCACGGGCCATCCGATAGGCGGCAGTATGCCGCAGATCGTGCAGCGTCCAGTTCGCCCCCAACGCCGCGTTGGCCCGGTTGAACATCGCACGAGCCGCGTCATACCGAAACGCCCGCAACGGTTCTCGCAATGTCCACCACAACGGCTGGTCTCGCCCGGCCGGAGCCAGCCCGGCCAACTGCACCTGATACAACCGCAGCCACACAAACGCATCCGGGGCCGCAGGCAACGGCTGCATCGCCCGGGTCCCCTTGCGGATCACCGTGATCAACTGCTGTCCCGGATCGATATCGGCGACCGTTGCACCCAGCAACTCCGAGGCCCGCGCCCCGGTCGAAACCCAGAACGCGACCAACGCCCGGTCACGATGCGAGCCCAACTGTGCGAACAGCTCGTCGAACCGCTCGTCGGGGATACAGCGCGGCGCCCGGTCCACCACCTTCGGCCGGTACCGCCCGCTGCGATGCCCAGCGAACGGCTCCATCGGATTGTGATGAGCGTCCACCCGGCCAGCACCGCGATAGCGGGCCAGCGGGAACGGGTTGACCATCGGCCCGCTGCCCGCCCCCAAGTGGAAGTCGTAGAACCCGCGCAGCACCGTCTCGCAATGCGCCGCCGTCGCCGCCGCATACCGGCTGCCGCGCACGGCCTTGCCGGTCACCGCATTCACGCCGCCGGGCCCGGTCTGTGAACCAGTCAGGGCGGCAGCGTCACCGTCCGGGCGCCGCCAGTGCGGCCGGGCCGGCTTGTCCGCGATCTGCAGCCAGCGACAGAAATCGCGGGCTTCCACCCGCGTCGCCTGATCCCAGGCCACCCCCAACGCCCACACGAACCGAAACCACCGCAACAGATCCATCCCGTAGGAACGCTGAGTGGTCGCCGGTCGCCCGCACGCGGTCAACTCGGCGAAATACGCCGCGGCCGGCGCGACGACCGCACCGTCGGCATCAACCAGCCGATACGGCTGAAACAGATCGCCGGTGGCCTCCAAAGCACCCCGACCGGGCACCACCAGCACCGCCAAATCCCGCGGCTGTTCTCCATCGCCCATCACGAGCAGCGAACCTAGCCAGCCCAACCCCTGTCGGCACGCACCCACCCCCAACTGCCTGCGGTAGTTCGGTCAACAAGTCGGTCTTGCGGCCCGGCACATTGCGCGCAGCCTGGGCGTTGGCCAGCATCACGTCCAACTGGTCTTCGAGCAGGTAATAAAACGGCTTCCAATAATCCGACGTGGACTCGATTACCACACGACTGACCCGCTCAGCGATC
>NZ_DATJYB010000277.1:0-11545 GCF_035499775.1 Mycobacterium sp. | reverse complement strand
GCCCCCGACTACACCCACACCGACTACCACCCCCCCAGCACCCCCACCGAACACACCCTGGCCGCCATCTACGCCCAAGTCCTGGGCCTCGACCGCATCGGCATCAACGACTCCTTCTTCGAACTCGGCGGCGACAGCATCCTGTCGATGCAGGTGGCGGCGCGGGCGCGGGCCGCCGGCCTGATGTGCCGGCCGCGCGACATTTTCGTCGAGCAAACAGTGGCCCGGCTCGCCCGGGTGGTCGCGGCAGCCGACGACGGCCCCATCGACGAGGGTGTCGGACCGGTGACGGCCACCCCGATCATGCGGTGGCTGCACGACGTGAACGGCCCGACCGACCAGTTCAACCAGACGATGCTGGTGCAGGCGCCCACCGGGGCCACCGAGGCCGATGTGCTGATCATGTTGCAGGCCTTGCTGGATCGTCACGCCATGCTGCGGCTGCGGGTCGATGACGATCGGTCGCTGACGGTGCCCGAACCGGGGTCAGTAGCCGCCCGCGACTGCCTGCAGGCGGTGGATGTGTTGTCCGCCGAGGCGGTGACGGCGGCGCGGTCGCGGTTGAACCCGGCCGCCGGGGCCATGCTGAGCGCGCTCTGGCTCGACGACACCGGCCAGCTGGTCTTGGTCATTCATCACCTGGCCGTCGACGCCGTGTCGTGGTGGATTCTGCTGGAAGACCTCAACATCGCCTGGGCCCAGCACCTCGACGGGCAGCAGGTGGCATTGCCGACGACCGGGACGTCGTTCCAGCGGTGGGCGTCGCTGCTGGCCGAGCACGCCCACCAGCCGCAAGTCGTCGCCCAGGCGGACGCCTGGAAACAGGTGGCGGCGGCGCCGTCGGTGCCGTCGGCCCTGGACGACTATGCAATCGCCGGGCACCTGTCGCTCTCGCTGGACGCCGAGACCACCGGCATGCTGCTCGGCGAGGTGCCGGCCGCGTTCCACGCCGGAGTGCAGGACATCCTGCTGATCGCGTTCGCTCTGGCGGTGAAGGAATTCCTGGGCACCTTGGGTAGCGGCGACGCGGCGATCGGCATCGACGTCGAGGGCCACGGCCGTCACGACGAGCTGGCCGCCAACGTCGACCTGACCCACACCGTGGGGTGGTTTACCACCAAATACCCGGTGGCGATGAATGTCGGTGGTCTGCGCTGGGCGCAGGTAGCCGCCGGTGACCCGGCGCTGGGGGCCGCGCTCAAAGACGCCAAAGAACAGCTCCGCGCCCTGCCGCACCCGCTGACCTACGGCGCGTTGCGGTATCTGAACAACGAAGTCGACCTGGACGGGTCCGACCCGGCGATCGGCTTCAACTATCTGGGGCGCCTGGGCGTTCCGGCGATCGACGCGGATGTCTGGCGGATCCACCGGGACAGCCTGTCGCTTGCCGGCGTCGCCGCGGCCACACCTATGCCGCTGGCCCACACCCTGGAGCTCAACGCCGGCACCTTCGAGAGCGAGACCGGTCTGCAGCTGCACGCCGAATGGTCTTGGGCGCCTTCGGTTCTCGACGAAGCGCAGATCACCCGGCTGAGCCGGTTGTGGTTCGACGCTCTGGCCGGCATCGCCGCGCACGTGCAATCCGGTGGCGGCGGGCTGACCCCGTCCGATATCGAGCCCGCCCGCCTGAGCCAACAGGAGATCGACGAGCTGCAGCGGCAGTACCGGATCGCCGACGTGCTCCCGCTGACCCCCTTGCAGGAGGGGCTGCTCTTCCACGCCAGTACCGCGCAGGCCAGCGACGACATGTACGCCGTCCAGCTGGACTTCACCGTGACCGGTGCACTCGACCCCCACCGCCTGCACAGTGCGGTGCATACGGTGGTCAACCGGCATCCGCACCTGGCCGCCCGGTTCTCCCAGCAGTTCGACGAGCCGGTGCAGATCATCCCGGCCGATCCCGTCGTCGAGTGGCGCTACGTCGAACTTGACGCCGAAGACGCGAGCGAGCAGATCGAGCAGCTCTGCGCCGCCGAGCGTGCCGCGGTCTGCGACCTACCTCGTTCGGGGGCCGACCGGCCGGCCTTTCGGGCCGCCCTGATCCGCACCGCAGCCGACCGGCACCGGCTGGTGCTGACCAATCACCACATCGTGCTCGACGGCTGGTCGATGCCGATCCTGCTGCGCGAGATATTCGCCAGCTATTACGGGCACCCACTGCCGCCGGCCGCGCCGTACCGGACCTTCCTCACCTGGCTGGCCGATCGCGACGTCGACGCCGCCCGCGCGGCCTGGCGCGAGGTGCTGGCCGACTTCGACACCCCCACCCTGGTCGGCCCACAAGATCGGCCACAGGATCGGTTGGGGTTGGGCCGCCGCGGTTTTGCCTCGGTTCAGGTGCCTGAGCAGACCACCCGGGCCCTGGGCGAGCTGGCGCGCTCCTGCCACACCACCCTCAGCACCGTGCTGCAGGGTGCCTGGGCGTTGCTGCTGACGTCGCTGACCGGCCGGAATGACGTCGCCTTCGGCACCGCGCGGTCCCGGGTGGCCCAGCTGGAGGTGGCTAGCGCGGAATCGATGGTGGGCCTGTTGATCAACGTGGTGCCGGTGCGGGCGACCATCACCGCGGCGACCACCACCGCGAATCTGCTCGACCAGCTGCAGAACGCGCACAACGACACCCTCGACCACCAGCACCTCGCGCTCCCCGACATCCACCGCGTCACCGGCCACGACCGGCTGTTCGACACCCTTTTCGTATACGAGAACTATCCGATCGATGCCGGCGCGCCGCTGGGAGTCGACGGGTTGGCTATCAGCGAGTTCACCAACCGCGAATACAACCACTACCCGCTGACCGCGGAAGCGCTGCCGGGCCGCGAACTCGGCCTTCGCCTCGAATACGACACCGACGTCTTCGACGCGGACAGCATCGAGACGCTGATCGAGCGGTTGCGGCGGGTGTTGACCGCCATGACCGCCGAACCCACCCGCCGGCTGTCGTCGGTCGATCTGCTCGATGCCGGTGAGCGTGATCTGGTGCTTTCGGGGCGGTCCGGTGCCGGTGTGCACGCGCCGGAGGGACTGGCGCCGCAGTTGTTGGCCGCGGCGGTGGCGGCCGACCCGGACGCGGTGGCGCTGGTCGACGGCGCACGGGAGATCTCGTATCGCGAACTCGACCAGTGGTCGACGCGGCTGGCTCGGACGCTGATCGACGCGGGAGTGGGTCCGGAGCGTGCGGTAGGCGTCGCGATGGACCGGTGCGCGGAGTTGACGGTCGCGTGGTGGGCCGTGGTCAAGGCCGGCGGGCTGTATGTGCCGCTGGATCCGGCCCATCCGGTCGAGCGCATCGCCACGGTGCTGGACGCGGTGGCCGCGGTGTGCGTGCTGACCTGCGGTGTCGACACCATGCCCGCGGCCGGGGCCCGCCCGGTGCTGCGAATCGACGGTCTGGACGTGTCCGGGTGCAGCGCGGAGACGATCACCGACACCGACCGGCCGGCGGCGCTGGAAGCGGACAACACCGCGTACGTGATCTTCACCTCCGGGTCCACCGGCACGCCCAAGGGTGTGGCGGTCACCCACGCCGGCCTGCTGGGGGTGGCCGCAGCGCAACGCGACGTGTTCGGGTTGGCAGCCCGCACTCGGGTGCTGATGGTGGCGTCGCCGACCTTCGACGCGTCGATCTTCGAGATGGTGTGGGCGGCGGCGTCGGGTGCGGCATTGGTGGTCGCGCCGTCGCACGTTTACGCGGGTGAGGCGCTGACCGCGCTGCTGCAGGACCACGCGGTCGACGCGGCGGTGTTGACCCCGACGGTGTTGTCGTCACTAGATCCGGCCCGGTTGGACTGTGTGGGCACGCTGCTCACGGCGGGGGAGGCCTGCCCGGCGGAGTTGGTGGCGGCGTGGGCGCAAGAACGGCGGATGTTCAACGGCTACGGCCCCAGCGAGACCACCATCTGGGTCACCTACGCGCCGCTGGCGGCGGGGCAGCCGGTAAGCATCGGCACCCCGATCCCGGGCGTGCGTGCGCTGGTGCTCGACGCCTGGCTGAACCCGGCGCCGGCCGGGGTGGTCGGCGAGCTGTATCTGGCCGGGCCCGCGCTGGCGCGCGGGTATGTGGGCCGGGTCGACTTGACCGCAGAACGGTTCGTCGCCAATCCTTTTGGAGACACCGGGGCGCGCATGTACCGCACCGGCGATCTGGTGCGCTGGACCCCGGCCGGCACCCTGGACTATCTGGGCCGCGCCGATACTCAGATCAAACTGCGCGGGCAGCGCATCGAACTGGGCGAAATCGAAAGCGCCCTGCTGGCCTGCCCGCAGGTCGGCCGGGCCGCGGCCGTCGTACACCAGAGCAGCACCGGCGCCCACCTCACCGCCTACGTCACCCTCGAGCACGCCGACACGGGCCAAGACGACGAGATCGTCGGTCAGTGGCAGCACATCTACGACGAGCTCTACCGGGCCGAAACCGGAATGCCGTTGTTCGGCATGGACTTTCGAGGCTGGAACAGCAGCTACACCGATGATCCGATCCCGGTTGAGGAGATGCAGGAGTGGCGTTCGGCCACGGTGGACCGCATCGCGGCCCTGCAGCCGCGGCGAGTGCTGGAGATCGGCGTCGGCTCGGGCTTGGTGTTGTCGCAGCTGGCCCCGCAGTGTGAGCGCTATGTCGGCACGGACATGTCGGCGGTTGCCATCGAGCAGCTGGCCCGCGCGGTGCAGCAGTTCCCGTGGCGTGATCGGGTCGAGTTTCTGGCCCAGCCCGCCCATGTCACCGAGGCGTTGCCGCGGGGCTATTTCGACACCGTCATTCTCAACTCGGTCGTCCAGTACTTCCCCAACGCGGGATATCTGGCCGAGGTCGTCGACAACGTCATGGAGCTGCTGGCCCCCGGCGGGGCGGTGTTCATCGGCGACGTCCGCAACCACACCCTGCAGGCGGCGTTCCAAACCGCCGTCGCGCTGGCCCGTACCCCTGACCCCGAAGCCGCCGAGATCCGGCAGCGAGTCCACCACGCCATGCTCGGCGAACCCGAATTGTTGCTGGCCCCAGAGTTTTTCACCACCTGGGCGACGGACCGTCCGGGGGTGGCCGGCCTCGGGATTCAGGTCAAACGCGGAGTGGCCGACAACGAACTGAACCGGTACCGCTACGACGTCACCATCCACAAGGGCCCCGCACCGGTACGTTCGCTGGCCGGCGCACCCGCCTGGGCGTGGGCCCAATGTGCGGGGCCCACCGGGCTGCGCACCCGGTTGACGTCCGAACGGCACAGCGCTGTCCGCATCACCGGCATCCCACGCGCCGGGCTGATCACCGACGTCCGCGTGGAGCAGGCGCTCGCCGCCGGGCTGCCGCTGGCCGACGCACTGGCCCAGGCCGGCGCGAAAGCCGACACCGCCACCGCCGAGGAACTGCACCGCCTCGGCGAAGCCGCCGGGTATCACGTCGCCGTCACCTGGGGCGCTCAACCCGGCACCCTGGACGCCGTCTTCATGTCCACCGAGACGTCGGCTTCCAGAATGGCGCTGACGGACCTCTACCTGCCTGCCGCCGGGGCCCACCGGGGCGCACATGCCAACGAGCCGCACGCCAACACCAAGATCAGCGCGTTACGCCAGCGGCTGAGCGGATGGTTGCCCGAGTACATGGTGCCGGCCCACATCGTCGTGCTCGACGAGTTCCCGTTGACGTCGTCGGGCAAGCTTGACCGAAAAGCCTTGCCAGCACCCGAATTCCAGGACGCCGGGCGTTACCGCGCGCCGACCGGCGCGGTCGGGGAGATCCTGGCCGGCATCTACGCCCGGGTGCTGGGGCTGGAGCGGGTCGGGGTCGACGACTCGTTCTTCGACCTGGGCGGGGAGTCGCTGTCGGCGATGCGCCTGATCGGCGCGGTCAACGCCACGCTGGACGCCGATCTTTCGGTGCGCGCCGTGTTCGAGTCGCCCACGATCGCCCAGTTGGCCCCGCGCATCGGCGGGGACGCGGGTCGGCCGGAGCCGCTGGTGGCCGGCGAGTGGCCGGCCGTGCTCCCGTTGTCGTTTGCGCAGAGCCGGTTGTGGTTCATCGACCAATTGCAAGGGCCCTCACCGGTTTACAACATCGCGGCGGCATTGCGGTTGCGCGGCAGCCTTGATGTCACAGCGCTGGGGGCGGCGCTGGCCGATGTGGTGAACCGACATGGCAGCCTGCGCACGTTGTTCGCGGCGACCGATGGGATACCCCGGCAACTGGTGGTGCCCGCCGGGCGGGCCGAGTTCGGTTGGGACGTCGTGGATGCGACCGGGTGGCCGGACGGCCGGCTGGACGAGGCCATCGGCACCGCGGTGCGCTGCACCTTTGACTTGGCCACTCAGATCCCGTTGCAGGCCAGGCTTTTCCGTGTCGCCGAGGACGAACATGTGTTGGTGGCGGTGGTGCACCACATCGCCGCCGACGGCTGGTCGATCAACGTGTTGGTGCGAGATCTGGGCGTGGCGTATGCCGCCCGGTGCGCGGGACAAGATGCCCCCGGTTGGCCGCCGCTGGCCGTGCAGTATGTCGATTACACGCTGTGGCAGCGCGAGCAGTTCGGGGATCTGGCAGACAGCCAGAGCGCCATCGCCACCCAGCTGGACTACTGGGAGCAGGCGCTGGCCGGCATGCCCGAACGGCTGCAGCTGCCCACCGATCGGCCCTACCCCCCGGTCGCCGATCACCGCGGTGCCCGCGCGACCGTGGACTGGCCCGCGGAGTTGCAGCAGCAGGTTCGCCGGGTCGCCCGCGAGCACAACGCGACCAGCTTCATGGTGGTTCAGGCGGCTTTCGCCGCGCTGCTGTCCAAGGTCAGCGCCAGCAGCGACGTGGCGGTGGGATTCCCGATCGCCGGCCGCCGCGACCCCGCGCTCGACGAGCTGGTCGGGTTCTTCGTCAACACCCTGGTGCTGCGGGTTGATCTGGCCGGCGATCCCAGCTTCGCCGAATTGCTGGCCCAGGTGCGACGACGCAGCCTGGCCGCCTACGAGCACGAGGACGTGCCCTTTGAACTGCTGGTGGAGCGCGTCAATCCCGCCCGGAGCCTGACCCATCACCCGCTGGTCCAGGTGCTGCTGGGCTGGCAGAACATGCCCGGGCCGGTCGGTGACCCGGCCGCCGGGCTGGCCCTGGGAGACCTGGAGGTCACGCCGCTTCCGGTGGACACCCAGACCGCCCGGATGGATTTGTCACTCTCGTTGGCCGAACGCTGGGGTGAGAGCGGCGAACCCGCCGGGATCGGCGTCATGGTCGAATTCCGCACCGACGTGTTCGACGCGGACACGGTCGAATCGTTGGTCGAGCGGTTGCAGCGGCTGTTGGCGACGGTCACCGCTGATCCGGCGCGGCGGTTGTCGTCGGTGGATCTGCTCGACGAAGGTGAGCATGCCCGGCTGGATGCGATGGGCAACCGGGCGGCATTGACCGAGGGGGCCCCGGCCGCGACCTCGGTTCCGGAGTTGTTCGCCGCGCAGGTGGCCCGCACCCCCGAGGCGGTGGCGCTGGTATGCGGCGAGCGTTCCTGGACCTACCGCGAGCTGGATGAGACCACTGACCGGTTGGCGCACCTGCTGACCGGCCGCGGCGTGCGTCCGGGACAGTTTGTGGCGCTGCTGTTTCCGCGTTCCGCCGAGGCGATCGTCGCGATCGTGGCGGTGCTGAAAACCGGCGCTGCCTACCTGCCCATCGACCCGGCGCTGCCGGCGGCCCGCGTCGAGTTCATGCTCGCCGACACCGCGCCGATCGCCGCGCTGACGGTGTCTTCGCTGACCGGCCGGTTCGACGGGTTCGACGTGGCGGTCTTAAACGTCGAAGAGGTCTTAAAAGTCGTAGACGCGGTCATGGCGGACGTAACCGCTCCAGGCGTCCCGCTGCCGGCACCGGCCCCCGACCACATCGCCCACATCATCTACACCTCGGGGACCACCGGCGTCCCCAAAGGTGTTGCGGTCACTCAGCGCAACGTCACCCAGCTGTTCGATTCGCTGCAGATCGGCCTGCCGCTGGTGCCGGGTCAGGTGTGGACGCAGTTCCACTCCTACGCTTTCGACTTCTCGGTCTGGGAGATCTGGGGTGCGCTGCTGCACGGTGGGCGGCTGGTAGTGGTGCCCGACGCGGTGGCCCGGTCGTCGAAGGACTTCCACGCCTTGCTCGTCAGCGAACACGTCACCGTGCTCACTCAGACCCCGTCCGCGCTGCGGATGCTTCCGGCGGATGGGCTGGAAGCCGAGGCCTTGGTGGTCGGCGGCGAGGCGCTGCCGCCCGAACTGGTCGAGCGGTGGGCGCCCGGCCGGGTGATGGTCAACGTCTACGGCCCGACCGAAACCACGGTCTGGGCGTCCAAGAGCGCGCCGCTGCAGCCGGGGGCGGGGGCGCCGCCGATCGGCTCGCCGGTGCTGGGTTCGGCGTTCTTCGTGCTCGACGGATCGCTGCGTCCGGTGCCCGCCGGTGTGGTCGGCGAGCTGTATCTGGCCGGCCGCGGGGTCGGCGTCGGGTATTGGCGTCGGGGCCCGTTGACGGCGTCGCGGTTCGTCGCGTGCCCGTTCGGCGAGCCGGGGACACGCATGTACCGCACCGGGGACTTGGTGCGGTGGCGCTCCGATGGACAGCTGGACTATCTGGGGCGCGCCGACGAGCAGGTCAAGGTTCGCGGGTACCGCATCGAGCTCGGCGAAATCCAGGCAGCACTCAGCGATTTGGACGGGGTGCAGCAGGCGGCGGTGATCGTCCGCGAGGACCGCCCGGGCGACAAACGTCTGGTTGGTTACATCACTGGGACGCTGGATCCGGCCGACGCGCGCGCCGGGCTGGGTCAGCGACTGCCGGCCTATATGGTCCCGGCTGCCATCGTGGTGTTGCCGTCGCTGCCGATGTCGGTCAACGGCAAACTCGACACCCGCGCCCTCCCGGCTCCGGACTACCAGGACGCCGGCCACTACCGCGCTCCGGCCAACCCCACCGAGCAGATCCTGGCCGGGATCTATGCCGAGGTGCTGGGAATCGAGCGCGTCGGAGTCGACGACTCGTTCTTCGACCTGGGTGGGGATTCGCTGTCGACGATGCGCCTGATCGCGGCGATCAATACCGCACTGGGAGCCGATCTTCCGGTGCGCACCGTGTTCGAGTCGCCGGCCGTCGCCCAGTTGGCGCCCCGCATCGGTGCGGGCACGGGTCGGGTCGAGCCGTTGGTCGCCGGTGAGCGGCCGGCGGTGGTTCCGCTGTCGTTCGCCCAGAACCGGCTCTGGTTCATCGACCAATTGCAAGGGCCCTCACCGGTTTACAACCTCGCGGCGACGTTGCGGCTGCGCGGGCGGCTCGATGTCGACGCGCTGGGTGCGGCGCTGGCCGATGTGGTCGGCCGCCACGAGAGCCTGCGCACGGTGTTCGTGGCGCCCGAGGGAACACCGCAGCAGGTGGTGATCCCCGCCGAGCGGGCCGACTTCGGCTGGGACGTGGTAGCCGCGACCGGGTGGGCCGAAGGCCGGCTGGATGAGGCCGTTTCCGCTGCCGCTTGCTACGCGTTCGACCTGGCAGCCGAGATACCTTTGCGGGCGACACTTTTCGGTGTCGCCGAGCACGAACACCTGTTGGTGATCGTGGTGCACCATATCGCGGCCGACGGCTTGTCGCTAAGGCCGTTCGCCGCCGATCTGGGTGTCGCGTATGCCAGCCGCTGCGCGGGCGAGGCCCCCGGCTGGAAGCCCTTGGCGGTGCAGTACATCGACTACACGCTGTGGCAACGGGCGCGGCTGGGTGAACTCGACGACAACGGCAGCCGCATCTCCGCCGAGCTGGACTACTGGCAGAACGCGCTGGCCGGCATGCCCGAACATCTTGACCTGCCCACCGATCGGCCGTACCCGCCGGTTGCCGACCATGCCGGCGCCAGTGTGGTCGTGGACTGGCCGGCCGAGCTGCAGCGCCAGGTCGCCCGGGTCGCCGGCGAACACAACGCGACCACGTTCATGGTGGTGCAGGCCGCGCTGGCGGTGCTGCTGTCCAAGATCAGCGCGAGTTCCGATGTGGCCGTTGGCTTCCCGATCGCCGGCCGCCGTGACCCCGCACTGGACGAGCTGGTGGGGTTCTTCGTCAACACGCTGGTGCTGCGGGTCGACCTGGCCGGTGACCCCACGATCGCCGAATTGCTGGCCCAGGTGCGCACGCGCAGTCTGGAGGCTTTCGAGCATCAAGATGTGCCCTTCGAGCTGCTGGTGGAGCGGCTCAACCCGACCCGAAGCCTGACCCATCACCCGCTCGTGCAGGTCTTGTTCGGTTGGCAGAACCTGCCCTTGCAGGACAACAACCCGGCCGCGGGTTTGACCTTGGGCGACCTGGAAGTCACCCCACTGCCGATCGACACCCACACGGCCCGAATGGATCTGGCGTTCTCCCTGTCCGAACAGTGGACCGAGACCGGTGCGCCCGCCGGGATCGGCGGCAGGGTGGAATTCCGCACCGACGTGTTCGACGCGGCCGGCATCGAAACGTTGGTCGAGCGGTTGCGGCGGGTGCTGGTGGCGATCACCGCCGATCCGGGACGGTCGTTGTCGTCGGTGGATCTGCTCGACGAGCCGGAGTACGCCTGGCTGCGGGAGATCGGGAACCGGGCCGCGTTGACCACCGCTGCGGCACCGGTCTCGATTCCGCAGCTGTTCGCCGCGCAGGTGGCGCGCGACCCGGATGCGGTGGCGGTCAGCGGCGCAGGCCGGTCGCTGACCTACCGCGAGCTGGACCAGACGGCCGACCGGTTGGCGCAGCTGTTGGCCGCCCAGGGGGCGGGTCCGGGACAGTGTGTGGCGCTGCTGTTTTCGCGTTCTGCCGAGGCGATCGTGGCGATCATGGCGATCCTCAAGACCGGCGCGGCCTATCTGCCGATCGACCCGGCGCTGCCGTCGTCGCGGATCGGGTTCCTGGTCGGTGACGCCGCGCCGGTGGCAGTGCTGACCACCGCGGAGCTGGCCGGGCGGGTGAACGGGCACGACGTGCCGATCATCGATATCGCTGACCCCCGCGTCCGCGCCCAACCGGTCACGGCGCCGCCGGGTCCGGCCGACGTCGCCTACCTGATCTACACCTCGGGCACCACCGGAATCCCCAAAGGTGTTGCGGTCAAACACCACAACGTCACCGCGCTGATCGGCTCGCTGAACGGCGGTCTGCCGGCCGCCGGGGTGTGGTCGCACAGTCACTCGCTGGCCTTCGACGTCTCGGTGTGGGAGATCTTCGGCGCCCTGTTGCGCGGGGGTCGGGTGGTGGTGATCCCCGAGCCGGTGACGCGCTCGCCGCAGGATTTCCACGAGGTGCTGCGCGCCGAGCGGGTCAGCGTGCTGACCCAGACGCCTTCGGCGCTGGCGGTATTGCCGACGGCGGGGTTGGAGTCCGTGGCCTTGGTGATGGCCGGCGAGGCCTGTCCGCCCGAGCTGGTCGACCGGTGGGCGCCGGGGCGCGTGATGATCAACGCCTACGGCCCGACCGAGACGTGGTATGCGGCGGTCAGTGCGCCGCTGGCGCCGGGGTCGGGGGCGCCGCCGATCGGCTCGCCGGTGTCGGGGGCGGCGTTGTTTGTGCTGGATGGGTGGTTGCGGG
>NZ_DATJYB010000276.1:0-16566 GCF_035499775.1 Mycobacterium sp. | reverse complement strand
TTATCTTCGGCGTGACTCTGGGTGGTGTTCTGGCGTACCAGGGTGAGGCCATGCGCAAGCGAGTGGTCGAAGCGGTGCCTGCAGCCGAACGCGCACCGGCCTTCGCCGCTTTCACCAGCGGCACGGTGCCCTCCGATCCGGCGCAGCGATACGCGGCGGCCCGGTTGGCCGTGGCTTACCTGGGTAACAAGACGGACGATGAACTCAGGCGGCGCGAGAGATCGGGGTGGATATTTTCCGCGATCGGCGTCGCGATCATGGTCGTCGCGGCGCTGCTGCAATCCACCACCTACGCCACTCTGTATTTCCTGGCGCTGGCATTGATCGTGGCGATAGCGCTGCCTTTTTCTGTTCTGCGCAGCCGACGACTTCGACACAATCTTGCGCAACTCAGGGCAGGCCTGCCGTTTGGGTAGCCGGGCCTGAGCCGGGCTGTACCGGGTTTTCCTATGATCGGGTGATGAGCGTCGGTGGGCTGGCGGCCCTGGGATCGCCGGCATTCGCAGCCGAGGACGCCGCCCGGTACCGAGCACAGGGTTGGTGGTCCGATCTGACGCTGTCCGACGCGGTACGCGCCAACGCCGTTCACTCACCCGACCGCGCCGCCTATGTCGACGTACCGGGCGCGCAACTCACCTGGGGTGAATTCGACAATGCGGCAAGTGCTCTGGCGCGCCAGCTGACCCACATCGGAGTGACGCGCGGTGACCGGGTCGGGGTGTGGCACGGTGACTCGGGCGCCATCCACGCACTGTTCGTCGCGGTGGAACGTTGCGGCGCTGCCGTCGTCGGGATCGGCGCGCGCGCCGGGACCCGTGAGGTCGCCGCCATACTGCAGAGTTCGCAGCCCAAGTTGCTGATCAGCGACAAGCAGCGCAGCGCAGCCGCGACCGGTGTAACCGCCGATTTCGGACTGCCGTTGCTGGTCATGAGTCACGAAGCCCTGCGCCTGAACACCCACGTCGAGGCCGGGGAACCGGCGCTCGAGTCCCGACTCGGCCCCGACGAGGTCTTCCTGATCAATTCGACGTCCGGCACCACGGGTCTGCCCAAATGCGTCGTGCACACCCAGAACCGGTGGTTCTACTTCCACCAGAAGGCAGTCGCCAACGGCGTGCTGACGTCCGACGACGTATTCCTGCCCGTCATACCCATGCCGTTCGGCTTCGGCGTCTGGACCAGCCACACCACCCCGATCTACCTCGGCGCCACCGCGCTGATCCTGCAACGGTTCACACCAAGAGCGGCCTGCGAGGCCATAGCCCGGCATCGGGCCACCGTATTATGCTGTGTCAGTACACAATTGACGATGATCATGGCCGACGGCGCGGCCCGGCACTGCGACCTGAGTTCGTTGCGCGTCGTGTTCGCCGGCGGCGAGGCGCTGCCGTTCCGGCCGGCCTCCGAGTTCGAGGAACTCACCGGCGCCAAGATTCTGCAGTTCTACGGCTCGAACGAGACCGGGATGCTCAGCGCGACGACGCTGGACGACTCGCGGCAACGCCGACTGCGCACCGGCGGCCGGATCGTGCCGGAAATGGCGGTCCGACTCTTCGACGGCGATCGCGACGTCACCGACACGGGGCTAGGCCAGCCCGCGTGCCGGGGCCCCGCGACCAGCCTCGGCTACCTCGGCGGCACCGACCATGACAAGCTGTTCACCCGCGACGGGTGGATGCGGATGGGCGATATCTGTGAGGTTGACGACGACGGCTACCTGAGTATCAGGGGCCGAACCTCCGATTTCATCCTGCGCGGCGGAAAGAACATCAGCGCGGCGCAGGTCGAGGACGCCGTCACGACGCATCCCGCGATCGCGGTGGCGGCCGCGGTCGCGATGCCCGACCCGGTGTTCGGCGAAAAGGTCTGCGTCTATACCGAACTCGTCGACTCGCACACCATCGACCTGCCCGGGATCGTCGAGCATCTACTGGCACAGGGAGTCTCGAAGGAACTGCTCCCCGAACGTCTGATCGTTGTCGACGAACTGCCCCGATCGTCCGGCGGCAAGGTCGCCAAAGGCAATCTCCGCGAAGACATTCGAACCCGGATGGAGGCCAATCATGAACGCTCCTGACGCACGTCGCGGTGGCTTGCAGGTGTGGGCACCGTCGGTGGTGCCTCCGATCGGCGTCGAGCTGTCCAACCAGCAGGCGCTCGCGGTGGCGTTCCGTCATCTCGCCGCGATCGGCTTCGCGGAGAATATGGCCGGGCACATCACCTGGCAGCCCGACGGACAGACGGACATGTTCGTCAACCCGTGGGGACTGTGGTGGGCCGAACTCACCGCGTCGGACATCTGCGTGGTGGACAGCAACGCCAGGGTGGTCCATGGTCGCTGGGACGTGACCCCGGCGATCCACATCCATACCGAACTGCACCGGGTCCGCGATGACGCGCGCGTCGTCATTCACAATCACCCTTACTACGTCTGCGTGCTCGCCGCGCTGGGGCGGTTGCCCGAACTGGTGCATCAAACGGGTTCGCTGTTCCTGGACGACCTGTGCCTGGTCGACAGTTACGACGGCGAAATCGACAGCCCTGCCCGCGCAGCGGATCTCGCGGCCCGCATCGGGGGTGCCAACCTCACGATTCTGGCCAACCACGGCGTCATCGCGACCGGTCGCAACCTGGCCGAAGCCGTCTACCGGGCGGCCTCGATAGAGCGAGTCTGCAAGCTGGCCTTCGACGTCCTGCTGACCGCCAAGGAACCGGTGCAGATGAACTGGTCGGATATGGCGGGCATGCAACGATCGCTGATCGAACGAGCCGCCGACGTGTACTGGGCCGGCGCCGCACGGATGACGATCAAAGCCGACCCCGATGTCCTCACCTGAGTTGCCGAGCAGACGCAAAAGCACCCCAGCACGAATTGGGTGCTTTTGTGGCTGCTCGCGCCACTACTCGAACACAAGGAGACTGCCGACCATGAAATCGATTGACGATCTGGCTGCGAACCTGGATTTCACGACCGCCAAGACCGGCGCGGAACGTTCGGTCACGTTGCTGCCCGACCCGCCCCGGGCCCGTCGCCGCTACACGGTGATCTCGGTCGACGATCACATCGTCGAACCGCCGGATACCTTCACCGGCCGTCTTCCGAGAAAGTTCGCCGATCGCGCGCCCAAAGTCGTCGACACCGAGCAGGGCGGACAGACGTGGGTCTACGACGGACAGGAACTACCCAATGTCGGGTTCAACGCGGTGGTCGGGCGGCCGGTGTCCGAATACGGCTTCGAGCCGGTTCGCTTCGATGAGATGCGCAGGGGTGCATGGGATATCCACGAGCGCGTCAAGGACATGGACCTCAATGGCATCTACGCGTCGCTGAACTTTCCGTCTTTTCTGCCCGGCTTCGCCGGCCAGCGGCTGCAGCAGGTCACCAAGGATCGCGACCTGGCGATGGCCTCCGTGCGCGCCTGGAACGATTGGCACTTCGAGGTTTGGGCGGGCTCCTATCGCGACCGGATCATCCCCTGCCAACTGCCCTGGCTGTTGGACCCAGAGGACGGCGCAAAGATGATCCGCGAGAACGCCGAGCGTGGATTCCATGCGGTGACGTTCAGCGAGAACCCGGCGATGCTCGGACTGCCGAGCATTCACTCGGGTCATTGGGATCCGATGATGGCAGCGTGCGCCGAGACCGGCACGGTGGTGAATCTTCATATCGGATCTTCGGGTTCCTCGCCGTCCACCAGCGAGGATGCGCCGCCGGATGTGCAGGGTGTGCTGTTCTTCGCCTATGCGATTTCGGCGGCGGTCGACTGGCTGTACTCGGGCCTGCCCAGCAGGTTCCCTGAACTCAAGATCTGTTTGTCGGAAGGCGGAATCGGCTGGGTCGCGGGCTTGCTGGATCGCCTCGACCACATGCTGAGCTATCACGCGATGTACGGCACCTGGCAGGCGCTGGGCGAGAGTTTAACTCCCGCAGAGGTTTTCACACGAAACTTCTGGTTCTGTGCAGTCGAGGACAAGTCGTCGTTCGTGCAGCGCGACCGGATCGGCGTGGACAACATCATGCTGGAGGCCGATTACCCGCACTGTGACTCGACCTGGCCGCACACCCAGGAGACGATCCATGAAGAGATCGGCGACCTGCCACCGGACGTGATCCGCAAGTTCAGCTGGGAGAACGCTGCACGCTTGTACCGCCACCCCGTGCCGGTGGAGATACAGCAAGACCCCGAGGCATTCTGACCGGGGACTACACGCACCCGCTGACGCTGACGCGGCGGCCGACATTGGCGCACACATTGACGCGCGGTGGTGGCGGGGGCGGCGGATAGTCCTCCGGCAGGGGGGCGTAGACGCCCGGCGGCGGCACATAGGGGCCCACCGCGTCGGCAATATTGGTGCACCCGCTCACCGAAATGCGGCGGCCCGCGTTGACACATACATCTGCGAGCGCCACGCCGGAAGGCTCGATAACGGCGAACACCTCAGGAACAGCGGTGAACGCCAGTACGGCGATAGCAAACACGGCGCTTGGCCGCTTCCAGGGACTCATTGAGATCTCCTTGCTGCTGCCCGAAATTCCCGCCGGAGCACTGAAGTATATCCGTCCCCGGCGCGACGAGGGCGGGTTTGGTGTGCGCGAAGCCGACGCATATAAGTCCCGCAACTTGTGAAGGGCTGGGTGCGGAGCGCCGGCAGCCCGGGGTCGCGCGTTACGCCGTGGCGTGAACCATCACACCGAGGTCTTGAAAATATCTGGTACACAAAATGTTTCAGGCTTCAAGAAAATTTCGCGTCCGGCCCGGCGAGGGTATGGCATGGAAATGCGAGGAGTCGCGCTCCGGAATTCTTCCGGACCGGCTCAAAGATTTCGTGGAAATGCGGATGTCGCGCGGCCCTTACCCATAGAGTCTCTTGCTGCTGGGCTGCTCGAGAGACCGGGCAGCCGCCCAAGTCTCGGTGGGAGGCGCGCGATGGTGTCGGTGGTCACGTGGGCGGCGACGGCCGCCGGCGATGAGGCACCTGCAGGTATCGGGAACCTGAATCGCGGGTGTGCCGGGGGTCGAGCGCGTGCGGGCAGTGGGTGGGGGTTCCTAGGTGATCACGGTGGCCGCCGCCGAGGGGGCGGTCCGGCCGACTAACGCCAGCTGACAAGGACGGTCCCGATGAATTTTTCGCTGTTGCCGCCAGAGATCAATTCGGCGCTGATGTATTCCGGCGCCGGGTCGACGCCCATGCTGGAAGCCGCGGCCGCGTGGGAAGGGCTGGCGGCCGAACTGGGTTCGGCGGCGGCCTCGTTCGGATCGGTGACTTCGGGACTGCTGAATGAGTCGTGGCAGGGCGCGGCGTCGACGGCGATGGCGGGCGCGGCCGCCCCGTACGTGTCGTGGCTGAACGCCGCGGCGGCCGGCGCCCAGGGGGCGTCCGCCCAGGCCAAGGCGGCGGCAGCGGTGTTCGAGTCGGCGTCGGCTGCGACGGTGCATCCGGCGGCGGTGGCCGCGCAGTTGACACCATGGCAGGCCGCGCTGCAAAACCTGCAGAGCCTGTCCGGCCAGGTCAGCAGCTCCGCCGCCGCGGCGGGTCTGGCCGGCGTGAACAGCAGCATTTTGAACTTGGGGTTGGGGAACACCGGCCTGCTCAACGTGGGCAGCGGTAACACCGGTGACGCCAACCTGGGCAGCGGCAACACCGGTCACGCGAACGTGGGCAGCGGGAACAACGGCTCGGCCAATCTGATAGCTGCGGTCAGGGATCGTGCGCCTTAACTAGCTGCTAGCTGCGCTGAGTGATGTCCGTATCGTATTTGCTGATCACAATGCGCAAAAGCTGTAAATCGTGTGTTGCGTGGCTATTGCGCACAAGCGCGTCAGGCCCGCCGTCGGTCCGTAGTTTCGATCGCAACAGTGCAGTCGGGACCTCTCGACAGCGACCGACAAGGAGCCCACTATGTTCGCTCAGCCCAGCTCGACCACGGCATTTCAGACGGCACCTGCTGCGCCGCGGTTGCAGCGACGGGGCGCGAACGCGACCGGCTGTGTCGAGCGCACGGTGACCACGAGCGACGGCGTTCGCCTCGCCGTCCGCGACTACGGCTCGGCAGCTGCCGCCGACCACACGGTCGTTCTGCTGCACGGCCTGATGCTCACTCAGGAGAGCTGGGCTGCCCAGGTTCTTCAGCTGCAGCTGCGGTGGGGCAGCAGCGTACGTGTCATCACCTACGACCACCGCGGCCACGGTCGTTCGACCGACGCCCCGATGGACACCTACCGCATCGAGCGACTCGCCGGCGACCTTGCTGAGGTGCTCACCGCCCTGCAGGTCACGGGGCCGCTGACGCTGGCGGGACACTCGATGGGCGGGATGACGGCGTTGGCATACTTCGGCCGTCCCGCCGCCGAGCGTCCGGTGCAGCCGCAAGGCCTCGTCCTGGTGGCCACCGCGGGCGGCCGGCTCAGCGAGCGAGGACTGGGCCGCTTGCTGGGCACTCCCGTCACGGGCATGTTGTACGACGTCGTGCAGCGCATGCCCCGACGGGCCACGGACCGGGTGATCAAGGGTCTCATGCGGCCCGTCCGCGAAGCCGTGATCAACCGTTCCGCACCAGGAGGCGCCGACCCGAATGCCGTCGCCGCGGTGACCGCATCCGCTCTGCGCTCCATGTCGCTGGCGACCGCTGCCGGTTTTCTGAAGAGCCTGCAGCGCTTCGACCAGTACCACACGCTGACGTCCATCGCGGCCACGACCATCGTGATCAGCGGCGGAAAAGACTTGACCACCCCGCCTGCACACGCACGGGATTTGGCGGCGACCATCCCCGCTGCCACCCACCTGCACCGGGCCGACGCCGGGCACATGCTTCTCCAGGAAGTGCCGCACGTCGTCAGCGCCGCGATCACCTGCGCGATGGGCAAGCACCGCAGATCCGTCTGCGTGGCGCACCCGAGGGGTTCGCGTTACAGTTCGCCCGCCCGCCAACTTGCCGCCGTCGGCTCCTGAAGATGTGCTGAAAATCGTTTAGCACCAATGGAACTATCGGCTCGCCTCAGCGGGCGAGGGCCTGCACGAGGAGCTCTTTGATCTCGGCAATGGACTTTTCCAGCGCGCTGATGCGGCGGTTGGTGTCTTGGGCGAGGTCCTCGACTCCGCCCAACCGGTTGCTGTATTCCCTCAGCGCGTCGCCGAGCACGCGCTGAGTGGCTCCGACGGTCTTGATCCCCGAGAGCGCATCAGCCAGGGAAGCCTCGATGGTCAGGATGCGACGCGACAGGTTATCCGCAGTGGTCACCCTGGCATCGTAGGCGCTGCGCAGCCCCGATGCGGTTGGTCTCGCAGGACTACCGTGGCGAATGGATGCCCGGCTGGATCGGCAGCGCGGGGGGAGGAGCGATCGTGACGACAGCCAAAGTCGATTTCAGCTCGGTGCGGTGGGGCTCGGTGGAGTGGACGAATCTGGTCACCTTGTACCTGCGCGCCTATGAAAGCCGCACGCGGCGGCCAATTCTGGGTGACCACGCTGCGGCGGAGGCGGTCGACCGCATCGACTACGACTTCAAGCGGATGAAGCGATCGATGGTGCCCGCGTCGAACCAGTACATGGTTGTGTTGCGCGCCAAGCAGCTCGACGACTGGTGCGCAGATTTCCTTGCCCGCCACCCCGACGCCATTGTCCTGCACCTCGGCTGCGGCCTCGACGGGCGCGCGTTCCGGCTCGATCCACCGTCTACCGTGCTCTGGTTCGACCTAGATCAGCCAAGTGTCATCGAGTTGCGCCGCCAGCTCTACAGCGACACCGAGCACTACCGGATGATCGGGTCGTCGGTGACCGATGCACAGTGGCTGGACGGCATCCCGACCGGTCGCCCCACGCTGATCGTGGCCGAGGGCCTGCTGATGTATCTCCCCGAGCCCGAAGTCCGCCGGCTGCTGGACCGCTTGACCGCCCGATTCGACCACGGTGAAATGCTTTTCGACACACTGTCCCCGGTGGCGCCGCCGATGTCGAAGGTTCTTACCAACGGCATCGTCAAATGGGGCATCCGCAACGTCCGCGACCTCGAGAAGTGGAATCCGCGGCTGCGGTTCCTCAAGCAGAGGTCGGCGCTGGCCGGTTACCAGAAAATCGAGTCGACTCCGGTGCGATGGATCTACAAGCTGGTTTCGGTGCTTCCCATGGGCGACTACGACATGCTCAGCCGCTTCGAGTACCGCGTCAGTGGATCTGAGTAGCCAGTTTGTTGACCAGCGCTTCGTTCAGATAGGCGGTGGCGGCCGGACCCCCAGTGTTGAGCGCCGCGATGGTGGCCGGGTCGTCAATGATGACCAGAATCCCGCTGTATGCGCTGAAACCCGTTGGTAGACCGTTATATCCGCCGCCTCCGGCGGCTGGGTCGGTGCGGCACAGCAACATAACGTCGGTGGACTGGGCTTGGCCCAACGCGCTCGGGGTGTCGAGCGGCACCTCGGGTGGGTCGGTGGCGCGACGTTGGTAGTGAGTGTTGTAGGCGAATCCCAGATTTTCCAGGTACCTCGTCGGGGGTGACATGTTCGCCGCCGCGGTGGTGGCGGTACCGGAGAAGTTGACGACGGTGATCGACTTGCCGCCGAAGACCGGGTGCCGGGACTTGATCTTGGCTAGTTGCGCCGCTGAATCCGTGATCAGTGTTTTTGCGGTGTCCGAGCGGCCAAGCGCCCGGGCGATCCAGGTCAGCTGCGCCTGCCACGTCCACTCTGGTGTTTCCGGGCGGGTCAGCGTGGGCGCGACGGCTGCCAGCTTGTCGTAGGTGGCTCGGTCGATCTCTCCGGTGTCGATGATCAGATCCGGTTTGCCCGCCGCCACCGCTGCCGGATCCGGAACCCCGAGCACCGGAGGAGCCGAATGGACAAGGGACTGAAGCCAACTGGGCAGTTTGCCGGGGATGCCGCCGATCACGACGGGTTGGACACCCAGCGACAACACCGCATCCGGATCACCGGGTCCCAGTGCCGCGATGGCCAACGGCCGGTGCTCGAGTTGTACGGCGCCGTACATCCCGGTGAGTGTCTGCGGCTGATACGCCGCCAACCCGGCGCCGCGGTGGTGCCCGACCAACAGAACGGTCACCAAGGCGACCACGGCGGCCACGGTCAGGGCCAGCGCGCCCAGCATCAGGCCCCGCTTGACCCGTCGGGACGGGCGCCCAGAGCTGGCCGGAAACTGTTGCCCCAGTGACGTTGTGGGCAGCGTAGGCGGACGCGGCGCGGCCGGATACGACACCGGTGGGGTTGTCCAGCTGCGCGTCTGGGACCCGGTATCCGGGGTCGCGGCGGAACCGCTCAATGCGGCCGCGGCGGCGCCGGCCAATTCGCCCGCGGTGGTGAATCGATCGGCTGGGTCCTTGGCCATCGCGCGGGCAATCACCTCGTCGATCGCCGGTGGCAGGCCGGGGGCCAGCTCGCTCGGCCGTGGCACCGGCCGCATCATGTGGGCCACCAACATCGCCGGGAGCGAGCCAGTTTCGCCGTAAGGTGTCTGTCCGGTCAGCAGCCGAAACAGTGAACAGCCCAGCGAATAGATGTCGGCCCGGTGGTCGGTCGGGCCGCCTTCGATCGCCTCGGGTGCGGCGTAGGCGGCGGTGAAGACCAGCGAACCGGTGGCGGTCAGCGATGTGGCGTCGTCAAGCGCGCGGGCGATCCCGAAATCGGCAAGCAGCGCCCGCTCTTCGGGGGTTGCCGGCGCGGAAACCAGGAAGTTCCCCGGTTTGACGTCGCGGTGTAGCACCCGGCGGGAATGGGCGTAGTCGAGCGCCCTGGCGACGTCCGTGGTGATGCGAACGATCCGCGCCGGCGTGAGGTTCGCGGGTGCCAGATTGCCGGCGGCAGTGCCGTCGACATACTCCATCGCGATCCACAGTTGGCCGTCGTCGGTTTCGCCGCGGTTGAAGACGGTGACGATGTTGGGCTGATTCAACGTGGCGGCCAGGTCGGCTTCGCGGATGAACCGGGACCGGAACTGTTCGTCCAGGGAGAGTTCGGTGGACAGGATCTTCAGGGCATCGCTGCGGGGCAGCGTCGGATGCCGGGCCAGATAGACCGTGCCCATTCCGCCGGAGCCCAGCACCCCCTCGATCCGGTAGCCGGCGACCACCGTCCCCACAGCTAGCGGCATGGAAGACGCATCACACCTGTTGCAGGCCAACAGATTTGAGCAGCTTTTGCGCTCACCCCGCCGCCAGTTTCAGCACCCGGTTGTCGCCCAGGGTGGCGACGTATAAGTTGCCGGCGCCGTCCACCGCGACACCATGGGGACCCTGCAGGTCGGTGAACGGCAGCACAGTGGGCGCGGACGAACCCGCCGCCAGTGCCACCACCCTGTTGTTGCCGGCGTCGGCGACGTACACGGTGCCGGCGCTGTCCACAGCAACCGTGCTGGGTTCGTGCAGGCCACCGAACGGCAGAACCGACTGTGCCGGTTGCGATCACGGCGACGAATGCGACGACGCCGGCCAGGCCCCGCCGCACCCCGCGCCCAGCCGGCGCATCGTCCATATCAGCCTCCTTGGCATTAGCGTTTCAGACACGATAAGTCCCGCCGCGGCCTCGCGCCGAGCGGGTCGGCAAAAGCCGCGGGTGGCTGCTGAATTCTCCGAAGCGTGGCCAGATCTCGCCCACGGCCGGAATTCCGTTCGTGGCTGTATTCCTACCGTTACTGTCGAGACGTGACCTCGGCCTCTGACCGCACACAGTCGCGCTGGATACTGACGGCTGTCTCGACGGCACTGTTCTGTGTTCAGATCGACTACTTCGCGATGAACCTCGCATTGCCACGCATGGCGTCGGATCTGCACAGCACCACCTCCGACCTGCAGTGGGTGATCAGCGTCTACATGCTCGCGCTGGGTGCGTTCATGGTTCCCGCGGGCCGCATCGGCGACATCTTTGGGCGCCGCCGCGCGCTGCTCGCGGGGATAGCGTTGTTCGGGGTCGCATCGGTGCTTTGTGCCGTCGCACCATCCGCAGCTGTGGTGATCGCATTCCGGGCGGTCCAGGGGCTGGGCGCCGCCTTTATCTTTCCGGTGTCCGTCAGCGTCCTGACCAACGCGTTCCCCCCGGAACGGTCCAGTCACGCTATCGGATTGGCTTATGGCATAGCGGGATTGGGTAACGCTGCCGGTCCGCTGGTGGGCGGATTGCTCACCGAAACGCTGGGCTGGCGCGCCATCTTCTGGCTGCTGGTGCCGTTAGCCTCGGTAGCCCTGCTGATCGGCATGAAGACTATTCCGGAGTCGTCCGACGAAACCGCGCCGCGGCGCCTCGATCTGGGCGGTCTGGCGCTGATCACTTCCGGAATCGGGTTGTTCACCTTGGCATTTGACCGAGCACCGAGCTGGGGTTGGCTGTCGGTGCGGACGGTCGCGATGTTCGTTGCGTCGGTTGCCATCCTGGGCGCGTTCGTCGCCGTCGAGACACGAGTGCGCCACCCGCTGGTCGACCTGTCGCTGCTGCGCAACTCGCACTTCACCATCCTGGTCATCGCCGGCACCATCGCCAACATCGCCTACACGGTGACGGTGTTCTTGTCGACGATGAATCTGCAACTGGTGCGCGGACTGGAGCCGATGGTCGCGGGCATCGCCTTCCTCGGCCCGTCGGCGGGCGCGGCGCTGGGCGGGGTGATCTCGGGGCGCCTCGCGTCGCGCTATTCGCCCACCGTGGTGATGGGGATCGGCTGCTCGGTGGCCGCGGTTTCGCTTGGGGTACTGGCCGCTTCGCAGCAGTGGGTGGTGTACCTCGCTGCGCTGACGGCCTGCGGTTTCACCATGGGCCTGGCCTACGCGTTCACCACGATCGCGACGCAGGCGGCGGTGTCGCCCGAGCGGGCAGGCGAAGCCGCCGGTGTCACGCTGACCTCGCTGGTCACGCTCGCGGGCGTCGGCGTGGCCGTGTCGGGCACGGTACTCGAGATGCTGCAGAAACACGGCCTGAGCACCGGTAGTGCCATCAGGCTCATCCTCGCCGTCATCGCCGCGCTGCTGCTTCCCGCCGGCCTGGCCGTACTGCGCACCACATTGAGTATGCGGGGCGTGCGCGCGGACCAACAGGAAGACGCCGCCGCCGATTAGTGAGCAGGACGTTCCATCCGGGCGCCGGACCTGACAGGATGCTTCAGCGTGAAGCGCCCCAACTTCCTGGTGATAGTGGCAGACGATCTCGGGTTTTCCGACATCGGCGCGTTCGGCAGCGAGATCAACACACCGAACCTGGACCGATTGGCGTACGCGGGGATTCGGTTCACCGACTTCCATTCCGCGCCGGCCTGCTCGCCCACCCGGGCGATGCTGCTGACCGGAACCGATCACCACATCGCGGGCATCGGCACGATGCTCGAGGTCGCGATCCCCGGATTCGCCGGTTCGCCCGGCTATGAGGGATATCTGAACGACCGGGTCGTAGCTCTGCCCGAACTGCTGCGCGACGCCGGCTACCTGACGCTGATGTCGGGCAAATGGCATCTGGGGCACACGATCGAGACATCACCGTGGGCGCGCGGATTCGAGCGCTCGTTCGCCCTGCTGCCGGCCGGCGCCAGCCACTACGGCGGCGCCAGGGCAGCCGGATTCTCGCCCGTCCCAACGCTTTACACCGAAGACGACCGGTTCGTCACGGTCGGCGACGACTTCTACTCGTCGGACTTCTACGCCGACACCCTGTTGCGCTACTTCCGCGAACGCCGCCCGGATGATGACCGACCGTTCTTCGCGTATCTGCCTTTTCAGGCGCCGCACTGGCCGCTGCAAGCTCCTGCAGAATCCATCGCCGCCTATCGCGGCCGCTATGACGGCGGTCCGGACGCGTTGCGTGAGGCCCGGTTGGCCGCACTCAAACGGCTCGGCCTGTGCCCGGCGGATGTCGCGGCGCACCCGGTGGTCGCGGACGGTGCTGCCGAGTGGGCCGACATGACCGCCGACGAGCGGGCCATCTTAGCCCGCAGCATGGAGGTCTACGCCGCCATGGTCGACCGGATGGACTGGAACATCGGCCGGGTGGTCGACTACCTGGCCGAGACCGGCGAGCTTGACGACACGGTGGTGATCTTCTTGTCCGACAACGGCGCAGAGGGCGCGATCGTCGAGGCGATGCCGCTGCGCGGCGCCCAGATCGCCGCCCAGATCGAAAAGCATTGCGACAACAGCCTGGACAACCTCGGCGGCCCCACTTCGTTCATCTGGTACGGCCCACGCTGGGCACAAGCCGCCACCGCGCCGTCGCGCCTGCACAAGGCGTTCACCACCGAGGGCGGCATCCGGGTGGTCGGCTTCATCACCTGGCCGGGCTTTGCCCGCCAGGACCAGATCGGCACCGCGTTCGCGACCGTCATGGACATCGTGCCGACCGTGCTGGAGCTCGCCGGCACCGAACACCCCGGCATCCAATACCGCGGTCGCGAGGTGGCACCCGTGCGGGGGCGCTCGCTGGTGGCATATCTCTCGGGCGCTGCCGATGCGGTGCATGACGCCGATACCGGCACGGGCTGGGAGCTGTTCGGCCGCCGCGCCATCCGCCAGGGCGACTGGAAGGCGCTCTACCTGCCCGCGCCGTACGGCCCGGGCGCCTGGCAGCTCTATGACCTGTCCGTCGACCCGGGCGAGATCGACGATCTGGCAGCCACGTACCCGGAGAAGCTGGCCGAGCTCCTCGACCTGTGGGACCGCTATGTCGAGGACAGTGGCGTCATCCTGGATCCCATTTCGGTTTATCAAGTGTAAGGCTAGAACTCTTGCGCTACAGCCAATTTCGATGCAGAACCAGACTGTGGGCAGCGGCTGACCGGCCACCACGTATGCTTGGGCGCTGATGGCCGAGACAACCACGTGCGCGATCATCGGTGGCGGCCCCGCCGGGATGGTTCTGGGGCTGTTGCTGGCTCGGGCCGGCGTGGAGGTCACCCTGCTGGAGAAGCACGGAGACTTCCTGCGCGACTTCCGCGGCGACACGGTGCATCCGACCACGCTGCGCCTGCTCGACGAGCTGGGCTTGTGGAAGCGGTTCGCGGCTTTGCCGCACAGCGAGCTACACCGGGCGGCATTCGAAACCAACGGCCGCAAGGTGACATACGTCGACTTCGGGCGGTTGCGCCAGCCCCATCCGTTTGTCGCGATGGTGCCGCAGTGGGACCTGCTGAAGCTGCTGGCCGAGGCCGCCGAAGCCGAGCCGACTTTCACCTTGCGGATGAAGTGCGAGGCCACCGGGCTGTTATGGGACGGCGGCAGGGTCAACGGAGTGCGCTACCAGGGGCCCGACGGCCCCGGCGAACTGCGGGCCGAGTTGACCGTCGCGTGCGACGGCCGGGGGTCGATCCTTCGTCGGGAGGCCGGCCTGAAGGTCCGCGAATTCCCGGTGATCTTCGACGTGTGGTGGTTCCGCCTGCCGCGCGAAGGCGAGACGGAATTCTCGTTCCTGCCTCGCGTGGGTCCCGGCAAGGCGCTGGGTGTGATCCCGCGGGAGGGTTACAACCAGATCGCCTACATCGGGGCCAAGGGGACTGACCCCGAGTTGCGTGCGCGGGGCATCGAGGAGTTTCGCCGCGAGGTCGGCGCATTGGTACCCGAAGCGGGTGATGCGGTGCTGGCCTTGAAATCCATGGACGACGTCAAGCACCTCGACGTCCGGGTAGACCGGCTGCGCCGCTGGCACACCGCCGGCCTGTTGTGCATCGGCGACGCCGCGCACGCGATGTCTCCGCTGGGCGGCGTCGGCATCAACCTGGCGGTCCAGGACGCGGTGGCCGCCGCGACCATCCTGGCCGGGCCGTTGCGGCGGCACCGGGTTACCGATCGCGACCTGGCTGCGGTCCGGCGCCGCCGCCTGTTTCCCACGGCGGTGACCCAGGGGGTGCAGCGGGTGCTGCAGCGAGGGCTGGGACCGCTGTTGCGCGGCGCGGACCTCACGCCGCCGGCGGCGCTGCTCACCGTGATGGAGCGGCTGCCGTGGCTGTCCGCCTTGCCCGCGTATTTCATCGGCGTCGGCGTCCGGCCCGAGCACGCGCCCGCGTTCGCCCGTCGAGAGCCCGGCCATGCCTGAGCCGCGGCAGGTGCGGATCGGCGTGCTGGGTGCAGCCCGCATCGCGCCGATGGCACTGATCAATCCGGCCAAAGACAATGCCGAGGTGGTGGTGGCCGCGGTCGCCGCACGCGATGTGTCCCGCGCCCGGGAATTCGCCGCCAAACACGGCATCGCCCGGGTGCACGACGGCTACCAGGAATTGATCGCTGACCCGGAGCTCGACGCCGTCTACAACCCGCTGCCGAACGGCTTGCACGGCAGGTGGACCCGGGCCGCACTGGCCGCCGGCAAGCACGTGCTGTGCGAAAAGCCGTTCACGGCCAACGCGGCCGAGGCCGGCGAGATCGCCGCGCTGGCCGCGCAGTCGGACCGGGTCGTGATGGAGGCATTCCACTACCGCTACCACCCGCTGGCGCTGCGCGTCGAGGAGATCATCGCCTCGGGCGAGCTGGGCAAGCTGCAGCGGGTGGAGGCGGCGATGTGCTTCCCGCTGCCCAAGTTCTCCGACATCCGTTACAACTACTCGCTTGCCGGTGGCGCGACGATGGATGCCGGGTGCTATGCGGTCCACATGGCCCGCACCTTCGGCGGTGCGACTCCGGAAGTCGTTTCGGCACAGGTGAAGCTGCGCGATCCGCGGGTCGACCGGGCAATGACGGCCGAATTACTTTTTCCGGCAGGGCATTCCGGCCGGGTGCGTTGTTCGATGTGGTCGTCGAATCTGCTGCGGATGAGCGCCAAGGTGCTGGGCGACCGCGGCGAGCTGAGTGTACTCAATCCGGTTGCACCGCAGTTCTTCCATCGGTTGTCGGTCCGATCTGCCGACGGTAAACGCGTGGAGCGCTTCGGGCGCCGCCCTTCCTACGCCTATCAGCTCGACGCTTTCGCGGCCGCCGTACTGCGTGGCGAGCCGGTCAAGACAACCGCGCAGGACGCCGTCGAGAACATGACCGTCATCGACGCGATCTACCGCGCGGCCGGCCTCCCGCTGCGCCAGCCGACCTGAATATCACATCTCGGACAACAAGCGGCGTGCCGCTTCGACGCCGGGGCGCAGCCGATCGATGTGGCTGACCCCGGCCAATGCCAGTGACCGTTGCGGGATTTCGAGTTCGAGCACGATGCCGGTGGGCAGCGCGCGCAGCAAGTCGTGCAGCGGCAGCTCGCCTTCGCCGGGAACCATGCGTTCGTACATGGCTTCCTCCATGTAGTTATCGAGGCGCGGCTGCAGCGTCGTGTCGTTGAGTTGGGCGTAGCCGATCTGCGTGGGATCCAGTGCGGCGAGGTCGGCCGCGGTGGACCCGGACCGCACCAGGTGCATGGTGTCGATCAACAGCCGGAAGTCGGGTCTCGCGACGTGTGCCAGAGCGGCCAGCGCCGTGGGCAGGTCGCCGACGGTCAGGCCCGGTACCGGTTCGACGACGGTCTCGATATTCCGTTGGGCGGCAAGTTCTGTCAGAGCGGCGAACTGGTCGAAACTGCGGCCGAGGTCGGGATCGAGGCTGACCGCGTTGATCCGGGGCACGCCCAGCTGCGCCAAAGCGTCGAGATCCGCTGAGTACGTGCCCATCT